>CAZJCW010000120.1:0-12535 GCA_964544365.1 uncultured Alsobacter sp.
CGCAGGAGGTGATGGACGCGAGCGGCCACAAGAACGGCGGCGTGCTGACCGGCCATGACATGGCCGAGTGGCAGGCCAGTTTCGAGCCGCCGCAGACGGTCGACTACCACGGCTGGACGGTCTGCAAGCAGCGTCCCTGGGGCCAGGGACCTGCCTTCCTGCAGACGATCTCGATTCTCGAGGGCTTCGATCTCGGCAAGGTCGAGCCGGTGTCGGCCGATTTCGTGCACCTCGTCACCGAGGCGATGAAGCTCGCCTTCGCAGACCGCGAGGCCTATTACGGCGACCCCGATTTCGTCGACGTCCCGATGGATACGTTGCTGTCGCGGGAGCATGCGGCGGTGCGGCGTGCGCTGATCTCCGACACCGCCTCGAGAGAGCTGCGGCCCAGCGTTGTGCCCGGCTTCGAGACCCAGGTGGAGCGCACGCTCAAGCTGCTTGCCTCGATAGGGCCGACCAAGGGTGGCGCCGGTGTCGGCGAGCCGACCATGGCGCATCTGCGCACGGCGCGCCGCGGCGACACCGTGCATGTCGACGTGATCGACCGCTGGGGCAACATGATTTCTTCGACGCCGTCGGGAGGCTGGCTGCAGTCCTCCCCGGTGGTGCCCGAGATCGGCTTTCCGCTCAATTCAAGGGCGCAGATGTTCTGGCTGGAGGAGGGACTTCCGGCGAGCCTGGCACCCGGACGCCGTCCGCGCACGACGCTCACGCCGTCGCTGGCGCTGCAGGACGGCGTGCCGCGGATGGTGTTCGGGACGCCCGGCGGTGACCAGCAGGACCAGTGGCAGCTGTCGCTGTTCCTGCGCCGCGTTCATCATGGGCTCAATCTTCAGGAAGCGATCGACCTGCCGCTGTTCCACACCGGTCACTTCCCGTCCTCGTTCTTCCCGCGCGAAGCGAAGCCGGGCAGCCTGATGATCGAGAAGGCGGCCGGAGAGTCGGTGATCGGCGAGTTGAAGCGCCGCGGGCACGACGTGGAGGTCGCGCCCGACTGGACGGTCGGACGTCTGACCGCGGCCGAGAAGGGCGCCGACGGCCTCCTGCGGGCCGCGGCTACGCCGCGGCTGATGCAGGCCTACGCCGTCGGCCGCTGAAAGGGCCGACTCAGCGCCAATGATGGTGGCGGTCGCCGCGACCGCCACGATCGCCGCCCTGACCCATCATGCCTCCCCGCTGGGCCCAGCGGATCTGGTCGCGCTGCTTGTCGTCGAGCTTTCCGTAGAACGTGTCGAACGCGGGCCGCACGGTGCGGATCGCCTCGAGGCCTGCGCTCATCCGCTTTTCCGCCAGGGCCAGGCGACCGGTCGGGGTCCGGTCATTGCGCTCGGCCTCGGTCGGGCAGGCGGCCTTGATCGTTGCTTCCGCCTTGGCCATGGCGGCCTTGAGTGCTTCGAAGTCCGGCTTCTGCGCGTCGGTGAGGGTCACCGAGCGTTCGAGCCGCTCGGTCATGCGCGGGACCATGCTCTCGCTGGACTGGCACATCCGGCCACCCATCATGGGCATGCCCATCATGCCGCCGCCCTGCATTCCACCGCCCATTCGCTGGTCGCCGCGGTGCATGGCGTCGTGTCGATCGGCCATGCGGCCCTCGGTGCGGTGGATGGCGCCCTCGACGCCCCGGACCTCGGTGGCGTAGGCCACTCCGCCGGCCGCGAGAAGAGCGGCCAATGCTCCGGCCAGAATGACCTTGCGGTCGGGGCCCTTTGACGATGCGTGCATGTCGTCCTCCTGATCCAAGGCCGGCTCGCAGTGCCGGCGTGGTTCACTCAACCAACGCGCGACCTTCCATTCGGTGGCGCGAACATTACGAATGCGCAATGTTCGTGCCTTGAACGTGGCCGGAATCACGTCTTTCTGAACGCCAGTCCACTGGAATTGCACTAGAATACCGTCGTTGTCATCGCGTCGAAGGACGGAGGTTGACGATGCTGGACAAGATAGCGACCGCGCTGTTCGCCCTCCTCATGGCCATTGCCATGGGCTTCGAGTCCCTCTTCCCGGTCTGATACCACCGCCCCGGAAACCGCTCCTGCGACGGTGAAGCCTGGGGTTGGGTTCGCCCGCACATAAGTTATAGTTGCACGAGAGCGCAACTCGCGTGTGGGTTGTGCGCTCGCTCGATCGGCGGGTTCCGTCCCGCTGCCGTCCGGCTGCGGGGGCCATGAACCGGAATCTCTTCGCCTATATCTGGTCGAACAGCCGCAGGGAGCAGATCGCGATCCTCGCGGTCGTGCTGGTGTCGTTGCCGTTCTATTTCGTCTCGCTGGACCTGCCGAAGTACATCGTCAACGACGCGATCCAGGGCCGGGCCTTCGCTGGCGGCAAGACCGAGGCCACGCTCTTTGCCTTCAGGCTCTCGATCCCGTCCTGGCTGGGAGGCGGCGCGCCCGTCACGGTGTTCGAAGGATTCTCCCTGGAGCGCTTCCCCTATCTGTTTGCGCTGAGCGGCGCCTTCCTGCTGCTCGTGCTGGTGAACGGCGGCTTCAAGTGGTTCATCAATCTTCGCAAGGGAAAGCTCGGCGAGCAGCTTCTCAAGAAGATGAGGTTCGATCTCTTCTCCCTTCTGGTGCGGTTCACGCCGGAGGGGGTCAAGGCGGTCAAGCCGTCGGAGATGGCGACGGTCATCAACAACGAGGTGGAGCCAATCGGCGGCTTCGTCGGCGACGCGTTCATCACGCCCGTGTTCCTCGGCGGGCAGGCCCTGACGGCGCTGACCTTCATCGTCGTGCAGAGCCCGGCTCTGGGCGTCATCGCGGCGATGATCGTCGTCGTCCAGGCGCTCATCATTCCCCGCCTGCGGCGCGAGCAGCTTCGCCTCGGCAAGCAGCGTCAGCTGGCGGCCCGCGCGCTGGCCGGCCAGATCGGCGAGGTCGTCGAGGGCATATCGGCCGTCCACAGTCACGGCACGAGCGCCTACGAGTTGGCGCGCATCGACCGGCGCCTGAGCCATCTCTTCAAGATCCGGTTCGACCTCTACAACCGGAAGTTCTTCGTCAAGTTCATCAACAATCTGCTGGCCCAGCTGACACCCTTCATCTTCTACTCGCTCGGCGGCTACCTGGCTCTCACGGGCCGCCTCGACATCGGCCAGTTGGTCGCCGTGATCGCCGCCTACCGGGAACTGCCGCCGCCGGTCAAGGAGCTGATCGACTGGGACCAGCAGCGCATGGACGTCCAGGTGAAATTCGACCAGGTCGTCGAGCAGTTCGCGACGGTCAGCCTGATTCCGGAGCCGACGCAGGTTCCCGAGCCGCAGGCCTTCCGGGCGGGCCAGGTCGAGGCCGCCTCGCTCAAGGTCATGGACAGCCGCGGTCACCTGCACGTCGACAACGTCAGTTTCGTCATCCCGCTGCCGGCCCATGTCGCGTTCGGCGCGGAGGGCGGAGACGGGCCGGATGTCGTCGCGCGCATTCTCGGCCGGCAGTTGATGGACTTTTCCGGGCGGTTGAAGCTGTCGGGCTATGACATCGTCGCAATTCCCCAGGAGGATGCCGGCCGTGCCATCGCTTATGCGGGACCGGAGACCGTGATCTTCCAGGGGACGATCCGCGACAACGTCTGCTACGGGCTCAACCTGTGTCAGCCGGAGAGCGAGACATGGGACCATCCCGGTGACTGGATCGACTATGCCGCGGCGGGGGCGACCGGTCCGGAAGATCTGGATACGAAGGTCATCGAGGCGCTTCGGGTCGTCGGGCTGGATCAGACGATCTACCGTCTTGGCCTTGGCGGACTGATCGACGCCGAGCGGTTCCCGACACTTGCGGTGCAAACGGTGGAAGCGCGCCGCGCCGTCTTCGCGGCGCTGGCCGCGGCCGGGTCGACCGAACTCATCGAGCCATTCGATCCAGCCGTCTACAACCGCAACGCGACCGTTTCGGAAAACCTCCTGTTCGGCATCCCGATCGGCGGCACGCTGGCCGGCCGGCGCTTCATCAGCCACCCGTTCATCCGGGACACGGTGGCCAGGAGCGGGCTCAGCGCCGACCTGACGGCCATGGGCCGCGAGATCGCCGCGACCATGATCGACATCTTCGCCGACTTGCCGCCCGACCATTTCCTGTTCGAGCAGTTCTCCTTCATCAAGGCGGAGGAATTGCCGGACTTCGCGGCCATCGTCGCGCGCGTCGATCGCGGCGATACCCTGACGGGCGAAGAGACAGCCCGGCTCGTGGAGCTCACGCTCGACTATACCGAGCCGCGCCATCGCCTTGGCTTGCTGGATGCAGGGAGGGAGGCGCGGATCGTGTCGGCGCGCGCGCTCATCAAGTCGACCCTGCCTTCGGATCTGGCCGGCGCCATCGAGTTCTACGATCCCGACCGCGTCTGCGCCGCCGCGCCGCTCAAGGACAATCTGCTGTTCGGCCGCATTACCTACGGGGTTGCCGGTGCCGAGGAGCGGGTTCTCGCCGTCGTGCAGGACTGCATCACCCAGCTCGGGCTGGAGCAGGACGTCTATCGGCTCGGGCTGGATTTCCAGTGCGGACCCGGGGGCCGCTTCCTCACGCCGACGCAGCGAGCCGCCGTGGCGCTCGCACGGGCTCTCGTCAAGCGTCCCTGCGTGCTCGTCATCAACGACGCCCTGGTGCAGTTCGGCGAGGCTGAACGCAGACAGGTGCTCGAACGGATCCAGGACGCGATGCAGGGCGCTAGCCTCATCGTCGCCATGAAACATGTTGAAGCTCCGCCTGACTTCGACCATCTGGTCACTTTCGCCGGTCCTAGGCTGCGGGGAACCCTCGCCCTCGGGCCGCGGACGGGCGGAGGCCGCATCACCGGCGATGCGGCGGCATCGCGTGCATAGGATCGCGGTCGGCGCGACGCGTTGGCCCAGGGGAACGGACAGCAGCCATGGGGCTTGAATCCGAGGTCGAGAGCCTTCGCGCCGTCCCGATCTTCAAGGGTCTGGACCCTCGTCGGCTCAAGCTCATCGCCTTCACGAGCCAGCGGCTCTCCTTCAAGGCGGGAGACGTGATGTTTCGCCAGGGCAGCGACTCCGACTGCGCCTACGTCATCCTCGACGGATCGGCGGAGGTTGTGCTGGAGACGCCATCCGGCCCGCTCGTGGTGTCGCGCATCGGGGCGCATTCGCTGGTCGGGGAGATGGGCGTCATCACCGGGGCTCCGCGCTCGGCCACTGTCGTGGCGATCAGCGACGTCGGGGTTCTCCGCTTGCCGAAGGATCATTTCTTAAGCCTTTTGGAAGAATTTTCTCAACTTGCGCTGGCCGTGATGCGAGACCTTGCGCACCGGCTCGAGGCGACGAACAGGCTGCTCGCAGCACGGAACGAGACGAAGACGGGATGAGGATGAGGGTCGCAATCGCCGGGCGGCCGTCGGGAACGGAATGAATGACGCCGCACGGTCGGACCGGACTTGAACTCGACGCCCAGGGACAGGCGGGAAGCCTGCGCGGAATTTCCGTCCGCTTCTGGGGCGTGCGTGGCTCCTTCACCGTCGCCGATCCGCGCGTCAAGCGCTACGGCGGCAACACTGCCTGCGTGGAAATCCGGCTCGGGAACCGGATGTTCGTGATCGATGCCGGCTCCGGCATCATCGGCCTCGGCCAGGTGCTGGCGCAGGAAGCCCATCCGCGGATCGACCTGCTGCTGAGCCACCTCCACCACGACCACATCTCCGGACTTGCGTTCTTCGAGCCGCTGTTCCGCGACGGGACGACCGTGCGGATCCATTGCGGCAACCTCGGCGGCGCCTCCGCGCAGGCCGCGCTCGACCGCATGTTCGACGAGCCGCTCTTCCCGCTGCGTCTTTCGGGGCTTCCAGGTGCCATCGATCATGTCGGCTTCACCGCCGGGGAGACGCTCGGCTTTGGCGGCGATTGTGCGGTCCGGACCTGCCTGCTGGCCCATCCCGGTGGCGCGACGGGATATCGCTTCGACCATGCCGGTCGCAGCGTCTGCTACGTCAGCGACGTCGAGCATCCGGAGAGCAGCGTCGATGCGAACCTGGTTGCGTTCGTGGCCGGTGCCGACCTCGTGATCTACGACACGACCTACACGGAGGACGAGTATCCGGGCCATGTCGGCTGGGGCCACTCGACGTGGCAGGCAGGCGTCGCGCTGTGCCGGGCGGCGGGCGCCAAGGCGCTTGCGTCATTCCACCATCACCCGTTCCGGGACGATGCGGCTCTCGACGCCATCGAGGCGGAGCTGTCGGACGCGCTGCCGGGTTCCTTCGTGGCGCGCGAGGTCCAGACGCTCGTTCTTTCAACCCCCGGCGACTACCCGTTCATGATCGGTGTCTGACGCCGCCTGGGCCTTCAGCCGTTCGGACCAGACCGCATAGGTCGCCTGCATCTGCCGCGACAGGTTGCCGTAGCCCTTTGCGGCCGCGATCAGTGCCGCAGCGTCCGCAGACCGTGCGCGCGCCGCCTCGAGCGCCCGCTCGTGGGCCACGAGAAACTGCGCTGTCTCGGGCGGCATCGCGTCGAGCGGGCCGAGCAGCGCGAGGACACGCGTCTCCCGCGCCTGGCCCTTGAGGCGAAGCGTGTCGACCGTCGCGAAGGCGAATCCCGTCACGGCCTCCGCCACGTCCTCCGAGACGAGGATGGGCACCCCATAGACCTTCGTGAGCGGTTCCAGCCGTGCCGCCGTGTTCACGGCGTCGCCGACGATCGAGTAGTCGAAGCGCAGTGTCGAGCCCATGTTGCCGACGCAGGCGAGGCCGGTGTGGATGCCGATGCCAAGGCCGAGTGCGTCGACCGGATCGTCGGCCTCGCCGATCTCCGCAGCCAGCGCTGCCTTGATCACCGGCAAGGCGTCAGCCATGCGAAGGGCCGCGCGGCATGCGTGGCCGGCATGGTCCGGGACATCGAGCGGCGCGTTCCAGAAGGCCATCAGCCCGTCGCCGATGTACTTGTCGATGGTCCCGCGCTCGTCGAGCACCGCCTGGGTCAGGGGCGTGTGCATGCCGTTGAGGAAGCGAATGACGTTCTCGGCCGGCATGCTTTCGGCCCGCGCCGTGAAGCCGCGCAAGTCGAAGAACAGGATGGTGAGCGGCTTGGTCTGCCCGCCGAGCTTGAGAAGACCCGGATCGTCCGAGATCGTCTGCACGATCTCGGGCGCCACGTAGTGCGAGAACGCCTCGCGGATGCGCCGGCGCTCGCCCTCGGTGCGGATGTAGCCCAGGACCGTGGCGATGAGGTAGGTCGTCCCCACCGCGACGGACGGGATGGCCGGATCGAGCAGGAAGCCGGAGCCGGCGAAGGCCCACCAGGCCGCGGCCCAGATCAGGATGCAGAGCGCGAGCACGGACAGCGCCGCCGCCATCGGGCGCAAGCGGCGCGCCAGCAGCGTGGCGGCGAGGGCGCCGACGAGCAGGATCGACAGCTCGATGCCGTCGGCGAAGTCCGGGCGGACGAGATGCTGGCCGGCGAGGATCTGTTCGACGACTTCCGCGTGGACCCGGACGCCGGGGACACTCGCCTCCAGCGGCGTCGCGCGGATGTCGCCCAGCGCGGCGGCGCTGGTCCCGACGAGGATGATCTTTCCCTCGACCTCGGAGCGTGGCACGAGCCCGGGCTCCAGCAATTTCCAGAAGGCGATGGTGCGAGCCGACGTCGAGCCGGCGTAGCGCACCTGGACCGAACCGTCCTCGTCGGTCGGGATCGTGAGGTCGCCGACCCTCAGCGCATTGATGCCGGCCGGGGAGGATCGCAGCGTCAATGTCGAGGCCTTCTGCGCGACGCGCAGCGTCTCCAGCGCCATTGACGGCACGAGCTTGTCGCCGACGCCGAAGACAAGAGGGACACGGCGAACGACGAGGTCTCGGTCGGGAATCCAGTTGACGGCCCCAAGTCCGGTCGACGCGGCGGCGAGCGCCGGCAGCGGCGGCACCGCACCGGCGAAGCGCGGCACGAAGGGGAGGGCGGGTACGCCGATCTCGGCGATCCCGAGAGTCGTCGGCGGCGCGCTGGCGGATGCGTCCGTCAGGGCAAAGCCGATCACCGAAGGTGCGCCGCGTATCGCCGCCGCCAGGATCGCGTCGTGGGACCTCTGGCGCAGCACCGCCGCGACGGGCTGGTCCCGGATGTCGGGCCAGCCGGCGATGATCTGGTCGGGCGACGTGCGGTCGGGCTCCGCGAAGATGATGTCGAGCGTCACCACCGCGGCGCCGAGTTCCCTCAGGCGGTCGATGGCCTGGGCGATACGGTCGCGCGGCCAGGGCCACTGTCCGATGTGCTGCAGAGAGTCCTCGTCGATGTCGACGATCCTGACCGGCGCGTCGGGCAGGGCGGCCCGCGGCTCGATCCGCTGGAAGCCGTCGAACACGAGGTTGCGGATGCTCTGGACCCCCGGGCCGCCATGCAATACCGCGCCGGCGCCCACGAGCAGCGGCGCCAGCATCAGGAAGAATCCGGTCAGGAAAGCCTTGATGCGCCCCGTCATGGTCGGCCAATCCGCGGCCGCGTCTCGCGGCAGCGGCCGACATTAGCCTGAAATGGTTTATCGAAGCTGGAGGGTGCCGGGGCGAGCCGTGAGGCCCAGTGGACGCTCACGCTCCGCTTGTCCCGTCCGCGGCGCTCGACCAATGGTCGCGCCGAAGCGCCCGATGGACCTCGTGATCGGGCTGTGGCGCCGCGGGTATGTGTCGATGGAGGTCATGATCGGCACGTCGCCACGCCGCCCACCGTGACCGTGGGCTTGGCAGCCGTCTGCCGTAGTTCTACCGATGCGACGCATTGCCGCCCAAGCCGTGTGCCGGCTCAGGTGAGGACAGGCCCGTCCTCGCGTGATCCGCGTGCAACCACCGCGAGCGCTCCGTCCGGGAGCGGGCGCTGCAGCGTGCCGAGGTCCGACGGCGGGGCGGTCAGCCAGCGCTCGAACTCCGTCGGCGTGCGCAGCACGACGGGCATCGCCTTCGGGTGAACGGCTCCGACTTCTGCGTTGGGCTGGCACGTCAGAAACGAGAACAGCAGGTGGTCTGCGGGCGTCTCCGCGGTCTTCCGCGCGCCATGCCACGGCCGCCAGATCCCCGCGAAGGCGAAGAGGGGCCGCTCCGGCGACAGGGCGAACCAGACAGGCGTCTTGCGTGGGAGCGTGTCCTCGTATTCGCAGAAGCTCGTGACCGGGACCAGGCAGCGGTATTCGGGCTTCAGCCAGGCCCGCCAATGCGGCGAAGCGAGGTTGCGGATATTGGTGACCGGGCGCTGGCCGGCGGCGGCGGGTCCTGGCAGACCCCATCGCATCGTGACCAGTTCCCTCCCGTCCGGACCCTCGCGGACGACCGGCGCCATCTGGTCCGGAAAGATGGCCGTGAGCGGAGGCAGGTTGCCGGTGCGATCCTGCATCGCGCGCGTCAGTTCGCGTATGGCCTGCTGGCCCTTGGTCATGCTGTAGAGGTTGCACATGTCTTTGCCCCGTCGCTCCATTGCAACTGCGGAACGGGCGGTGTGCAACCCATCGCACGGATGTTTCAGGGCTGTCCGCTGAAACGGGGGATGCGGACCCACGTGACGCCGGAGAGGAAGTCACCGACGCCCGTCGCCATGAAGGCACGAAGTCGCGCTTCCTGCTCGCTCTCGTAGCGCTTCGTCTCCATGCGATTGCGACCCCGCAGCGAGAGCAACCATCGCCGGTGCGTGGGGTCTGCCCAATCCGGCACGATCTGAACAAGTGTGAGCTCTTCTTCCGACGAGACCGGAAACACATGCAGGGTCAAGGGAGCCCCCTTCTGGAAACTGGTTGCAATCGGGGGAAGCGACGCCACATTGCGAAAATTATCGTTGTTCTGCAATGGTTTCTTTAATCAAGGAAAACTGAATCAAGGCGCAAGGCACGCGCCGATTCGAATCCGCCCGCCGCTTGCAACCTTCTGCGCCTTCACACTCGCGTCGAGCGTGTCCGCTGAGACTTGCGACCTGGGGTTGGCTTTGCGATGGCTTCGGTCCTCGCGGCAGCCGGCTTTAGGCGCTTCGGTCGAGGTTTCGTGAGCCGTGCCGCTGCGGCGGAGTTCGCTGGCGGCGGGGATGACTGCTTGCCTCTTGATTTCCGGGCTGTCGACAGGGTGGCAACGCTGTCCTTGGCGGTGCCCTGACCGTAAGCCATCTGCCGGAACTGTTCCATCACCAGCGCCATCTGAGCACTCGACAGCACCGGAGGCTCGCCGATGGCGAGCGCGTGGACATACATCTTCGCCAGTGTCTCGATCTCGACGGCGCGCCAAAGTGCCTTCTCGAACGTGTCGGCCAGCACGATCAATCCGTGATGACCGAGCAGGCAGGCGAGACGCCCGTCGAGCGCTTTCAGCGCCGCGTCAGAGAGATCCTGCGTACCGAAACAGGCATAGGGGGCGCAGCGGACGTCGGCGCCGCCCGCAACCGCCACCATGTAGTGGAAGGCGGGGATCGGCCTGCCGTGCACGGCCAGCGTCGTGGCATAGGTCGCGTGCGTATGCAGCACGACGTTGACGTCGCTGCGGGCCGCGAGAATGTCACGATGAAAGCGCCACTCGGACGATGGGCGGTGGCGTCCCGAGTACGTGCCGTCGAGTGCCATCTCGACGATGTCCTTTGGTCCCATCTCGTCGTAGGGCAGGCTGGTCGGCGTGATCAGCAGTCCGTCCGGGATGCGGTGCGACAGGTTGCCGGAGGTGCCTTGGTTGAGGCCGATCCGGTTCATCTCCCTGCAGGTCCGGACGATCCCGTGGCGGAGATCCTTGTGAGTCACCTTGGCCATGGACGCCGCTCCAGCAGACACAAGTCGCCTGCCTGTTCCGACGGGCACCATGCCGGCCGGGATACGCGGAAAACGAAGGGCTTTCTCGTGCCGGCAGGCATGACGCCATCATCATCGATCTGCTGCGATCCGGCATCAAGAGCCTTGGGCAAGGTTAGGCGTCCGGATCTTTCGTCGCGAAAGATTCAGCATGTTCCGGTCGTGCAACCGGCCCACCTGCAGCTTTAACGGGGCATTATCAGGGGGAGTCACAACCTGCAGTGGTTATGGCTGGCAGGATCGTCCTGCTGGCCTCATCAGCATCGGGTGGCCGACGGCGCGTCGTCGTCTCCGCCTCGGCTATGTCCCGGTGCTCACGATACACAGGTGCCGTCCATGCCGTTTACGCGAGCCATGTCGTCCATCAGCGCGAAGGTGGGCTTGGCCTTCCTCGTCGCGGCCCTTGTTCTTGCGGGCGCGGCGTCGATCGTGGCCTTGAACTCTGCGCGCCTCGGGACCGCGCTGGACGGCTTGCGGTCAAGCGCCTCTGTGCTCCGGCAACACACGCTGGCGGACATGTACCACGACGCGTTGCGTGGCGACGTCTTTGCAGCACTCTACAATTCGAGCCGCTCGAAGGAGGGGGCCGAGCAGGATCGTCGCCAGGTCACGGAAGATTCCGAGTCCTTCCGCAAGGCCATCGACGCCCTGGCCGCTCAGGCGGCGACGCCGGAGGCCAAGGCATCGTTGCAGAAGCTGCGCCCGGTTCTCGAGGCCTACATCGCGCAGGCCGACCGCATGGTCGACCTCGCCTATTCGGATCATGCCGCCGCGGAGAAGGCGCTGGGCGATTTCGTCGAGCGCTTCGAGGCGCTCGAGAAGGCGATGGAAGAGGCCGGAGACCTGATCGAAAGCGGCGCGCAGGCCATCGAAGCGGATGCCCAGGACAGCCGTCGAGGCGCCGTCTGGCAGTCAGCCGTCGCGGGCGGGATCGTTCTCGTGATGCTCCTGTCCGGATTCCTGTGGATCCGCTTCCAGTTCGTACGTCCCATGCGCGGCCTTGCGGCGAGCATCATCAAGATCAAGGACGGGGGTGAGATCGATGTGCCCGGGCGCGGCCGGACGGACGAGATCGGCGAGGTGGCCCGTGCCATCGACCACATCAGCACTCTGGGACGCGACACGCAGTTGACCGTCCACGCCATGAACGCCTCGGACACGATGCTGATGATCACCGATCCTGACGAGCGGATCGTGTTCATCAGCGCCCGGCTTTGCGAGCTTCTGATGACACTGGAGCCCGCATTCCGTGCGGCGCGCCACGACTTTGCCGTCGAGAAGATGAGCGGCCAGCACCTCGACTATTACCGGGCAAATCCGGCGCTGGGTCGAAAGCTGATCTCCGACGACGGCAAGAACCGCAAGGTGCGCTACGAGGTTGCCGGCCAGGTGCTGATGGTCGACATGACGTATGTCTTCGACATCGACGGGCGCAAGATCGGACACACGCTGCTCTGGCAGGACGTCACCGCGGAGATCGCCGGCCAGACCGAGGTTGCGGCCGTCATCGATGCGGCCCGAAGGGGCGACTTCTCGGGACGCCTCGGCCTGGACGAAAAGACCGGCTTCGTGAAGGACATGGCGACGGGTCTCAATGAACTCGCAACGCTTGTCGAGAGTGCCGTTTCCGAATGTGCCGGCGTCATGCGGGCAGTCTCCGAGGGCGATCTCACCCGCTCCGTCGTTACAGAGTTCGAAGGCTCGCTCGGCGAACTCGCCACCAGCATCAACGATACCGTGACGCGCCTGTCCGACACGGTGTCGACGATCCAGACGACGGCGATCGACGTGTCGGG
>CAZJCW010000121.1:0-12293 GCA_964544365.1 uncultured Alsobacter sp.
GCCCGGCCTGGCGAACCTGCGTCTCGTCGAGGCCCTTGCCCCAGCTGCCCCACACGGTGTTGGCGAGCGCGGCGGTGACGTCTTCCGTCAGGCCCAGCGCCTTGCCGACGTCCCGGATGGCGCTGCGTGCCCGGTAACTGATGACCGTGGCGGCGAGCCCGGCCCGCTCGCGGCCGTAGCGCCGGTAGATCCACTGGATCACCTCCTCCCGCCGCTCGTGCTCGAAGTCGACGTCGATGTCGGGCGGCTCGCGTCGCTCCGCCGAGACGAAGCGCTCGAACAGCAGGTCGATCTCGGTGGGGTCCACCGCGGTGACGCCGAGGCAGTAGCACACGGCGGAGTTCGCCGCCGAGCCCCGGCCCTGGCACAGGATGCCGATGTCGCGGGCGTGCGCGACGATGTCGTTGACGGTCAGGAAATAGGGCGCGTAGCCGAGCTGCTCGATCAACGCGAGCTCCTTCTCGATGGCCTTTCGCACGCCCTCCGGCACGCCGCTTGGATAGCGGCGCGCGGCGCCCTCCCACGCGAGATCGACGAGATGCTGCTGCGCTGTCCGGCCCGGCGGCACGGGCTCGTCGGGATACTCGTAGCGCAGCTCGTCCAGCGAGAACCGGCAGCGCTCCAGGAAGTGCAGCGTCTCGGCGATCGCCTGCGGCCAGTGGCGGAACAGGCGGGCCATCTCGTCGCCGTCCTTCAGGTGGCGCTCGGCATGGGCCTCCAGCATCCGCCCGGCCGTCTCGATGGTGACGTGCCCGCGGATGCAGGCGAGCACGTCCTGCAGCGGCCGGCGATGCGGGGCGTGGTACAGCACGTCGTTGCCCGCCATCGGCGGAACGCCGGCGGCGGCGGCCATGTCGACGAGCCGCGCCAGCCGGCGGCGGTCCGCGCCGGCATGCGGCATGGTGGCGAGCAGCCAGGTGTTCCCCGGCGCGGCGCGGGCGACGACGGCGAGCGCGTCGGCGGTCCTCGCCGCATCGGCCGGCGACAGGCGGCGCGGCGCCACGACGGCGAGGTTCAGCCCCGCGGGGTGACCCTCCATCGCCGCCAGCAGGTCGGCCAGCGCCAGCGTGCAGCCGCCCTTGGGAGCGCGGCGCTTGCCCAGCGTGATCAGCCGCGAGAGCCGTCCCCAGCCGTCCCGGTCGGCGGGATAGGCCAGGATGTCGGGCGTGCCGTCGGCGAAGGCGAGACGCGCGCCCACGGCGAGCTTCAACCGGCCGTGTCCCGCCTCCGTCTCGCGCATCGCCACATGGGCCCGCACGACGCCGGCCAGCGTGTTGGTGTCGGCGATGCCGATCCCCGCCAGTCCAAGCCGCGCGGCCTCGGCCACCAGTTCCTCCGGGTGCGATGCCCCGGTGAGGAAGGTGAAGTTCGAGGTGACGGAAAACTCGGCGAAGGGCGTCATGCCGCGCGCCCGGGCTGGGGTGCGTCAGGGTTTTCCATGGCCCGCCGGCCCGCCGGGTCCGGTGTCATGCGAACAGGCCGTGCAGGAACCAGCGCGGTGCCGTCGTCTCGCGCGACCACAGGCCCTCGCGGAAGAGCCAGAAGCGCCGTCCGGCCTCGTCCTCGACGCGGAAATAGTCGCGCGTCAGCGGAGCTTCGCCCTGCGCCCGCCACCATTCGGGAGCGATGCGCTCGGGACCTTCGGCGCGATGGACCGCGTGCACCACGCGCCGCCAGCGGAATCGCACGGGAGGTCCGTCCGGCACCTCGGCCACCGCCTCGATGCGCTCCGGCGGATCGACGAGGCGGATGGGGCGGGCGGGCGGCTCCCCGGCGACGGACCAGCCGGACCAGTCCGCCCGGGCGGCCGGCGTGTCCGCAAGTCCCTGCGCTGGCTGCGCGATGCTGGCGCGCTCGGGGATGTGCGTGTCCTGCGGCGTGAGCGCCAGCACGCGGCGGCGGCCGAAGCGGGCGGTGAGGCGGTCGGCCAGCTCCGCTAAGGCCTCCTCGTCGTTCTCCGCCCTGTCCAGTCCGGTCTGCACGGCGTCCATGCGCTCGGTGTCGAGCGCGGCGAGACGCATGACGTCGAAGCCGAAGCCGGGGTCGACGGGATCGGCCAGGCTGTCCAGCACCTCGCGGTACAGGCGCAGCACGGTGGCGGGGTCGCGCAGCGGCCGACCGGCGGCCACCGGCAGGCGGCGCACGGCGCCGTCGGCGCGGAAGAAGACGAGTTCAAGCCGTCGCGCCCCCTCGCCCCGCCTGTCCAGGATGCCGGCGAGATCGGTGGCGAGCGCGAGGATGGAGCGGTGCACGTCGTCGGCGTGGCCGATCGGTTCGGCGAAGCGGCGTTCCGCCGTACAGGCCGGTAGCGGCCGGCGCGGCGCGATGGGTTCCTCGGCGCGACCGAGGGCACGGTCGAGCCGGTCCACCAGCATCGTGCCGAAGCGGGCGGCGAGCGGGCCGCGTGGACGGGCGGCGAGGTCGCCGATGCTTTTCAGGCCGAGGCGGACGAGCGCGGCGGCGATGGCGGGATCCGTGCCGAGCGCCGCGACGGGAAGCGGCGACACGGCGGCTGCCTCGCCGTGCGGCGGAACGATCAGGCCGTCCTCGGCGCCGGGCGCGTAGCGGGCCAGCGCCAGGGCGGCCGCCTTCGTGCCCGCCACGGCGGCACGGGCGAACAGGCCGGCGCGGGCGCAGCGCCCGACGAGGTCGCGGAGCATCGCCGCCTCGCCGCCGAACAGGTGGGCCGAGCCGCCGATGTCGAGCAGCAGCGCGTCCGGCAGGTCCATGCCGACGAAGGGGGTGTAGCGCTCGGCCCAGCCGGCGACATGCTCCATCAGCGCCGCATCGGCGGCGCGATCCTCCTCCGCGACGGCGAGCGCCGGCACCATCGCCCGTGCGGTGGCCAGCGGCAGGCCGGCGGCCAGGCCCGCGCGCTCCGCCGCGGCGTCGACGGCCGCCAGCACGAGGGCATTGCCGCGCCGGCCGACGACGACGAGCGGCGCGTCACCCGGTGCGGCGGAACGGGTGTTGCGCCGGTGCAGCCGGTCCGTTGCCAGCCGTGGCAGGACGAGCGCGAGCAGGCGCGACGGTATCTCGCAGGAGGTGCTCATCTGGGTCCCACTCCATGGTCCATGAACCGCCCTCGCCGATGGCGCCGGGCTGGCGCAGGCGTTCGAGGGTGGCGGCGAAGGCCGGGCGCCCGACACCCGGCAGGCGGCCGAGCGAGGGCAGGGGAACGCTCGGCGCGGCGGCGACGCTCCAGCGCGTGGCGGCGCCGGGAGGGCCTGCATGGGCGCCGCTGCGCAGCATCAGCCCCGGCACGCCGGAGGCCTCGGCGGTGAGCGCGAGGCGACGCGCGGCGGTGAGGTCGAGAGCCTTCGGGTCGCCCCAGGGCTCGACGAGAACGAGGCCGAGTGCGCGGCAGCGCAACCCCTCCTCGGCGGCCCGCAGCACGTCGCGGGAATCGGCCACGGCGACCACCAGCAGCGTCGCAGGGTCGAGGCCGAAGGCGGCCAGGCCCGGGCCGTAGGGCTCTCCCGTCTCCCGGCCGGCAAGGTCCTGCCGTACCCACAGCCAGGGACGCGGCATCCCGCCCGCCCGGGAGAACCGGGCGGCACAGGCGAGCGCGAAGCCGGTCGCGGCTGCCGCATCCCCGGTGGCCGCAGGACGCACTTCGTGCAGGCTGCCCCGCCGCAGCCCGCCGCCCAGCATGCGGTCGGTGCCGGCATGGCCGAGCGGAACGACAGCGGCGCCACCCGGCCCCTCGAGCGCGCGCGCCCTGCCGTCGGCGCCGATGGCGGCGACGCGCTCCCGCAACGCGGGCAAAAGGATGCTGTTCGCGGGCGCGCTCATGGCTCCACGGTCTTTCCAATTCCGGCAATCGAGTTCCTGTTTTGTTCCATACGGATTCCAGAGGCGCGCCGACGAGTCAACCAGAAGCGGCAAGGGAGCTTGGCCGAGAGGGGTGACAGTTCCTGTCGCGGAGCCGGCGTACGGGCTCCTGCCTGCCCGCAAGGCAGCGGTTCCGTGCTGTAGATCAAGGTGCAATGACCACCTGAATTTGTATTATCAGTCTGGTTTATCCACGCCCTGCTGAGGTGGCACCATGCTGAAGCTTCCGATGATCGCCCTTGCCTCGACGCTGTTCATGACCGTCGCGGAAACCGTTCCCGTGTTCGACATCGACGCGAGCTGCCGGGCCTCAACCCGTGCCAGCGACGGTACAGGCGAGCGGATGTCCGCCTGCAAGCGCGACGAGACCGCCGCGCGAGATCAGGTCGCCGGTGTCTGGACGCTCGCCAAGGCCGCGACCCGCGACACCTGCGTCGGCGCGCAGTCGCAGGGGAGCAAGAGCTACGTCGCCCTCCTGACCTGCATGCAGATCGCCGAGGCCAATCTTCCCTGGAAGAAGTAAGGCTGCGCCAGCGGCCACGCCCGGAATCCCTGGCCGGTCGCGCTTGAGGCGGGCGCGACGACGCCTTACAACCGATCCCGTCATTCGAACAGGAACGGGCCGACGGTGTGCGCCGGGCGCTCGTCGGCAACGCCATGTGGAAGCCTCCCGAGAAGATCCGTTACGTGCCCCGGCCCGGGCCATGGCCCACCGCTGACCAGGCCGCTGGATCGCTTCTTTTCTCGCCGCTGCGTCATGGCGCGCTGGATCTCGCCTCGCGCACCTGGGTTCCGGCCATGGTGCCATGGCGTGCGACCGCCGACGGCTTCGTCACCCAGGACAATATCGACTGGTATGTCCGCTTCGCGCAGGGCCGCCCCGGCGCGATCGTGCTGGAGGCGACAGGCATCCGCGACGTGCCGTCGGGGCCCCTCCTGCGCATCGGCCACGCCCGCTTCGTTCCGGGCCTGCGGAGCCTCGTCGAGCAGGTGAAGGCGGCGAGCGGCGGCGAGACGCGCGTCCTCGTCCAGCTCATCGATTTCCTCGGCATCCGACGCCGGCCGACGGCCGACGCCTATTTCCGGCGCTTCCTGCGCATCACCGACCGTCACCGCGACGCGCTCGGAGCGAAGGACTGGCCGGAGGAGGACGTCCGCACCGCGCTGGCCGCGACGCCCGCCGACGCGCTCCCCGCCATCCTCACGGCGCGCGAACTGGAGGATCTCGCCTCCGGCTACCGCGAACGGGTGACCGACACGCACCTCCCCCACATCGCGGAACTGCCCTCCGTGCTGCCCGGCCTGTTCGCCGACGCTGCCACCCGCGCCAAGGAGGCAGGCTTCGACGGTGTCGAGTTGCACTACGCGCACGCCTATACGATGGCGTCCTTCCTCTCGCGCACCAACACCCGGACGGACGGCTATGGCGGCGCGCTCGCCAACCGCCTTCGCCTGCCACTCGAGGTCTACGACGCCGTACGCCGCGCCGTCGGTTCCGACAGCGTGGTGGGCTGCCGCTTCCTCGCCGACGAGTGCATCGAAGGCGGCAACGGGCCGGATGACGCCACCGTCATCGGCGCCGCCCTGGCGCGCGCGGGCATGGACGTGATCTCGCTCTCGCGCGGCGGCAAGTTCGACGACGCGAAGCAGCCCAAGGTCGGCGAGGCCGCCTATCCGTACACCGGCCGCAGCGGCTACGAGTGCATGCCCGGCCATCTCTCCGATGCCGCCGGCCCGTTCGGCCGCAACCTGGCGGCGACCGCCGCCGTCCGCGCCGCCATCCGTGCCGCCGGCCTCGAGACGCCGGTCGTGGCAGCCGGCGGGATGCACGGCTTTGACCAGGCCGAAGGTGTCCTGCGCGACGGCGTCGCCGACATCGTCGGTTTCGCCCGTCAGGCGCTCGCCGATCCCGACTGGTTCCGCAAGGTGCGCACCGGCAAGGGCGAACACGTCCGGCTGTGCGAATACACCAACTACTGCGAGGGCCTGGACCAGAAGCACAAGCAGGTGACGTGTCAGCTCTGGGACCGTGAGGACCTCGACACCCCGGGCGCACCCCTCACCGCGGACGGAAAGCGCCGCCTCGTCGCCCCCGACTGGACCCAGGGGAAGGCCGGCTAGGGGACCTTCACGGTGTTCTTGTAGATCGAGCCATCCTTCATGATGACGACGAAGTTGCGCTCCGGGTCCTCGATCAGCGTGATATTGGCGATGGGGTCGCCATCCACCAGCAGGAGATCGGCGAGCGCGCCGACCTTGACCACGCCGAGCGTGCCCTCATAGGGACTGCGCAGGCCGGACAGGGCCAGGAGCTCGCCGTTGGTTCCGGTCGCCATGCGCAGCGCCTCGGCGGGCGTGAACCAGCGCGTCATCGCAGACAGCAGGGAGGTCTGCCGCCGCGCCTTTTCCTGCGAGAACAGGATGTCGGTGCCCCATGCGGTCCTGATGCCGTGCTTGCGCACGAGCCGGAACAGGCTGTCCGTGCCGGACATCACCATCTTCGCCTTCACGTACTGGATCGAGCCGGGCTTGAAGCCCAGCCCCTCCTCGGCGAGGAAGGGCTGGGCGGACAACCAGATTCCCCTGTCGGCCAGGTACTTCGCCGTCTCGTCGTCCATGAGGTGGCCGTGCTCGACGACCTTCACGCCCGCATCGATGGCGCCTCGCACCGCCTTGGGCGTGTAGGCGTGAACCGCCACATAGGTGCCCCAGTTCGTCGCGGCATCGACGGCGGCCCTGAGTTCCTCGGACGTGAAGGTCGACACGTCGAGCGGGCTGTGCGGCGAGGCGACGCCCCCGCCGGCGGTGAGCTTGATCTGGCTGGCTCCCTGCATCAGTTGCTCGCGCACGCGCTTGCGCACGTCGTCCGGTGAATCCGCCACCATCGCGCCGCCGATCTCCTCCATCCGCGACAACGGCCGCGAGCCGTCCCGCGGCAGCTCGGACGTCATGCGGAAATCGCCATGCCCGGACGTGACGGTGATCATCGCTCCTGCCGGCCAGATGCGCGGTCCTTCGACGATGCCGGCGTCTATGGCCTGCTTGAGACCGAAGCTTGGCCCGCCCATGTCGCGCACCGTGGTGAAGCCGCGCATCAGCGTTGCCCGTGCCTCGGCGCCGGCGACGAGATTGGTGAAACCGAAGTCGCCGTGGATCGCCTGCTCGGGGGTCGGCCGGACGAGAAGCGTGTGCCAGTGCGCGTCGATCAGCCCCGGCATCAGCGTGCGACCCGCGCCTTCGACGATGGTGGCGCCTGCCGACGGTACGGCGCCGGCACCGATGGCCGCGATGATATTGCCGCGAACGAGAACGGTCGTGCGTTCGCTCAACCCGTCGGACGTGCCGTCGAACACGCGCACATCGCGGAACAGGACCTCGGCCGGCGCTTGCGCGGCGGCAACGGATGCGAATGACAATGCGCAAGCTGTCAATAGCAGTGACTTCAACATCGCCGGCCCCCTATGTCCATCGCAACACCCGATGACTATCATTTGCCTGGCGACATTAGTCCATCGCCGATTTCATCGTGGGATTACATCTGTGATGCCGGAATGATTGCATGATTGACTGGCAGATCGTGTCCCTGATCTCGCAGTTGTGAACTGGTGAGCGAAGGAGGCAAAGCAACGCACGCCCTTCATGAGGTGCGAACGTCAATCCCCAGCCTGCTGTATCGACAGATCCATCCGGATGACTGCGGCGCGACAAGCCTGCGGCTTGCCGTCCCACCACCCTGCCCGGCGGGACCAGCGTTGCGTGCGGGTCGAGGTCACAGCACTTCGGCTTGCCTTCGTTGCGATTGGCAGCATCGGGCCGGATCGGGCTATGATCGTCACGGCAGGGACGGGGAGGCATCGTTGGACGCACGTGAGGACTTGCCAGGGACGGCTGCCCGCGCGGGCGAAAAACCCTGGCCGAACCGGCTCTACCGCCACCTCAAGGACGTCGGCGTGCGGCAGATGTCGTTCGTTCCGGACGCCGGCCATGCCGCGCTGATCGACCTGTTCCGGGCCGATCCCGAGGTTTCCTCCAACGTGCTGACCACGGAGGAGGAAGGCGTCGCCATCGCCGCCGGCGCCTGGCTGGGCGGGCGACGGTCCGTGCTTCTCATGCAGTCGAGCGGTGTCGGCAATTGCATCAACATGCTGTCGCTGCCGGTCATCGGCCGCTTTCCACTGCTGATGCTGGTGACGATGCGTGGCGAGTGGGCAGAGTTCAACCCATGGCAAGTGCCGATGGGTCGCGGCACCCAGGCCGCGCTCGAGGCTGTCGGGGTCCGCGTCATGCGGGCCGACACGGCTGAGGATCTCGTCGAGACCGTGGAGTCCGCCGCCGCCCTCGCATTCGAGGCGGACCAGCAGATCGCGGTGCTGATCGGCCAGCGACTCCTTGGCCGCAAGACGTGGTGACGCCATGACCACCGCTGATTCCACCTCCGTCCTCCTGCAGCGCCGGGCCGCGGTGGCCGCCATCCTGCGAGATCGCGGCGAGACGCTCGTCGTCACCGGTCTCGGCTCGCCGACCTACGACGTCCACGCCGCCGGCGACCATCACGGCAACTACTATCTCTGGGGCGCGATGGGTGGCGCGGCTCTCGTCGGCCTTGGCCTCGCGCAGGCACAGCCCGACAGGTCGGTTCTGGTGATCACCGGCGACGGCGAGCAACTCATGGCGATGGGCGGGCTCGCCACAATCGGCGTGGCGAAACCTCGCAACCTTGCCATCGTGGTCATCGACAACCAGCACTTCGGCGAGACCGGCATGCAGGCCAGCCATACCGGCCTCGGCATCGACCTCGCAGCGATTGCCGGGTGTTGCGGCTTCTCGCAGGCGGGCACGATACGCACCCAGGGGGACCTCGACGCACTCTGCGCGACCCTGCGCAAGCCCTCCGACGGGCCGCGGCTCTTCGTCGTCAAGGTCGAGGCGGCAAACCCGCCACGCTCGCTGCCGACGCGGGACGCGGTTCACATCAAGAACCGGTTTCGCGCGGCGCTGGGGCTATCGCCGTCCTGAAGAACCTTCGCAGGGCGAAAGGGCAGCGAGAGAGTCCCGGTGGGCTCCGTGACCGGGGTGGCGCGACAGATTGCGAGGGTGGGAGCCGAGGACCACCGTCAACACCGCATCCGATCATCGCCGTGCCTTCCCGTCCCGTCTAGCGGGATGGCGCGGATGTATCGGCAAGACGCGGGAACGGTTGCGTGCCGGCTCACGACCAGGGGCGGGCGTGGCGCAACGTGTCGGAAGGACGCTCGCCGAAGGCGCGCCGGTAGGCCGATGCGAACTCGCCCATGTGGTTGAACCCGCAGTCCAGCGCCACGCTCGTCACGGTGTCCTCGGCGCGGCCGAGAAGCAACCGGGCGCGCGCCGCCTCCAGCCTCACTCGCCGGATATAAGTCGTTATCGAACAGTCGAGGTGGCGCCGGAAGAGTTCCTGGACAGTCCGCAGGCTCACGCCAGCATGTCGTTGAAGGCCTGTCAGCGAGACGGCTTCGGCGTAATTCGAGTGGATGTAGTCGAGGCAACGCTCCAGCACGCGCGGCCGGATCGCTCCATGTTCCGGTTCAAGGCCGCTCGCCTGCGCGAGCGCATCCGCCACGCTGATGGCGATCATGTCGTCCAAGGCGGCGCGGAAGGGAGCCAGCGCCAGGATCCGCGACGGTTCGTCGTCGAGACGACGGCAGGCGAGGCGAACCTGGTTCGTCACGGCGTCCATCCCTGGCATGCCCGCCTGCCCGAAGTGACGGGCCAGTATGTCCCCGGCGGGCACATCGCTGCCGATCGCGCGCATCAGTTCCTGGACGCGCGGACGAGAGACGATGACCACGGTCGACGCATAGGCGGTCAGCACGGACACCATGGCCGGGCCGGGAGGCAACACGCTGGCCCGTCCGGGAGCAATTTCCCGCTCGCACGATCCGAACTCGATCGACATCCTGCCCGTGGACGGGATCTGGACGCGGATGGCGTCGTCGGGCTCCAGTTCCATCCGATAAGGACTCGACCGGCCTGCAACGAGCGCGGTCGCTCCGAGTCTGACGTGATTGGCCGTCAGAAAGGCGCGGCCCCGTCGCCCGCCGAACAGAATCGTCCGCACGCCGGGATTGCGCCCCTTGATGCTGGCGTAGACTTCGTCGGGATCGTTCGTCCTGACGACTGGAAAAGCGGCCAACGGGATCATTGCGCCCCTCGCTGGGCGGAGAAACTGACCCAAAATCCGGAGAATCGCAATCAGCAGTAATCCCTAAGTCGCACGTCCCTCCATCTCGGCCCCCCTCCGTGGGCGCGAGATCCGGAAGCGGCCCGCGGCCTCCCGGATCAAGAGGCTCTCCACAAAACGCGCGCCGGAACCGGCAGATCCTCTTCACCCGTGCCGTTCTCGGCCACGCCGCACCTCCGCAAAGCCGCGCAGCATCGATCACCCCTGAAAGCGTCCTCCAATGGACGCCGAGGACCGCGATGGGCAGAGGCTCATTGCATGCAGATATCGTCCCCTGGGGCCTAGCCTGCCGGCCCAAGCCTCAAATCCGTGGCCGGAGGATGGCGCTTACCAGCCTGCAGGAGCGTGGCTCTAAACTCGCCCTTAATCTCGATCAGTCATCACGTTGGAGAATTCGTGGCGTCGCGGGGGCACCCGCAAGAGTGACAAACCCATGCGGCTGATTGTCGGCACAATCCTCGTCTTCGTCTGCGTCTTTGGCAGCTACGCGGCCATGGGCGGCCACCTCGAGGTCCTTTGGCAGCCGTTCGAGTTCGTCATCATCCTCGGTGCAGCGATCGGTGCCTTCATCATCGGCAGCCCCGGGCCGGTGCTCAAGGCCGTGCCCGCCATGTTCGGCACCCTCATGAAGGGCGCCAAGTACAAGCAAGCATGCTATGTCGAACTACTGGCGATGCAGTTTGCTTTGTACAAGCTTGCGAGACAGAAGGGCATGACGGCGATCGAGCCGCATATTGAAAATCCGAGCGAATCTACGCTCTTCAATGCCTTCCCGACTTTTGCAGCGAACCATCATGCGGTCGAGTTTGTCTGCGATTATATGCGAATGCTGGCCATGGGCGCGGATAACGTCCACCAGATAGAAGCTCTCATGGACGAGGAGCTGGAGACGCACCACCAGGAGCAGGAGCGTATCGTTTCGGCCATGCAGTCGCTCGCCGACGGGACACCGGCGCTCGGCATCGTCGCCGCCGTGCTTGGCGTGATCAAGACGATGGGGTCGATCTCCGAGCCGCCGGAGGTGCTGGGAGGCCTGATCGGCGGCGCGCTCGTCGGCACCTTCTTCGGCGTCTTCGTCGCCTACGGCTTCTTCGCGCCCATGACAGCTTCGCTCAAGAGCACCTTCGAGGCGGAATCCAAGTACTACCTCTCGCTCAAGGCGGGCCTTCTCGCCCATATCAGCGGCCAGCCGCCGGTGATGTCGGTCGAATTTGCCCGCAAGGCCCTGTTCAGCGAAGTCCGCCCGACCTTCAGCGAAGTGGAAGCGGCGACCGCCGCTCTCCCCGCCACCGCCTGATCCATCGCCAGCAGGAACGCAATGGACAAGTCCAACCAGCCGATCATCATCATCAAGAAGGTTGTGAAGGGCGATCATGGGCACCATGGCGGGGCCTGGAAGATCGCCTATGCGGACTTCGTGACCGCCATGATGGCGTTCTTTCTGCTGATGTGGCTGATCAGCATGACGACGAAGGAGCAGAAGATCGGCCTGGCGAATTACTTCTCGCCGCCGAACATCAGTCCCACCACCAGTGGCTCTGGCGGCATCCTGATGGGAACCACCATAGACAAGGCCGGCAGCAAGGCGTCGGATCCCCGCGACGCGCCGTGGAGTTCGGGCCGCGACGGCGACCGCGAAGCGCCGATGGGAAGTTCGGGCCGCGCCAACGACCGCGACGGGCCGATGGGGAGTGCGGGCCGCGCCAGCGACAGCGAGGTCAGCCGCCCGGCCGCGAACTTGCAGGCCAACCTGAGCGCCGCGGCCAGCATCCGGCAGGCGCTCCAGAGCATGCCCGAATTTGCCGAGCTGTCGCGCAACATCCTGGTCGAGGCGACCAAGGATGGCGTGAACGTTTCCCTCATGGACCAGGACGGCCGCTCCATGTTCCCCGAGGGCTCGGTCAACCCCTACGAGCGCACCCGTCGCGTGCTCGAGGCGCTCGCGCCCACCCTTCGCCGGATGAACAACCGCCTGTCCGTCACCGGCCACACGGCCGCCGTACGTCCGGGCGCGGCGCGGGCCATGGATTCCTGGAGCCTCACCGCCGGGCGCGCAATCGCCGTGCGCGAGATCCTGTCGGGAGCCGGGTTCCCCAACGATCGCTTCACCTTCGTGGCGGGACGCGCCGACACCGAGCCGGTCTTCCCCGACAATCCCTACCTCTCGTCGAACCAACGGGTGACGGTCACGCTGATCAATGAGGCGCCGGTGCTGCCGCGGAGCGGCTTGCGCTGACAA
>CAZJCW010000122.1:0-12098 GCA_964544365.1 uncultured Alsobacter sp.
CGCGCCAATTCAATCGCAGTCCAACCGACACAGAATCTACTGCCAGCAGAATGAAACGTCAGTTTTTCTGACCTTGACAATATCGCGTCAGCGCGATCTCGAAAATGATGCGTCGATTATCGGCGACTGAACGATTACCTGTCAATAATCGATACGATAACTCGTCTTTTTGTTTACGTATACCTTCTGACACACGTACTGGTATATGCCGGGCGGGGGGATGGATCGACGCCCTGCCCCTGACCGTGAACGACCTTGCCCGGCGCCGACCCGGCCGGACGAAGGCCGGCAATCGCAGGCCGGCGGTCCGCCCCTACGAAATCGACGGAGGCACCTTATCTGAGGCGCATGACACTGACGCGCCTCCTCCCCGCTCTCGCCCTGACGCTGGCCCTCGCTTCCTGTGCCGACGAACCCGCGCGGCCGTCCGCCGAGTCGGTCGCCGCCGCCCAGGCCGAGATTTCCCGGACGCCGCCGCGCCGCGCGGAGATCGTGCCGCCCGAGGAGGCCCGCGACATCCTGCGGCGCGTGGAGGCCCGGATCCGGCCCGCGGCGGTCCGCGAGTGCCGGGAGCGCGGGGGCACGCGGTGCGCGTGGTCCGTGGCCTACGAGCCCGCGGCGACGTTCAACGCCTTCGCGGCCGGCCGGGACGCCATCGTCGTCTATGGCGGCATCTTCGCCCTTGCCCGCAGCGAGGCGGAGGTGGCGATGGTGCTGGCGCATGAGAAGGCCCATCACATCCTCGACCACGTGGCCGAGGCGAACCGCAATGCCGGGATCGGCGCGATGGTCGCCGACATCCTCGTCTCGGTGGGCGCCGTCTGGATCGCCGAGGAGCTGGGCCTGCCGCTTCCGGCCGCGCTGGTCAACGGCCTGCGGCGCACGGCGGCGGGGGCCGGCGCGCAGGCCGGGGTGCTCGCCTTCAGCGTCGAGAACGAGAAGGAGGCCGACGCCCTCGCCGCGCGGATCCTGCACGCCGCCGGCTACGACCTCGACGAGGCCCGGGGCATGATCGTGACGATGGGCACCCTGTCGAAGGGCGACCGGACGCCCGGCTTCCTGCGCACCCACCCGGCCGGACCGGAGCGCCTCGCCCACTGGGAGATGGTGGCGGCATCGCTGCGACGGGCCGACGGCGGGACGACGCCGTCGCCGGGGCGGGTCGCCTCCCGGGAGGCGTCGCCGCAGCGCGTTCCGCAGTGACGCAACCTTGACTTGCCTGACGTCAGGCAAATCGTACAGCTTCGAGACCGCTGACGAAGAGGGAGACATATCATGCGCGCCATCCTGGCCGCCGTCCTGCTGACCGTGCTGCCGGCCTCCGTTCAGGCCCAGAGCAGGCCGGACTCGCTGACGATGACCTGCAGCGCCGCCCAGGCCCTGGTGCAACAGCGTGGCGCCATCGTCATCGGAACGGGGCCGAACATCTTCGACCGCTACGTCGCCGACCGGCGGTACTGCATGCCGACGCAGCGGACCAACAACGCGTTCATCGCGACGAAGGACAACCGGAACTGCCTCGTCGGCGGCGTCTGTCGCGAAAGCACGCCGTTCGAGGTGTGGCGCTGACGGTCAGGCCCGGAAACGGGCCATAAAGCGCCGGTCGATCCAGTCCTTGAGCCACCACGCGGCCCGCCCCTCGAAAGCGAGGGCGCCACGGGCGGCGATGGCGCGGCCGTTCGCGGTGGACAGCAGGACGAGGATCCGCTCCTGCGGCTGGAACGGCCGCAGCGGTGTCCCTTGCCATGCCGCGGCGATGTTGGCGGCCAGGGCCGGACCCTGGCGGACGGCGAAGACGCCGGCCTTCTCGCGCGGCGCGTGGGCCATCCAGGAGCAGTCGCCCGCGGCGAAGACCGCCGGATCCCCGGGGCTCTGCAAGGTCGGGCCGACGACGAGGGAGCCGTCCGGCCGGACCGGAAGGCCGAGCGTCGCGAGCCACCCCGGAGCCCGGGCGGTGGTGGAAAAGACGACGAAGTCGCCGGCCAGACGCGAGCCGTCGTCGAGCTCGACGTGATCGGCATCGACGCGAACCGCGCGCCGGCCCTCGACGACGTCCACGCCGGCGGCCCGCAGCGCCGCGGCAGCCATCCGCCGGGCGCCGGACGCCAGCGTCGGCACGAGGCCCGAGCCCGCGACCAGCGCGACGGCGACGGACCGGCCCGCCCCACCCGCTGCCACCAGATCGGCCCGCAGCCGCACCTGCAGGGCGAGGGCGATCTCGACGCCGGCCGCCCCTCCCCCGACAACGATGACCCTTGTCGAGGATGTGCGCGCGAGGATCGCCGCGCGCAGCGCCTCGATCCGCGGCAGGAGGCCGGCGATCGGCTTGACCGGCACGGCATGGGCGCCGGCCCCGGCGATGGCGGACATGTCCGGCTCGATGCCGACGTCGATCGATGCGATCCGGTATGGCAGGCGCCCGCCGTCGCCGAGCAGCACCGCCCCCGCGGGCCGGTCGAGCCCGACCACGGCGGCTTCCCGGCGCATGGCGCCGACGCGCCGGCACAGGACGTCGAGGTCGATGTGGATGTCGGCATGGCTGTAGAAGCCGGCGATGTGGCCGGGCAGCATGCCGGAATAGGGCGTCAGCCGGGTGGGAGAGACGAGGGTGACGCGGGACCCGAGGCCCGCCGCGGCGAGGTCGAGCAGGGCGAGCACATGGGCATGCCCGCCTCCGACGAGGATGATTCCGCCTTCGCCCGCCGTCGCCATGCGCACCCCCGCGCCGGGCCATGCGCCGCGGCGCTTCAGTGACGCCACGATCCGCGCTATCGGGTCAAGGCGCTGGCGTCGCCGACGCCCTGCCCCGTCTCGAAAGGACCCGCCGTGGCCGATCCCATCACCGCCATCGAGCCGATCGTCCTGCGCATTCCCTTCGACGACGGCGGACGCGGCCACGGCATCACGCCGACGCGCTGGAGCAACCTCGACATCGTGCTGGTGCGGGTGGAAACGGCCTCCGGGCTGACCGGGTGGGGCGAGGCCTTCGGCTACATGTGCCAGCACGCCACGGCGGCGGCGATCCGCGACCTCGTCACGCCGGCGGCGCTGGGCCTCGATTCGGAAGATCCCGCCGCCGTGAACGAGCGGCTGCAGCGCTCGCTCGCGCTGTTCGGGCGCTACGGCATCACGATCTTCGCCATCTCCGGGCTGGACATCGCGCTGTGGGACATCGCCGGCAAGCGCGCCGGGGTCCCCGTGGCGACGCTGATCGGCGGACGGCGGCGCGAGTCCGTGCCGGCCTATGCGAGCCTCGTGCGCTATGGCGACGCGGAACGGGTGGAGCACTTTGCCGAAAGGGCGCGGTCGGAGGGCTACACGTCGATCAAGCTGCACGAGATCGCCGCCGAAACGATCTCGGCCGGCCGGCGCGGCGGCGGCGATGCGGCGCAGCTGACGGTGGACGTGAACTGCCAGTGGTCGCTCGCCACGGCGCAGGCGATGCTGCCCGTGCTGCGCGACAACGGGGTCGACTGGCTGGAGGAGCCGACATTCCCGCCGGAGGATCCCGCCCCGTGGCGGGCGCTTGCCGGACAGGGCATCGCGATCGCAGCGGGCGAGAACGCCTGCACGCTCGTCGGGTTCGAGCGCCTGATCCCGGCGCTCGACGTGGTGCAGCCGAGCGTGACCAAGGTCGGCGGGATCACGGAATTCCTCGCCGTCGCGGCGGCCACGGCCCAGGCCGGCAAGCGGCTGGGGCCGCATTCGCCCTATTTCGGGCCGGGCTACTGGGCGAGCCTGCAGCTGGCCGCCGCGGTGCCGGCCTTCGACCTGTTCGAGTATCTCTATGTCCGGCAGGACGCGTGGTGCGGACACGACGCACCCACGCCACGCGACGGCGCGATGCCGATCCCGGACGGGCCGGGCCTCGGGTTCACGCCGGACGAGGACGTCGTCCGGCGCTACCGGGTGTGACGGATCAGCCCTTCGGGGGGAGGCGCAGGACCCAGCCGGGCTGGATCAGGTCGGGGTTCTTCACCGGCGGGGAGTTCGCCTTGACGATCTCGGTGTACTTGGCGCCGTGGCCCTTGCCGAAATGCTTCTCGGCGATGGCCCAGAGCGTGTCGCCCTTCTGCACGGTGTAGAACTCGGTCGCCGGCTCGGCCTTCCTGATCATGAGCTCAGAGGTGTCGACCTCGGCCACGCCCACGGTGTTGCCGATCGCCAGGATCATGCGCTCGGCCTCCTCCTGGCTCATGACCTCGCCCTTGAGCTTCACCGTGTCGCCCGACTTGTCGAAGCTGACGCTGCCCGGGTCGAGGCCGGTGCTCTTCACGGCGCTGGAAATCTCGTCCGCCTTGGCCGAGCCGCCGAACAGCTTGGCGCCCGCATCCTTGATGAACTTGAACAGACCCATAGAAGCCTCCCCTGATGGCTGTCGATGGGGGAGACTACCCTGAAATCCGAATGTCTCAAGACAAGGTTGCGGCGGCGTCCCCCGCGATGGCGCGGTCGTCGGTCAGGAACGCGGCCTTGATGAGCTCGCGGGTGTAGGTTTCCTGCGGATCGGCGAAAATCCGGTCGACGCTGCCCCGCTCGACCACCTGTCCCGACTTCATCACCAGGATCTCGTCGGAGATGGCCCGCACGACCGCGAGATCGTGGCTGATGAAGAGGTAGGACAGCCCGTGGCGCTCCTGCAGGCCGCGCAGCAGTTCGACGATTTCCTTCTGCACGGAGCGGTCGAGCGCCGAGGTCGGCTCGTCCAGCACCACGAGCTTCGGCTTGAGGATCATCGCGCGGGCGATGGCGATGCGCTGGCGCTGGCCGCCGGAGAACTCGTGCGGGAAGCGGTTGCGCGAGCCCGCATCGAGGCTGACCTCCTCGAGCGCCTGCGCCGCGCGGCGGTCGCGCTCGGCGCGGGTGATCGCCGGCTCGTGGACCAGCAATCCCTCGGTGATGATCTCGCCGACGGTCATGCGCGGCGACAGGGAGCCGAACGGGTCCTGGAACACGAGCTGGATCTGCTTGCGCAGCGGCCGCATCGCGTCGCGGTCGAGCGGCATGAGCGCCCGGTCCTCGTAGCGGATGGCCCCCGAGGCCGGGACGAGCCGCAGCACGGCCCGCCCGAGCGTCGACTTGCCCGAGCCCGACTCGCCGACGATGCCGATGGTGCCGCCCCGGCGCAGGGTGAAGCTGACGCCGTCGACGGCCCGCAGCTCGGAATTGCCGCCCCCGAACCACCCCTTGCGCAGGGTGAAGGTGACGCGGACGTCGCGCGCGTCGACGAGCACCGGCGCGTCGGGCGGCGGCGGCGGCTTGCGTCCGGTGGGCTCCGCCGCGAGCAGCATCTTCGTGTACGCCTCCCGCGGCGACGCGAAGACGGCGGCGGTCTCACCGGTCTCGACGATGGCGCCGGACTTCATCACGACGACCCGGTCGGCGAAGCGGCGCACGATGCCCAGGTCGTGGGTGATGAAGACGATGGCCATGCCGAAGCGCTGCTTCAGGTCGGCCAGAAGGTCGAGGATCTGCGCCTGGATGGTGACGTCGAGCGCCGTGGTCGGCTCATCGGCGATCAGCACTTCCGGACGGTTGGCGAGCGCCATGGCGATCATCACGCGCTGCCGCTGGCCGCCGGACAGCTCGTGCGGATAGCTGTCGAGCCGCTCCTGCGGGCGCGGAATGCCGACGAGGGTCAGCAGTTCGAGCGCCCGCGCCCGCGCCGTGCTCCGCGACATCCCCTGATGCGCGCGCAGCGGCTCGCACAGCTGGTCGCCGATCCGGTACAGCGGATCGAGCGAGGTCATCGGCTCCTGGAAGATCATGCCGATGCGCCGGCCGCGGAAGCGGTTGAGCGCGCGCGGCGACAGGCCGAGGATCTCCTCGCCGCCGAGGGTGACGGAGCCCGTGGCCTCGCCGTTGGCGGCGAGCAGGCCCATCACGGCCATCATCGCCTGGCTCTTGCCCGACCCGCTCTCGCCGACGATGGCCAGCGTCTCGCCGGGCTTCACGTCGAGGCTGATCCCGCGCACCGCCTTCACGTCGCCGTCGCCGGTGCGGAAGCGGACCTCGAGATCGCGGACGTCGAGGATCGCGGCGGACGAGGCGTCGGGCTTTGGCGCGCTCATCTCAGCGGTCCTTCGGATCGAGCGCGTCACGCAGCCCGTCGCCGATGAAGTTCAGGCAGAACAGCGTCCCGGTGAGGAAGATGGACGGGAACACGAGCATCCAGGTCGAGCCCTGGATGTTCTTGGCTCCCTCCGAGATGAGCACGCCCCAGCTCGTCATCGGCTCCTGCACCCCGAGCCCGAGGAAGGAGAGAAAGCTCTCCAGCAGGATCACCTTGGGGACCAGCAGTGTCATGTAGACGACGACCGGCCCGAGCGTGTTGGGGATGACGTGCCGACGCAGGATGCCGCCGGTGGAGACGCCCATCGCCTCCGCCGCCTGCACGTATTCCTGCCGCTTGATGGAGAGCGTCTGGCCGCGGACGATGCGCGCCATGTCCAGCCATTCGACGGCGCCGACGGCGATGAACATCAGCACGAAGTTGCGGCCGAAGAACACGACGAGGAGGATGACGAAGAAGATGAAGGGCAGCGAATAGAGGATGTCGACGATGCGCATCATGACGTTGTCGATGCGCCCGCCCAGATAGCCCGCCGTCGCGCCCCACAGGACGCCGATCAGGATGGCGACGGTGGTCGCCAGCACGCCGATGGCCAGCGACACCCGCCCCGCGACGAGGGTGCGCGTGAGCAGGTCGCGGCCGTTCGAATCGGTGCCGAACAGGAAATGCCGCCGGTCGATCGGGACGTCGACCACGAGCCGCCTGCCCTCCTCCGCCTTCTCCGCCACGCGCGCCGTGCCGAACAGGTCCGACCGCTCGAAATAGACCAGCAGCCGCTCGTCGATGGGCCGCTGCGCGACGAGCGTGACGCGCATCGTGTCGCCGGTCACGGCCAGGCCGTCGACGCGGGCGCGGATGCGGGCGGCGATGCGATCCGTCGCCGGCGGCAGCTGCTCGGCGGTCGGATAGGCGGCGAGCTGCGCGGGAACGCGGACATAGTCCTGGTAGACCTGGTCGTAGTCGTGCCCGGTGAGCGAGGGGCCGACGAGACAGGCCAGCGCGATGAGCGCGAGCGCGATCAGGCTCGCCAGCGCGGCCCGGTTGCGCAGCAGCCGGCCGCGGGCGTCCGCCCACAGCGACCGGCCCTTGACCGCGACCGGCGCGGCGGACAGCGAGGCGGCCTCACTCATAGCGCACCCGCGGGTCGATGAGGGCGTAGACGAGATCGACGAGCAGGTTGAACACCAGCACGAAGACCGCGATGACGATCACCGTGCCCATGACGAGCGTGTAGTCGCGGTTGAGCGCACCCTCCACGAAGTACCGGCCGATGCCCGGAATGCCGAAGATGGTCTCGACGACGACCGAGCCGGTGAGCAGCGCGGCGGCGGCGGGGCCGAGATAGGAGACGACCGGCAGGGCCGCGCCGCGCAGCGCGTGGCTGACGATGACGTGCAGCGGCAGCCCGTTGGCGCGCAGGGTGCGGATGTGGTTGGAGCGCAGCACCTCGATCATCGCGGCGCGCGTCATGCGGGCGACGACGGCGATCTGCGGCAGCGCGAGCGTGACGATGGGCAGGACGGTGTTGCGCATCGCCCCGTCGTTCCAGCCGCCCACGGGCAGCCAGGCGAGCGACAGGCCGAACACGATCTGCAGGATCGGCGCGACGACGAAGGTCGGCACCGTGATGCCGAAGGTGGCGAGACCGACCACGACGTAGTCGGTCGACCGGTTCTGCCGGAACGCGGCGATGACGCCGAGCAGGCCGCCGACGAGGACGGCCAGCGTCAGCGCGGACAGGCCGAGGCGCATCGAGATGGGCAGGCCGCGGGCGAAGAGCTCGCCGATGGTGAAGTCGCGGAAGAAGAAGGACGGGCCGAGGTCGCCGCGCAGCAGCGCCGAGACGTAGAGCCAGTACTGGTACCAGAGCGGCTCGTCGAGCCGGTAGATCTTCCTCAGGTTCTCCATGACCTTGGCCTCGAGCGGCCGCTCGAGATCGAACGGTCCGCCCGGCGCCAGCCGGATCAGGAAGAACGAGATGGTGACGATGATGAAGAGCGTCGGGATCGCCGACAGAAGGCGGCGGATGACGTAGGGGCCCATCGCCTCAGCCCTTTCCGGACGGGACGAGGCCATCGCGCCGGGGCGCGACACTGGTCACGATGATCGCCATGCGGTCCCTCGCCGTCATCCCGGCACAGGCGGGGCGGGACGATCCGGGCGCGGCGCATGGCCCGCCCGGATCCTCATCCCCGCCCGGGCGCCGCCGGCGGCGGCGCTGCCCGGCTTGTCCCGGCGATCAGTTCGCGATCGTCAGGAAGCGGGAGAGGTGACGGTCGAGCGTGTTGGGCTCGAAGCCGCCGACCTTCGTCGAGACGAGGTTCTTCGAGCCGTAGAACATCAGCGGCACGAAGGGCATGTCGCGCATGAAGATCGTCTCGGCCTGCTTCAGCACCTTGGCGCGCTCGCCGAGGTCCTTGGTGGCGGCCGCCTTCTTCATCAGCGCGTCGTATTCCGGGTTCGCGTAGTTGGCGTAGTTGAAGCCGGTGTTGTCGCTCTCGACCAGGAACAGGAAGTTCTGCGGGTCGGAGTAGTCGGCGATCCAGCCGGCGCGGGCGACGTCGAAGTCACCCTTGTCGCGCAGCAGCGCGTAGTGGGTCTTGAGGTCGGTGTTGACCATCTTCACGTCGACGTTGAAGGGCTTCCACTGGTTGGCCAGGGCGATCGACGTATTCTTGTGGTTTTCCGAGGTGTTGTAGCGGACTTCCAAGGTGATCTTCTTGCCGCCGGGGCCGTATCCGGCCTCCTTCAGCAGCGCCTTGGCCTTGTCCTCCCGCTCGATCGGCGACAGGTCCTTCCAGGATGCCATCGCCGGCTCGCCGTAGTTCCCGATGCCCGGCGGCACGAAGGAATAGGCCGGGATCATGGTGCCGCCCCAGATTTCCTCGGCGAGGAACTCGCGGTCGATCACCATGGAGAGCGCCTGGCGCACCCGCACGTCGTTCAGGGGCTCCTTCTTCGTGTTGTAGACGAAGTAGTAGGTGCCCAGGTACGGCGCGAGGCGGAACTGCCCCTTCAGGTTCTCGCGGATGAACTTGATCTGGTCCGTCGGGATGTCGTTGTAGGTGTGGATCTCGCCCGCCTGGAAGCGGCGCAGGCCGGCGGCGCGGTCCTCGATCGGGAAGACGTTGACCTGGTCGATCTTGACCGACGCGGCCTCGCGGTAGTTCGGGTTCTTCACCATCACGATCTTGTCGTTCGGCACGAACGACTTCAGCGTGAAGGCGCCGTTCGAGATCATGTTCTCCGGCTTGACGAAGTCCTTGCCGTGCTTGGTCACGGAGGCGGCGTGCAGGGGCAGGCCCGTCTGGTGGGCGAGCTGGGCGATGAAGTACGGCGCCGGGTTCTCCAGCGTCAGCTCCAGGGTGCGATCGTCGACGGCCTTGACGCCGAGCTCCTCGACCTTCGCCTGGCCCTTGTTGACCTTCTCGGCGTTCTTCAGCGTGTAGAGGATGTTGGCGTATTTCGCGCCGGTCGCGGGATCGAGCAGGCGGCGATAGGAGAAGACGAAGTCGTTCGCCGTCACCGGGTCGCCGTTCGACCATTTGGCATTCGGGCGAAGCTTGAAGGTGTAGACGGTGCCGGTGTCGTTCGACGTCCAGGACTCGGCGACGCCGGGCACGATCTGGCCCTTGACGTCATAGGTCACGAGACCCTCGTAGAGATCGTACAGGATGTCGCTCTCGACCACGGTGGAGGTCTTGTGCGCGTCGAGCGTCTCGGGATCGCCCGGGTTTCCGCGGTTGTAGACGACCTGCGCGGACGCGCTCGACAGCAGCAGTCCGAGCGCCAGCGTCGCCGTGACGGTCCGAATGGAAGTATGGAGCATGATGGTCCCTCCTGACGGGCCTTGTGGCGGCCCCGTTTCAGTTCTGGTGTGAACGTTGCGCCAGAACGCGGGAGCTTGCAACCGAGCAGCGCCGCAATTTCGCCGCACAATCCGGTGGGCCGCGCCCCCTCGCCGGATCGCAGCCGCGGACTACCTGAGGAAGACGAAGCGAGCAGGGAGAGACGGCGATGGTTCGACCCGGTGTGACGTGCGCGGCGGCCCTCGCCGCGATGGTCGTGGCGTCTCCGCTGTGGGCCCAGGAAGATCCCGGCCCGATTCGCTCGGTCATCCAGAGCCAGCTCGAAGCCTTCCTGCGCGACGACGCCGACGGCGCGTGGTTCCACGCCTCCCCCGGCATCCAGCGCATGTTCGGCACGACCGAGACCTTCATGGGCATGGTGCGGCAGGGGTACCAGCCGGTCTACCGGCCGAAGGAATGGACCTTCGGCGCTCTGCAGCCCTCGGCGCAGGGCCCCGAGCAGGAGGTCCGCATCGTCGACGCGGCCGGCGACAGCTGGATCGCCGTCTACACGATGGAACGGCAACCCGACGGCACCTGGAAGATCTCCGGTTGCCGCCTCCTCAAGGCGCCGCCGAACACGGCCTGACCGGACACGCCTACCCCAGGCGGACCAGCGCATCCCGCAGCTTGGCGCGCCGGCTGTCGGACTCCTCGCGGCGCTCGCGCTGCTCCTCGACGACCTCCTCGGGGGCGCGCGCGATGAAGTCGGCGTTGCCGAGCTTGGCATCGATCTTCGCGATGTCGCCGTCGAGCCGGGCGATCTCCTTGACGAGGCGGGCCTTTTCGGCGCCGAGGTCGACGACGCCCTCCAGCGGCAGGACGGCCAGCTGGCCGCGCACCACCATCTGCACCGACTGGCCCGGCGCGGCATCGGAGAAATCCACCGACGACAGCCGCGCCAGCCGGCGCAGCATGTCGCCCCAGCGCCCGACGCGATCGACCGTCTCGGCCGACGCACCGACGAGGACGAGCGGGATCTGCGCGCCGGCCGGCACGTTGGTCTCGGTGCGGGCGGAACGGATCTCGGTGATGAGGTCGACGAGCCAGCCGATCTCGGCCTCGGCCTCGGGCGCCGCCAGCGCACCGGACGCCGGCCACGGAGCCAGCGCGAGGATGGTGTCGCGGCGCGGGCCCTCGGTGCCCTTGATCGCCCAGAGTTCCTCGGTGATGTACGGCATGAAGGGATGCAGGAGGCGCGCGATGCCGTCGAGCACCCACGCCACGCTGGCGCGTGTCTCCGCCTTCGCCGCCTCGTCATCGCCGGCGAACACCGGCTTCGCCAGTTCGAGATACCAGTCGCAGAAGACGTTCCAGACGAAGCGGTAGGCGGCGTTGGCGGCGTCGTTGAAGCGGAAGGCCTCCAGCGCCGACGTGACCTCGCCGACGGCGCGGTCGAACTCGCCGATCGCCCAGCGGTTGAGGGTGAGCTTCACCGCGGCCGGGTCGAAGCCTCCGGTGCGCGCGCAGCCGTTCATCTCGGCGAAGCGGGCGGCGTTCCAGAGCTTCGTCGCGAAGTTGCGGTAGCCCTCGACCCGCTGGCGGGCGAGCTTGATGTCGCGCCCCTGCGCCGCCATCGCCGCCAGCGTGAAGCGCAGCGCATCGGCGCCATAGGCGTCGACGAGGTCGAGCGGATCGATGACGTTGCCCTTCGACTTCGACATCTTGGCGCCCTTCTCGTCGCGGACGAGGGCGTGGATGTAGACGGTGTGGAAGGGGATTTCCTTCTGGAAATGGATGCCCATCATCATCATGCGGGCGACCCAGAAGAAGATGATGTCGAAGCCGGTCACCAGCACGCTGGTGGGATAGTAGCGCGCCAGTTCGGGCGTCGCGTCCGGCCAGCCCAGCGTCGAGAACGGCCACAGCGCGGACGAGAACCACGTGTCGAGCACGTCCTCGTCGCGGGTGAGCGGCGTCGGCGCGCCGTAGTGCCGCTCGGCCGCCGCCCGCGCCTCGCCCTCGGTCTTCTCGACGAACACGGTGCCGTCGGGCCCGTACCATGCGGGGATCTGGTGTCCCCACCACAGCTGCCGCGAGACGCACCACGGCTCGATGTTCTCGAGCCAGTCGAAATACGTCTTCTCCCAGTTCTTCGGGACGAAGGTCGTCTTGCCCGACCGCACCGCCTCCAGCGCCGGCTGCGCCAGCGTCTTGGCGTCGACATACCACTGGTC
>CAZJCW010000123.1:0-11888 GCA_964544365.1 uncultured Alsobacter sp.
TGAAGGTCGCGACATCGGGCGACCAGGGAATGATGTCGATCTTTTCGCCCTGGAGCTCCCCGACCACCGCCTGCACGCGCGAGCCGCGCATGCCGACGCAGGCGCCGACGGGATCGATCGACGAATCGCGCGAGATGACCGCGATCTTGGCGCGGGACCCGGGGTCGCGCGCGACGGCCTTCACCTCGATGATGCCGTCATAGATCTCCGGAACCTCCTGGGCGAAGAGCTTCGCCATGAACTGCGGATGCGTGCGCGACAGGAAGATCTGCGGGCCGCGCTGCTCGCGGCGCACGTCATAGACGTAGGCGCGGATGCGGTCGCCGGGGCGGAACGCCTCGCGCGGGATGAGTTCGTCGCGGCGCACGATGCCCTCGCCGCGGCCGAGGTCGACGATGACGTTGCCGTATTCGGCCCGCTTCACCACGCCGTTGACGATCTCGCCGATGCGGTCCTTGTACTCGTCGTACTGCCGGTCGCGCTCGGCCTCGCGCACCTTCTGGACGATGACCTGCTTCGCGGACTGGGCGGCGATGCGGCCGAAATTGAAGGGCGGCAGCGTATCGGCGATGGTGTCCCCGACCTGCGCGGCCGGGTTGAAGCGCTGGGCGTCGGGCAGGGCGATCTCGATCGCCGGGTTATCGACCCGTTCCACCACGTGGAGGTAGCGCGAAAGCCGAAGCTCGCCCGTGCGCGGGTTGATCTCGGCGTGGACCTCGGTCTCGGTGCCGTAACGCGAGCGAGCCGCCTTGGCGATGGCGTCCTCCATCGCCGTGAGGACGATCTGGCGATCGATGACCTTCTCACGCGCGACCGCGTCGGCGATCTGCAGAAGCTCGAGCCTGTTGGCGCTGACGGCCATGAGATCACTCCTTCTCTGGGGTCGGGCGAGCGCGGCGCTCGGCGCCGGCCATCTTCGCCTTCGGTTTCGGACGCTGGGCCTTTGGCCCGGCGAGGGGTTCGGTCCCGAGATCCGCCGACGGCTCGCCGTCGGGGACGGCCAGGGCCTTCTTGGCCGCCTTGTCGCGGCGCAGGGACTCTCGGATCAGGTCGTCGGTCAGCACGAGGCGGGCCTCACCCAGATCGGACAGCGGCAACGACCACCTGCGCTCCTCGTCGGGCCTCGCATCGGTCCGGTCCACCTGTACCGCCCCGTCGGACACGCCGGCGATCATCGCCCGGAACCGCTTGCGGCCGTTGACCGGGACGGCCATCTCGATCTTCGCCTCGTGGCCCGCCCAACGCTCGAAATCAGAGGCGCGGACAAGGGGCCTGTCGATGCCCGGCGAGGACACTTCAAGGTGATAGGCGCGGTCGATGGGATCGTCGACATCGAGCGCCGGCGACGCCGCCTTGCTGACGATCTCGCAGTCGTCGACGCTGAAGCTGCCGTCGGGCCGCTCCGCCATGATCTGCACGGTGCAGCCGTTCTGGCTCGAGATCCGCACGCGCACCAGCCGGAATCCGAGATCCCGCAGCACGGGCTCCACGATCGCTCCGACGCGCGCGGCCACTCCGCCGTCAGTGATGATCCTGGGTTCGTCGAGTTCGTCCACTGGTGGGTCCGTCGTGCCGGAAGTGATGCACCGAAAGGAGCGGAACCGCGCGGGCCCCACTCTCTCAATGCGACTTTATCGCCATGAGATGTCTTGAATGGCGCGCACTATACGGACGGCCCGCCGCGTTGCAAGACAAATCGGTGCAACGGGGCCGGGCAATCGCAATCCCGACGCGAGATACAGCCGAAGATGAACCTTTTGGTGATGGTTCTCATGCATATCTCGCGTAACGGGAGACGTTGATGCAGGCCTTCAACTCGCTGGTCCGGGATGTCGAGGATGCGATCGCCAGCGGCGAGGATGCCCGGCGCGCAGATACGCTGCGCCGCCTGACCGGGCTCTTCGTCGACCTTTCGCCGCAGCTCAACGACGACCATGTGGGCGTGTTCGACGAGGTCATCGTCCGGCTGGCGCACGAGATCGAATTTCGCGCGCGGGTGGAGCTCGCCGAGCGCCTCGCCGACGTTTCGAACGCGCCGCGACGGACCGTGCGCGACCTCGCCTTCGACCAGAGCATCGAGATCGCCGGCCCGATCCTGCAACGCTCGACGCGGCTCGACGAGCGCGATCTCGTCACGATCGCGCAGGAGCGGGGCCAGGACCACCTGCTTGCCCTGTCCGCCCGGCAGAACCTCACCGAGGCCGTCACGGACGTCCTGGTGACGCGCGGAGACCAGCGCGTCGTGCAGACGGTGGCCGGGAACAAGACCGCCGCGTTCTCCAACATGGGCTTCGGCACGCTCGTCCAGCGGGCCATGTCCGATCCACGCCTCCAGGGCATCCTGGAAACGCGCGGAGACCTGACGAGCGAGCGCATGGAACTGCTGGTCGTGGCGGCCAAGGAGCGCGCGCAACGCGACCTGCTTGCCCGCGTCGACGAGAACACCGACCTGATCCGCGAGGCACTGCAGGCGGGCGCCGACAACCTGCTCGCCGAGGGCTCGACGATCATCATGATCGAGGATCTCGTCGCCGCCGCGCCGCGCGCCGAGGCCCTGGAGGCCCAGGGAGACCTGACTGAGGATACCGTCGCCAGGATGCTGCGCGACGGCAAGGTGGCGGATGCCCTGGTCTGCATCGGGCGGCTCGCCAGGATGGAGCCGGAATTGATGGGGCAGGCCTACAACGCTCCCCATTTCGACCCGCTGCTGTTCGTGGTGAAGGGCGTCCGCTTCGGCTGGCCCACCTTCAAGCTTCTGCTGGGCGCGAAAGTCGGCAAGAACCCGCCGCAGTCGCTTCTCAAGACGGCCTTCGCGAGCTTCGAGGCCTTGAGCGTACCCACCGCACAGCGGGTCATGCGGTTCGTGGTTGCCAAACAGAAAATGGTCAAGACCTGACGTCGCAGCCGCCAAGCATCGGCGGCTTTTGCGGACAATTGTCCGGATCGACTTAAGCCGCCTCCAACAGGGTCGACGATACCTATTGCTGGTTGCAATCGGATTTGTTGCCATGTGCGCGGCACCCGCCCACGATCTTGATCTCCCTTCGGCCTCCGCGGCGCTCGACCCCGAGCGCAACGCCGAGACCGTGCGCCGGATAACCGACCTCTTCCTGCGGGATTGCGAGCGCCTGCGCGACGAGCACGTCGCCGTTTTCGACGAAGTCATCAGCATGCTCGCATCGCGGATCGAGGCCCATGCGCGCGCCGAACTGGCCGAGCGCCTGGCCGATGTCGAGAACGCGCCGCCGAGCCTGATCCGACGACTCGCGCATGACGAGATCCTGGTGGCGCGGCCGATCCTGTCGCGGTCGCCGCGCCTCAGCGACGACGATCTCGTCGACGTCGCGATAGCCATGGGCCGCAACCACATGATCGCCATCACCGAACGCGACACGCTGTCGGCCACGGTGACGGACGTGCTGGTCGAACATGGCGACCAGGTCGTCGTGCATGCCACGGTCAAGAACCCGAAAGCGAACTTCTCCGAGCCGGGCTTCGGCAAGCTGGTGTCGCGCTCGCGCAACGACGAAGCTCTTCAGGTCGTGCTGGGCGAGCGCCCGGACCTTCCGCTGCATCGGCTGAAGGAGCTGATCGAGCAGGCGAAGTCCACGGTTCGCCAGAGGCTCGTCGCGACGCTTGGCGAGCGTTCCGCCGCCGTTGTCGACGACGCCGTCGAGGTTGGCGCGGCAGCGGGGTACTCGGAGGCGGTCGGCGGGTTGTACCAGCGCCTCGGCCCCAACCCGTCGCCCGGCGACGCGGCCCAGCGTGCGGCGCGCGGCGAACTGGGGGAGTCCGATGTCTTCAACTACGCGCTGGCCGGAAACGCCGCCGAGGCCGGTTCCGCGCTCAATCTCCTCGCCAAGCTGCCGCCGGCCTTCGCCGAGCGGATCCTGACAGATCCACCGGACGATCTGCTGCTGATCGTCTGCCGCTCGCTCGACTTCTCGTGGGAAACCGTGGAAGCCCTCAGGCGCCTGAAGAAGCCGCCGCCCGGGACGCCCCTCCACACGGGGAAGCTGCGCAGCGGCTACGAGACCCTCAACAAGGTGACGGCGCAGCGGGTCATCCGGTTCCTGCGGGCCCGCGACCCCGGGCATGGCACCTCGGGATCGAATGGCCTCGCCTCGATGGTGACGGGAACCTGATCGACGCCGCCGGGCCTCAGCCGCGCCTCACGGCGATGTAGGACGGAATCCGTCCTTCCCGGACGGCCTTGCGCTCGTAGCGCGTGCCGGGCCAGCCGTCGAACGGTCGCCTCCAGTCGTCAGGCCGGCGGGCCGTCCATGTGAGTTCACCGGACCTGAGCACGCGCGCCAGCGTCCAGCCGACATAATGGTCGATGTCGCTTGCGAACAGAAACATCCCGCCCGGCCGGAGGACGCGGCTGATGGCTGCCAGACGCTCGTCGGAGACGAAGCGGCGCTTGTGATGCCGCCGTTTTGGCCAAGGATCGGGATAGAGAAGATAGACCGTCGACAGGCACTCCTGCGGAAGCGCCGCGAGAACGACGCTCGCGTCGCCATCCCACACACGGATGTTGTCGAGGCCCTCGGCATCGATCGCCGCGAGCAGCTTGGCCATGCCGTTCACGAAGGGCTCGCAACCGATGAAGCCGGCGCGCGGGTTGGCCCGGGCGCGCGCCAGGAGATGCTCGCCGCCGCCGAAACCAATTTCAAGGCGGACGTCATCGACCGGCCGGCCGAAGATCCGGTCCGGTTCCGCGAGATCCCCGGGGTTCACCCGCAGCCGCGGCAGGAGCGAAGAAAAAAGCTCCGCCTGTCCCAGGCGGAGCTTGTGTCCCTTGCGGCGACCGAAGAATGCGCCCTGCGCCCGGCCGTCCTCGGCGGACATTGCACGCAATCCTCAGAGCTGGCCGCGGATCTCGTCGACGAGGTCGGTCTTTTCCCAGCTGAATCCGCCGTCGGCCTCCGGCGCGCGGCCGAAATGCCCGTAGGCGGCCGTGCGCGCGTAGATCGGGCGGTTCAGCTTGAGATGCTCGCGGATACCCCGCGGCGACAGGTCCATCGCCTTCATCAGCGCATCCTCGAGACGCCCCTCGTCGACCGACCCGGTACCGTGCAGGTCGGCGTAGATGGAGAGCGGACGGGCCACGCCGATGGCGTAGGACAGCTGGATGGTGCAGCGGTCCGCAAGGCCCGCGGCCACGACGTTCTTGGCGAGATAGCGGGCAGCATAGGCAGCCGAGCGGTCGACCTTCGTGGGATCCTTGCCGGAGAACGCACCGCCGCCATGGGGCGCGGCTCCGCCGTAGGTGTCGACGATGATCTTGCGGCCCGTCAGGCCGCTGTCGCCGTCGGGCCCGCCGATGACGAACTTGCCGGTCGGGTTGACGTGCCACACTGTCGATCCGTCGATCCAGCCGGCCGGAAGGGCCTTGCGGACATAGGGTTCGACGATGGAGCGCACATCGGCCGAGGAAAGATGCTCGTCGAGGTGCTGCGTCGAGACGACGATCTGGGTGACGCCGACGGGCTTTCCGCCCTCGTAGCGAACCGTGACCTGGCTCTTGGCGTCCGGTCCGAGAACCTTGCTCTCGCCGCTGCGGCGGGCATCGGACAGCAGTTTCAGGATGTTGTGGGCGTAGTACAGAGGCGCCGGCATGAGTTCGGGCGTCTCGCGGCAGGCGTAGCCGAACATGATGCCCTGGTCGCCGGCACCCTCGTCCTTGTTGCCGCCGGAGTCGACGCCCTGCGCGATGTCCACGGACTGCGCATGCAGCAGCACGTCAATGTCGGCGGTCTCCCAGTGGAAGCCAGCCTGCTCGTAACCGATATCGCGGATGGCGAGACGCGCCACGTGGGAGACGAAATCCCGGGTCAACGTAGCGGGACCGCGGGTCTCGCCGGCGATCACCACCTTGTTCGTCGTGGCGAGCGTCTCGCAAGCGACGCGCACGTCCTTGGGATCCCAGCCATGGTCGGCGGCCGAGCGGAAGAACGCATCGACAACCTCGTCCGAGATGCGGTCGCAGACCTTGTCGGGATGACCCTCGGAAACGGACTCGCTCGTGAACAGATAATTGGACCTGGCCACACCATCCTCGCTCAGGCTACGTGCCCGGCCACCGGGCCGGGCATACCATGTGCGAAGGTTCCTGACAGGCTCCGTTCGTCCGGTCAAGCCGTCATGGCGAAATCGTTCTTATTAACGAACGATTCAGGCTGCCGTCTGCGGGGACATCATCGCCCCTCCCGCAAACGAAACGAGCTCGTCCTCGCCGGCGATGGCGGTCACGAGATCGACCACACGCCGCCGCAACTTCGGGTCGCGGATGCGCAGGAACGCCCGGTTGAGCTGGACCCCTTCGTTCGAGGCCAGGAAGTCCGCCACGTAGGGCGTATCGGATATTTCGTTGAAGCCTTCGACAGGTCGTGCTTCACCGGTCGGCGCGCCCTCAAAGAAGAATTCGACAGGCATGCCCAGGATATTCGAGATCTGCTGGAGACGGCTGGCGCCGATCCGATTAATTCCCTTTTCGTATTTCTGGACCTGCTGGAAAGTCAGACCGAGAGCATCGCCCAGTCGCTCCTGGCTCATGCCGATCAGAACGCGGCGCATGCGAACCCGGCTTCCAACATGCTTGTCAACAGGATTGGTGGTCTTCTTCGTGACCATTTCGACACCTCAAAAATAAGCCGGGCTCTGCGTCCCGTGCGTTGAAAAGACATTCTCAAATGACCCGGCCCGCGAAACCGCAGCCGGAAAATGCACCGAGCAAAACGACCCTCGGTTGCGAGCAACTTTCTGAAATTCGCGCCGAAGTGTCAAACCCGGCGTGAACTGACCGCTGCGGACAGGGAAAAAAGCGTCAACAGCATCATCGAAAGCCAGGGGTGTCGCGCGTAGGCGGGGGGATCGATGGCCATCGGAAGCGCGCTGTCGAGTATGCCCTCGACACCGAGCGGCAGGAGTTTCACCACGCGCCCATAGGGATCGACCACGGCGGACACGCCGTTGTTGGCGGCGCGAACGAGAGGAAGCCCCTCCTCGATGGTGCGCAGCCGGGCCTGGGCGAAGTGCTGCCATGGGCCCGGCGTGAGCCCGAACCAGGCGTCGTTCGTCACGTTGAGAAGCACGCCGGCCCGGCCGTCCTCCGGCGCGACCTCGCCCGGAAAGATCACCTCGTAGCAGACGAGGGGCGCGGCCGGCGGCAGGCCCGGCACGGACAGGAGCTTGCGCCGGACGCCCGCCTCGAACCCGCCGGGCGCGTTGACGAACTGCCGAAGGCCCAACGTGGTGAGAACGGCCGAGAAGGGCAGGTACTCGCCGAACGGGACCAGATGAACCTTGTCGGCGCTGGACAGGATCGTTCCGTCGTGTCCGACGACCTGGATCGCGTTGAAGAAGCGGCGGCCGGTTTCGCCCGGGAGCGGGTCGACCATGCGCACCGCGCCGGTCACGAGGGTCGCCTGCGGCGGGAGGAACTCGGCGATCTGGGCGAGGGCGGCCGGTTCGCGGGCGAGGACGAAGGGAAACGCCGATTCGGGCCAGATCAGGTGGGTGATGTCGGCGGCGCCGGTTCGCTCGGGCGACGTGGCGCGATCGCTCAGCTCGAGATACTTGCGCAGGATCGCCAAGCCGTTCTCCGGCCTGAACTTTTCGTCCTGGGGGATGTCGGGCTGGACGATGCGGAGGCGGACGCCGGCGACGTCGCCGACCGAGCCCGTGGCGAGGCGGAGCGCGCCGAACGCGGCGATCAGGCCCAGCGCCGCGACCGCGGCCGCGGTGGGGATCCAGCGCGTGCGGCCGTGCCCCGTGACGAGCGTCGCCGGGGCGGCGCAAAGGGCCACGGCGATGGGTGTAAGTCCTTCGAGTCCCACGAGACTTGCCAGCTGGGCTAGGGCGAGATGGTCGCCCAGGGCCATGCCGTAGCTGTTCCAGGGAAAGCCGGTGAAGAGGTGGCCGCGCAGCCACTCGGACAGCCCAAGCCCGGATGCCAGCGCCAGCACGCGCCAGGGCCCCGGCGACCACAGAAGTCGCGCCACGACGAACCCGACAGACGTGAAGACGGCCAGCACCGCCGGCAGTCCAAGCACGCCGACGGGCAGTAGAAGAGCGAACTGCTCCGGTTCGACGAGAAAGGCCGAACCGAGCCACCAGAGGCCGGCGACGAAGTAGCCGAAGCCGAAGCACCACCCTGCCCAGGCGGCCGAGCGGAGCGTCGGCCACGCCCAGCGGCCGGGCGCGGAGGGCGAGCCGTCGATCAGCCAGACGGCCAGCGTCATCGACACGACGAGGGCGGGCAGGATGCCGAAGGGCGGCATGGCGAGCGCGCCCACGGCTCCCGCCGCCACGGCGATGAGGGCCCTGCCGGCGCCCCAGGCGAGCACCACCCGGTGCGCGAAACGCTCCATGCCGGGTCAGCGCTCGCCGGGCGGGGCGGGCGGGTCCGCGGGGGCGTCGGCGGGGGACGGCGCGGCTGCCGGCACCGCGGCCGGCGTGCCCGGCGCGTCGCTGCGGCTGTCGACGGGGTGGACCCGCAGCCGCTTGATCCGGCGGGGATCGGCATCGAGGATCTCGAACTCGAGGCCGGAGCTGTGGGCGACGATCTCGCCACGCACCGGCACGCGGCCGGCCAGCGTGGCGATCAGGCCGCCGAGCGTGTCGACGTCCTCGGCCGACTCGTCGCCGACGAGGTCCACGCCCAGCGCGGCGGCCGCATCCTCCAGGCTGGCGCGGGCGTCGGCGACGAAGCTGCCGTCCGCCACCTTGACGATGACCGGCGTCTCGTCCTCGTCGTGCTCGTCCTCGATGTCGCCGACGACGATCTCGACGAGATCCTCGATGGAGACGAGCCCGTCCGTCCCGCCATACTCGTCGATGACGAGCGCCATGTGGGTGCGCAGCGTCTGCATCTTCACGAGCAGGTCGAGCGCGGGCATGGAGGGCGGCACGAAGAGAACCTGCCGCAGGATCTTGGCCGCCGACAGGGGCGTCGACAGGTCGACCTTGCCGAGATCCGGGGCGTCGACCGGACCCTTGCGGCGGCGCTTCGACGGCGTGGTTTCGGCGCGGCTCGCCAGATAGTCGAGAAAATCGCGGATGTGCACCATGCCGCGCGGGTCGTCGAGCGTCTCCGCGTAGACGGGAAGCCGCGAGTGTCCCGCCGTGCGGAACACGCGCAGGAGGTCGCCCAGCGTGATGTCGATCGACACCGCCACGATGTCGGCCCGCGGGACCATGACATCCTGCACGCGGTGGGTGCGCAGGCGCAGGACATTGCGCAGCATCGCGCTTTCCTGCGGCGAGAAATCCGTCGCCGGAGCCCCTTCCGACAGGGCGTCCTCGAGATCGTCGCGGATGGAGAACGGGCTTTTCAGTCCGAAGCGTACAAGCAACCGCTCGATGAACGTGTCGCCCTGCGTCTGGTGGCGCTCCCCGTTCGGCGCAGGCGCGCGGACGGGGGGCGTGTCGGTACTGGAAGGGTCTGAAGTCATGGACGTCGGCTTGGCCTCGTTTGATCCTGCCGCCCGGAGCGTGGCGCCTGCCTTACCGGCCGCCCGCCATCGAACCCGGCACGGCCGATTCCTGTTCGTCTGTTCCATATGGGTCCGGAATGCCCATTCCGGCAAGCACCCGAGTCTCGAGAGCCTCCATCGACGCCGCCTCGGCCTCCGTCTCGTGGTCGAAACCGACGAGATGCAGGAACCCGTGAACGAGGAGGTGTGTCGCATGATCGCGAAACGGCTTGCCTTCGTCGGCGGCCTCCCGCCGCACCGTCTCGTAGGCGAGCGCGATGTCGCCCAGGAACGGCGCCCTTGCCGCCTCCCTGGCAAGCCGGTCCGGCGGCAGCGCGGCGAAGGACAGCACGTTGGTCGGCTTGTCGAGGTGTCGCCAGTCGCGGTTGATCTCCCGCATCCGCGCGTCGTCGGTGAGAAGAACGCTCACCGACGCGCCCGGCATCAGCGCCAGCCCGCAGGCGGCCCCGGCGGCGCCGAGCGCGGCGCCGACCATGCCCTCGAGATCCGGCACCGTCTCCCAGTCGCCGCCGTCGACCTGGACGTCGGGCGCGATCGTCGTCACGGCCGCGGCGGTTCGGAGGGGCCGCGCAGATCGGCCTCGTAGGCGCCGACGATGCGGCGCACGAGATCGTGACGCACCACGTCGCCCTCGGCGAAGCGGACACGGCCGATTCCCTCGACCCCGTCCAGGATCCGCACGGCCTCGACCAGCCCCGACTTCTGGCCGGGCGGCAGGTCGATCTGGGTGGGATCGCCGGTGATGATCATGCGCGATCCCTCGCCCAGGCGGGTGAGGAACATCTTCATCTGCATGCCGGTGGTGTTCTGCGCCTCGTCGAGCAGCACCACGGCGTTCGTGAGCGTACGCCCGCGCATGAAGGCCAGCGGCGCGATCTCGATCATGCCGGTCTGCAGGCCGCGCTCGACGTGGCGGGCCTCCATGAAGTCGTAGAGCGCGTCGTAGATCGGCCGCAGATAGGGGTCGACCTTTTCCTTCATGTCACCCGGAAGGAAGCCCAGCCGCTCGCCCGCCTCCACCGCGGGTCGCGACAGGATCAGTCTTTCCACCGTGCCGTTCTCGAGCAGCGAGACCGCATGGCCGACGGCGAGCCACGTCTTGCCGGTGCCGGCAGGGCCTTCGGCGAACACCAGCTCGCGGTGCTTGAGCAGGCGGAGATAGGCGTGCTGCGCCGCGTTGCGGGCACGCACGCGCCGTCGGCGCGTGACCACCTCCTCGAACCCGCCCGCGCCGGCCTGCTCGGGAACCGGAAAGAGCGTGCCCTGCGTCGCGGTCTCCTGGATCACGCCATCGACGTCGCCGACGGTCATGGGGGTATCGCCGCGCACGCGCTCGTACAGCTTCTCGAGGACGCGGCGCGCCTGCTCGGCGCTCTCGGGCGCACCCTTGATGATGACGTGGTTGCCGTTGGCGATCGCGACCACGCCGAGCCGGCGCTCGAGGTGGGCGATGTTCTGGTCGTACTGGCCGCAGACGAGGCTCGCGAGCCGGTTGTCCGCGAAGGTCAGCTTGATCTCGGCAGCTTCAACGACCCCTTGCGGAGCGTTGGAGCGGGGAAAGCGCGTCATGCCCTCGGGTCTCAACGACACGTCGACCTCATGCTGTTGCCGCTCCCCGTTTGCGATTCATGCGCTTTCCCGCCGGGCGGCCCGGTCGGCCCGCTCCCCGAACAGGCTGTTGGACCCGAGCCCGGTGATTCGCACGGGCAGGATGTCGCCCACCGCCGCGCCCGCGCCGTCGATCTGCACCGCCTGGAGATAGGGGGATTTCCCGGCCAGCTGCCCCGGGTGACGTCCCGCCTTCTCCAGCAGAACATCCACGGTCCGACCGAGCGTGGCGGCGTTGAACGCCTTCTGCTGGCGGTCCACCAGCGCCTGGAGCGCCGCCAGCCGGGCAGACTTGACCGCTTCCGGCACCTGCTCGCCACGATCGGCAGCCGGAGTGCCCGGGCGGGGGGAATACTTGAACGAAAAGGCCGACGAGAAGCCGACATCCTCGATCAGCCGCATCGTGTCGTCGAAGTCGGCGTCCGTCTCGCCGGGGAAGCCGACGATGAAGTCCGACGAGAGGGCGATGTCGGGCCGGGCGGCGCGCACCGCGTCGATGATGCGGCGATAGTCGTCCCGGGTATGCCTGCGGTTCATCGCGTCGAGGACCGCGTCCGAACCCGACTGCACGGGCAGATGGAGATAGGGCATCAGCTGCGGCAGATCGCGATGCGCCTCGATGAGCTCGCGATCCATGTCGCGCGGGTGGCTGGTGGTGTAGCGGATCCGCGAAATTCCCGGGATTTCCGCCACCGCGTGGAGCAGCCGCCCCAGGGTCCAGGCCCCGGCGTCGCCCTCGCCGTGCCACGCGTTGACGTTCTGTCCGAGGAGGGTGATCTC
>CAZJCW010000124.1:0-11791 GCA_964544365.1 uncultured Alsobacter sp.
CGCGCGTGCAGCGGGGCAAGCCGGAAGAGATCGAGGCAACGTCGTCGATCCTGCCAAAGGGGCTCCTGCCGTTCTGAGATCAACCCGGCCGAGCGGCGGGCCTTGGCGCCCGCTCGCCCTCGTCGCTGCCGGCTGTTGCCGCACACCGTCATCCCCGGGCCCCGCCTGGGGATCCAAGCCTTCGCCGGCTGCCCCAGACCGTGGATGGCCGGGACAGGCCCGGCCATGACAGTGGAGGGAGGCTTACGCGGGGACGCGCAAATCGACCGTCGGAGGCGGGCCCAGGAACCGAAACGATGGCGTTCTTGGATTGCCGCGCATGAACGGCCGCGAGGGGCGCGCCAGCGTGCACCCAGCGGCTAGAGCCACCGCCTCACTTTCTCGGCATAGGTCTTCCAGTCCGCTCCGAACATTTTTTCCAGATGCTGTTCCTCCCGGCTGATGGCGAGCCAGGTCACTGCGGTGATCGTGACCGGGATGAGCAGGAGCAGCCAGCCCCAGCGCAGCATCATCGCGAGGCCCAGGAGGGCCAGGGTGTTGCCGAGATAGATCGGGTTGCGGCTGAAGCGGTAAGGGCCCGACGTGACGAGGGCGGTCGCCCCGGCATGGGGCATGACGGTCGTCCTGTGCCGGCGCAGCACGGCGATGGACCACAGGTCGAGCGCGAGGCCAACGACGAAGAAGGCTGCCCCAAAGGACCTTGGCAACGTGGCGAGACCCGAATCAAGCCAGAGCCAGGGTCCGGCCTGCTCCAGCATCCAGGCCATGAGCATGGCGTTCATGTAGATGAGCGGCGGCCACGGGATCGCGTTGGGTCGGTCTCCGGTGTCCTGCGACATGGGAATTTGTCTCCGGCGGATGCAACGCCTGCGGGCTTCTGGATCGACCCGGATGCGGAGTATCCTTGCACGACGCTCGTGACACAAGGAACCGCAGCCATGCTTGCAAACGCCGCGCGCCCGTTCAATTTCGACCTCGGCGAGACGGCCGACATGCTGCGCGACACGGTGATGGCGTTCTCGCAGGCCGAGATTGCGCCGCGCGCCGCCGAGATCGACCGCACCAACACCTTTCCGCGAGACCTCTGGCCGAAGCTGGGCGAGCTCGGCCTGCACGGCATCACGGTCGAGGAGGAGTTCGGCGGCTCGGGGCTGGGCTATCTCGAGCACTGCATCGCGATGGAGGAAATCTCGCGCGCCTCGGCTTCGGTCGGGTTGTCCTACGGCGCCCATTCCAACCTCTGCGTCAACCAGATCCGGCGCAACGGCAGCGACGCGCAGAAGCGCAGGTACCTGCCGGGTCTCATCTCCGGCGCCCATGTCGGCGCGTTGGCCATGTCAGAGCCCGGGTCGGGGTCGGACGTGGTGTCGATGCGCACGCGAGCCGACAAGAAAGGTGACCGCTACGTCCTCAACGGCAACAAGATGTGGATCACGAACGGACCGGTCGCCGAGACCCTGGTGGTCTATGCCAAGACCGATCCGGAGGCCGGATCGCGCGGCATCACGGCGTTCCTCGTCGAGAAAGGCATGAAAGGCTTCTCGACACACCAGAAGCTCGACAAGCTCGGCATGCGAGGGTCCGATACCTGCGAGTTGCTGTTCGAGGACTGCGAGGTTCCGGAAGAGAACGTGCTCGGTGCGGTGGGGAAGGGCGTCAACGTGCTGATGTCCGGCCTCGACTACGAGCGGGCTGTGCTGGCGGCCGGGCCGCTCGGCATCATGCAGGCCGCGCTCGACGTCGTCATGCCCTACATCCATGAGCGCCGGCAGTTTGGCCAGCCCATCGGCGAGTTCCAGCTCGTCCAGGGCAAGGTGGCCGACATGTACGTCACGCTCAACGCCTGCCGGGCCTATGTCTATGCCGTCGCCAAGGCCTGCGACCGGGGCGAGACGACGCGCGAGGACGCGGCCGGGGCGATCCTCTACGCCGCCGAAAAGGCCACGCTGGTGGCGCTGGACGCCATCCAGCTGCTCGGCGGGAACGGCTACATCAACGACTATCCGACCGGCCGCCTGCTGCGCGACGCCAAGCTCTACGAGATCGGGGCCGGGACCAGCGAGATCCGGCGCATGCTGATCGGGCGGGAACTCTACGCGAAGACGGCCTGACGCGCCGTCGACTGCCAAGAAGTCAGCGTGGCTTTCCCATCACCGAGTGGGCGGGCCCGTCCAGGCCTTCGACCGGCTGCCCGTCGATGGGGACGTCGTGGATCCCCGGGCCGGGCCCGGGGACGACGGTGGGCGGCAGGCTGGTCGCAGTCCTGAGCGGCGCGGTTCGCCGGTCCGTGGACCGCCCCATGTCGACCGCCTCGTGACGCCATGGCTGGCACACCGCATTCCCGCAGTCTCTCAACCGTCATGGCCGGGCCTGTCCCGGCCATCCACGGCTTCGCATCGCCTCGCGCCACACCGCGTGGATCGTGCCAGCGCACATGGACTTCCGGTGCGAGCGGCGACGATAATGGGTCGAACGTCGCTGTTTCGATTCAACTCACCCGCCGAACCGCCAAGGACTCGCCATGATCACCCTCTGGGGCCGCATCACCTCCATCAACGTGCAGAAGGTCGTCTTCACATTGGGGGAGGCGGGCGTGGCCTTCGAGCGGCGCGATGTCGGCGGTGCCTATGGCGGGCTGCAGACGCCCGAGTACAAGGCCATGAACCCGAACGCCATGATTCCCGTCCTGCAGGACGGGGACGTGACGGTGTGGGAATCGAACGCCATCGTGCGGTATGTCGCGGCCCGGTACGGCGAGGGGACGCTCTGGCCGCGCGATCCGGCGTCGCGGGCCATGGCGGATCGATGGGCGGACTGGCAGCAGACCCTGCTCGGCGCATCCATGGGCCCGGCCTTCCTCGGATTGATCCGCACGCCGCCGGAGAAGCGTGACGACGCGCTGATTGCGACCAGCATCGCCAAGACCGAGGCGGCCTTCGACCTGCTGGAGGACCATCTCGCACGCAGCCGCCACGTCGGAGGGGATGCGTTCACCTTCGCCGACTGCGTCCTCACGCCGTCGGCGCACCGCTGGCTGCACATGCCGGTGGAGCGTCGGCCGCGGCCTGCGCTGGAGGCCTGGTACGCGGCCATGGCAGCGCGACCCGCCGCGGGACCGGCGCTGCCGCTGCCGGTGGTCTGAGCAGGCCAAGGCTCCCCATCCCATGGAAAGGGGAGCATCATCGCCACCTGAAGTTGCATGACCCGGTGGCGAATGACATCGTCCGGCTCTCTCTTCGGGATGAGGCGGTCCGTTTCCATGGGGTTCCAAGGAGTTGCCTTCGCAGATCCCGGCCCACCGGCGTGTCGCTGGATGCGGCGCTCTTGCGGCGCGCGGTCACTCTAGGAGCCCCGGCGCGTGTATTTCCTGGCCTCCAAGCTTCTGTGGTTCGTCGCCGCTCCGCTGAATGTGCTGCTCCTGGCGGCCATGGCCGGCGTTCTGCTGGGGCTGACCCGCTTCAGGAGGACCGGGTGGTGGCTGACGCTGGGGAGCCTCGTCTCGATCATCGCGCTCGGCATGCTGCCCGTCGGCAGCCTGCTGCTGAGGGGTCTCGAGGACGCGGTGCCGGCCTGGCGCGACGATGGCGGCCCGGTCGCCGGGATCATCGTCCTCGGCGGTGGGTTCGACGGCAGCGTCGCCCTGTATCGCAACCAGTTCTCGATCAACGAGGCCGGGGAGCGGCTGACGGCCATGGCCTCGCTGGCGCGCCAGCGCCCGGACGTGCCCGTCGTGTTCACGGGCGGATCGGGCCGACTGGGCGAGCGGGGGCCGGGGGAAGCCGGCGCGCTGAAGCCGTTCCTCGCGGAACTGGGCCTTCCCGAAGGTCGGGTCATCCTGGAAGGCGCGTCCCGCAATACGCTCGAGAACGCCCTGTTCACCCGCGACCTGCTGAAACCGCGTCCCGGCGACAGGTTCATCCTGGTCACGTCAGCAGCGCACATGCCGCGTTCGGTGGGGCTGTTCCGCGCGGCGGGCTTCACGGTCTTGCCCTGGCCGGTCGACTACCGGACGTCGGCCATCGCCGACGATCCCATCTCGTTCAGCGTCGCCGGAGGGCTCTCGCGGCTCGAAGCCGCCGTCCGAGAATGGATCGGCCTCATCGCGGCCCGTGCGCTCGGCCAGACGAAAGAGCTGTTTCCCAGCCCGTGACGCCTCACTCGGGCCTTGGCAGGCCCAGGCGATAGACGCCCTTGAAGCCGTTCGGGTCGACCGGCTTGCCCTTGCGGTAGATGGCGATCTTGCCCTGTTCGGCGAGCCGGACCGCGGCCCGGCGCAGCGGCACCATCAAGGGGCCCCAACCGTCGGGGTGGGGGCCGCCGAGGTTTCGCGCGGCTTCGGAGGGGCAGATCGTCTTGCCTTCGCCGCGCTCCCGGACGAGTGCCAGGATCGTGTCCTCGAGCCGTTCGGGAGAGGGCGGGGGTGCGCGGTCTGTCATGCCATCGCCTGTGCGCCCGTCGTCGTCCGCCGTCAAGACGCTTCGGGAGGGTGCCTTCGGTCGAGCACGGCGTCGTGCCCGTCGGAACGGAACTGGCGCATCGCCATCACCATGACCACCGCGGCCGTCGAGACGACGAGCACGACCGGCGACAGAAACCAGCCGAGATAGCCGAGCGCGAAGAAGAAGGCGCGCTGGCCGCGGTTGAAGTGGCGGCCGGCGGCGGTGGTCATGCGCGCGGTGCGGCGGACGTGGGCGCGGGCCGCCGCGGTGTCGGCCTCCTCGCGCGGGGGCGTCCCCCCGAGGAGGATGGCGGCGTAGTTGAAGAGCCTGTAGGACCACGCGAATTTATAGAAGGCGTAGACGAAGATCAGCGCCAGGCCGATGCCCTTGAGCTCCCATGCGGCGCGGGAGGATTCGAGGCCGATCGGCAGGTCGCCGACCACGCGGACGACGTCCTCCGCCGAGCGAAGAAGTGCCAGGGAACCGCCGACGGCGAGCAAAGACGTGGAGGCGAAGAAAGCCGTGCCGTTCTGCAGGCTGGCCATGATCTGGGTGTCGACGATGCGGACCTCCCGGGCGAGCATCCGCTCCATCCAATGCTCGCGGAAGCTGTGCATGGCGCCGTTCAGCGTGTGGCGCGCGAGTCGGCCATGCTCGATGGCGCGGCCATAGCCGACCCATGCGGCGACGAAGAAGGCGAGGGCGGCCCAGTCGAGCGGCGTCAGGATCGTCATCACGGCAGTGTCGGGCGTGACGATCCCCGGGCGCAAGCGGGTCCTGTGGACAGGCCCGCCGGCAGCGCATTGACGGCGCGACCCATGCGTCCGATCCTGATCGCCGGAGGTGCGCCATGGTCCAGACGATCAGCAAGGGTTACAAGGCCCTCCTCGCCGAGGCGAACGCCATGGTCGAGACGGTGCCCGCCGCCGAGGCGCTGGCGCTCGCCGGCCGGGACGACGTGGTCCTCGTCGACCTCCGCGACCCGCGGGAACTCGAGCGCGAGGGCCGGGTGCCGGGCGCGTTCCACTGTCCCCGCGGCATGCTGGAGTTCTGGATCGATCCGGAGAGCCCCTACCACAAGCCCGTCTTCGCCGAGGACAAGCGATTCGTGTTCTTCTGCGCCGGCGGCTGGCGCTCGGCCCTCGCCGCCCGGACGGCGCGCGAGATGGGGCTGAAGCCCGTCGCCCATATCGGCGGCGGATTCGCGGCGTGGCGGGACGCGGGCGGGCCGATCGAAGGCGCCAAGGCCCCCGAGGGCAAGACGGGCTGACGGCCGGCTGCACGCCTGTCAGGTCCGGGGGACCGGCCGGGCGTTGCAAGCCGCGCAGGTTCCGCCATGATCGTCCGACAATATTCGGCGTCGGGCCTCCGGGTCCCCGCGTGCATGAAGGGTGGAAGCCTTTGGCCGTCCTGACCTCCTCCGTCGATCCGCGCTCCGAACCGTTCCTCGCCAATGCCGACCAGTGGCGCGACATCGCAGCCGACCTTCGCGCCCGGCGCAGCGAGGCTGCGCAGGGCGGCCCGGCCAAGGCGCGCGAACGCCATCTCGGACGCGGCAAGCTGCTGCCGCGCGACCGCGTGACGCGGCTTCTGGATCCCGGTTCCCCGTTCCTCGAAATCGGCGCGCTGGCCGCGCACGGGCTCTACGACGATGCCATCCACGGCGCCGGGATGATCGCCGGCATCGGCCGCGTCGAGGGGCGCGAGGTGATGGTCGTGTGCAACGATTCGACCATCAAGGGTGGCACCTACTACCCGATGACGGTGAAGAAGCACCTGCGGGCCCAGGAGATCGCGCGCGAGAACCGGCTGCCCTGCGTCTACCTGGTCGATTCGGGCGGCGCGAACCTGCCGCACCAGACCGACGTGTTTCCCGACCGCGAGCACTTCGGGCGCATCTTCTACAACCAGGCGACGCTGTCGTCGCTCGGCATCCCGCAGATCGCCGTCGTCATGGGCTCGTGCACGGCGGGCGGCGCCTATGTGCCGGCCATGTCGGACGAGACCGTGATCGTGCGCCGGCAGGGAACGATCTTCCTTGGCGGGCCGCCCCTGGTGAAGGCGGCGACGGGCGAGGAGGTGTCGGCGGAGGATCTCGGCGGCGCGGACGTCCATGCGCGGGTGTCGGGCGTGGCCGATCACTACGCGCTGGACGACGTGCATGCGCTCGCCATCGCCCGGCGGATCGTCGCCACCGTTCCGCTGCGCAAGGAGCCCGGCGTGCCCTTGCGCCCGGCGGTCGACCCGCGCCTCGATCCGTCCGAACTCGAGGGCCTGGTGCCGGTCGACCTGCGCAAGCAGTACGACATCCGGGAGGTGATCGGCCGCCTCGTGGACGGATCCGAGTTCGACGAGTTCAAGGCTCTCTACGGCACCACGCTCGTCACCGGCTTCGCGACCCTGTGGGGAATGCCCGTCGGAATCGTCGCCAACAACGGGATCCTCTTCTCGGAGTCGGCGGTGAAGGGGGCGCACTTCATCGAACTGTGCGCGCAGCGCCGCATCCCCCTGCTGTTCCTGCAGAACATCTCGGGCTTCATGGTGGGACGCCAGTACGAGGCGGGCGGCATCGCGAAAGACGGGGCGAAGCTCGTCACGGCGGTGGCCTGCGCGCGAGTCCCGAAGATCACGGTCATCGTGGGCGGCTCGTTCGGCGCCGGCAACTACGGCATGTGCGGCCGGGCCTACTCGCCGCGCTTCCTGTTCACGTGGCCCAATGCCCGGATCTCGGTGATGGGCGGCGAGCAGGCGGCCAGCGTGCTCGCCACCGTGCGCCGCGACAACCTGGAAGCCGACGGCAAGACGTGGTCGGCGGACGAAGAGGAGGCCTTCAAGGCACCCATCCGGGCGAAGTACGAGGCCGAGGGTCACCCCTACCACGCCACGGCACGTCTCTGGGACGACGGGATCATCCTGCCGTCCGAAACGCGCCGCGTGCTGGGCCTCGCGTTCTCCGCCTGCCTGAACGCGCCCGTGGAGGAGACGCGCTTCGGCGTGTTCAGGATGTGAGCACGTGCCGGCGCAGCAGACTTTTTTCTCCCGCCCCAACGCGAGTTTTCCAGTCGCGCGAGTTCAACTTGCCATTGCGATCAGGGATTGAAGCCATGTCCGGCGCCGCGCAAGTTCAGGGCGAGATGACATTCGCCGAGCATCCGGCCTCTGCCGATCCTCATCCGCGGCAGCGGGTCGGTCGGCGGGGTGGCGTCCCTGTCGCCATGGCACCGGGGAGGCGGCAGCGCCGGGAGATCGCCGGATATCTCGACCGGCCCCGCGAGCTGGGTCGGTGTCCCGCCGATGTCCGGCGCCTGCGTGGAGAGGCACTCGGTCCCCGTGGCATCGAGGACCGGGGCGAGACCGGACACGTCGTCCTGCGCTCGCCCGCCGACACGCTGGAGTCCCGGCTCCCGGCGGAACCGATCCGCTCGCCAAGATGCACCACGAAATTCCGCTGACCTGACCATCTCTCCGCCCCGGGGGCCGCCCGCCATGTTCACCTCCGTCCTCATCGCCAATCGCGGCGAGATCGCATGCCGGGTCATCCGCACGGCGCGGCGGCTCGGATTGCGGACGATCGCGGTGTACTCCGAGGCAGATGCCGGAGCGCTCTTCGTGCGTGAGGCGGACGAGGCGCACCTGATCGGGCCGGCGCCGGCGCGCGAGAGCTACCTGGTCGGCGAGCGCATCCTTGAAGTCGCGCGCGAAACTGGCGCGCAGTGCATCCATCCCGGTTACGGCTTCCTGTCGGAGAACGCCGAGTTCGCCGAGGCCTGCGTGAAGGCCGGGGTGGTGTTCGTCGGGCCGCCGGCATCGGCGATCCGGGCCATGGGGCTCAAGGACGCGGCGAAGTCGCTTGTCGAGCGGGCCGGCGTGCCGGTGGTCCCCGGCTATCACGGGCCGAAGCAGGATCCCGCCTTCCTGCGCGAGCGCGCCGCCAACATCGGCTTTCCCGTGCTGATCAAGGCGGTCGCGGGCGGCGGCGGCAAAGGCATGAGGCGGGTCGACAGGCTGATCGACTTCGAGGAAGCGCTGCACGGCGCGCAGCGCGAGGCGGCGAATGCCTTCGGCGACCCGCGCGTGCTGGTCGAGCGCTACGTGCGCTCTCCGCGTCATGTGGAGATCCAGGTCTTCGCGGACCAGCACGGCAACGTCGTCCACCTGTTCGAACGCGACTGTTCGCTCCAGCGCCGCCACCAGAAGGTCATCGAGGAAGCTCCCGCGCCGGGCATGCCGGAGGCGGTTCGTGCCGCGATGGGCAAGGCGGCGGTCGAGGCCGCGCGGGCGGTGGGCTATGTCGGAGCCGGCACCGTCGAGTTCATCGCCGATGGCTCGCACGGGCTGCAGCCGGACGGTTTCTTCTTCATGGAGATGAACACCCGCCTCCAGGTCGAGCACCCCGTGACGGAGGCGATCACCGGGCTGGACCTCGTCGAACTGCAGTTCCGCGTGGCGTCGGGCGAGCGTCTCTCGTTTGGGCAGGCCGATCTCGCCATCGACGGGCACGCCGTCGAGGCGCGGCTATACGCCGAGGACCCCGAGACGGGCTTCCTGCCCTCGACCGGCCGGCTCTGGGCGTTGCGGTTTCCGGACGGGGAGGGCATCCGCATCGATACGGGCGTGGAGGAAGGCGGCGAGGTGACGCCCTTCTACGATCCCATGATTGCCAAGGTCATCGCCCACGGCCCGACGCGCGAAGCGGCGCTGGACCGGCTGGCGGCGGCGCTCGGGCGCACGGTCGTGGCCGGACCGCGCAGCAACGTGGCGTTCCTCAGGGCGCTGACCCTCGCGCCGGACTTCCGCGCCGGAAAGTTCGACACGGGGTTCATCGATCGTCATCTCGAGGACCTGGGCGCCGTCGCGCGCCCGCTCGATGCCCGTGCGGTGGCGGCCGGGGCGCTGGCGCTTGTCGGCGCGGAGCAGGATCGGATCTCCGCCGGAGCCGGCGCAGGCGGGGCGGCCCCGGGCCCCTGGGACGTGGCCGACGGCTTCCAGATGTCCGGTCCCCGCGTCGGTGCCTGGCCGATGCTGGTGGAAGGCGAGCGGCTCGACGTCCTCGTCGCGTTCGACGCGCAGGGACCGTCCGTCGAGGTGCCCGGCCACGTCGTGCCGCCCGGAGACCACGACCTGACGCTCGTGTCGACCGGGGACGGCCTGATCGTCCTGGCCGACGGCCGGCAGACCCATCTGCGGCTTTTCGATCCGCTCGGGCAGTCCGCCGATTCGGTCGACGGAGGCGGGGTCGTGAAGGCGCCGATGCACGGCAAGGTGGTGGCCGTTTTCGTCGCCGCGGGCGAGGCGGTGGAGAAGGGCCAGCGCGTCGCCATCGTCGAGGCGATGAAGATGGAGCACAGCCTCGTCGCCCCGCGCGCCGGGACGGTGGCCGAAGTCGCCGTGGAGGCCGGCCAGCAGATCGGCGAGGGTGCCAGGATGATCGTCATCGCCGACTAGCGCGAGGCCCCGGCGTCGCCCGGCCGGGCAGGACCGCTGCCGGCGCCATGACGCCGCAGGCCTGCGCTTGTCCACAGCGCCGGGCGGCGGGCCATTGTCCGGCCCCGGGCGGGGCGCTACCACTCGGGCATGGCACTCCACATCCTCAAGCTGTGCGTCGGATGCGACTCGATCGCCGATCTCGAAGGCTGGATCGAGGAGACGATGGCGCTGTGGCGCCGGCTCGGAAAGCCGGAGGAGCAGATCCACACGACGCGGATGGTGCCCAAGCGGCTGGCCGAGATCCTCGATGGCGGTTCGCTCTACTGGGTCATCAAGGGGCAGGTCGCCTGTCGCCAGCGCATCGTCGACATCCGCCCGTTCACCGACGGCGAGGGGATCGGTCGCTGCCATCTCGTGCTGGAACCCAAGGTCGTGGCCGTGACCCCGCGGCCATGCCGCCCCTTCCAGGGATGGCGCTACCTCGCGGCCGATGCGGCGCCGAAGGATCTCGGCGGGAGCGGTGCCGACGTCGCCGCCATGCCCGAGGATCTGCGGCGGGAACTGGCGGAACTCGGCCTTCTCTGACCCCGTCGACCGCTCACGGAGCGCCCGGCCCTGGCCATCCGCAGCGTGCCCCGTTGCATTCCTTTGCCGCCCGGCCACATTAGACACAGGACGGAGCGGCGCATGGCGGACAAGGACAGGACGGGCGTGACACGGGTCGGCGAGGGTGCCGGCGCGGTGCGGACGCCTGCCGCGGCGGGGCGCGCCGCCGTCGACGCCTTCATCGCCGACGCGAAGGCGCTGGCTCCCGGAGCCGCCGGCGCGCGAGGACGCCTGGTCTTCGCGCTCGACGCGACGATGAGCCGGCAGCCGATGTGGGACATGGCGTGCCGCCAGCAGGCGCAGATGTTCCAGTCCGCGGCGGCCATCGGCGGCCTCGACGTCCAGTTGTGCTTCTTCCGCGGGTTTTCGGAATGCCGGGCCTCGCGGTGGGTGTCGGATGCGCGCGGCCTGACGGACCTCATGTCGCAGATCTCGGTCCGCGGCGGACACACCCAGATCCGGAAGGTGCTCGAGCATGTGCGCGACGAGACCCGGCAGCGCCCGGTGCGGGCGCTCGTCTTCGTCGGCGATGCGATGGAAGAGAAGCTCGACGACCTGTGCGCCGTGGCGGGCGAGCTGCGCCTTCTCGGCGTGAAGGCCTTCATGTTCCACGAAGGCTTCGACCCGGCGGCGGAGGCTGCCTTCCGGGAGGTGGCGCGGATCACCGGTGGCGCCTATGCCCGTTTCGGCGCGGGTTCCGGCGAGGAACTGGCTGCGCTGCTTCGGGCGGCGGCGGCCTACGCGGCGGGCGGCCGCGATGCGCTGACGGCCCTTGCACGGCGCGACGGCGCGGGCGCGCAGGCCCTCCTGCGCCAGATGTCGTGAGGGCTTCGTGACCTTTCTTGCGGGGATCGTGGCCGTCGGCCTGCTGTGGTGGCTGCTGAAGAGCTACACCAAGGCCAACCCGGCCCAACTGGTGAAGATGGGCAAGAAGATCGGCGGCGTGCTGGCCTTCGGCGCGGCGGTGGTGCTGGGGATGCGCGGGCGCATCGACGCGGCGATCCCGCTGGGCTTTCTCGGCGCCTACCTGCTCGACCTGCAGGGCCTGACGATGCCGGGCTGGGGCCAGCGGACGCAGGGCTCGCCCGGCCTGCGCTCACGCGTGCGCTCGGCCTTGCTGGAAATGGAACTCGACCACGACACCGGGGCGCTCACCGGGCGCATCCTGGCCGGGGTCTTCGAGGGGCGCACGCTCGAAGAGCTGACGGAGGCGGATCTCGCCGACCTCGCGGCGCAGTGCCGGGCGTCCGACCCCGAGGGAGAGCGGCTGCTAGAGGCTTATGTCGACCGCCGGTTTCCCGGCCGGCGTAAAGCAGCAC
>CAZJCW010000125.1:0-11787 GCA_964544365.1 uncultured Alsobacter sp.
CGAGCTGCATGGACGACACGCCGATGTCGAGCACGACGCCGTCGAGCGGCGCAAGGCCGGCGTCGGCGGCAATGGCGTCGAGATCGCCGAAGCGGCCGGCCACGAGCGTCAGCCGCCCACCCGCCTCTGCAACAAGCGCCGCGCCGCCGGCAATGGCGGCGGGATCGCGGTCGATCGCGACGACGCGCACGTCGGGCGCCGCCGCGAGAAGCGCGCGGGTGTAGCCGCCGGCCCCGAAGGTGCCGTCGCAATAGACGCCGCCGGACCTGACCGCGAGTGTCTCCAGCACGCCCCGGAGCAGAACGGGAACGTGACGAGCCGGTCCGCCAGCGGCGTCGGTAGCCCGATCGCCGCGACCCGTCATCGTTCCCGTGCTCCGGATGGGGTTCCCGGCGGCAATCCGCCGAGTTCCTTCTTGAGGTCCCTCACCTTCCGCCTGGCCTCGTCGAGATGACGCCGGAAGGCAGCGGGCTCCCAGATCTGGAACTTGTGCCCAAGCCCGACAAAAGTGACCGCGTCCGTGATGCCCGCGTGGTCCTTCAGCGTTTCCGTCAGGCCGACACGACCTTCCGGATCCACCTTGAGCACCTCGCTGATGCCATAGAGCGCCGTCGAGAAGTGATCCCGCTCGTCCGAGAACGGCGGAAGACGCCCGATCAGGCTGTCGATCTCCGCCAGAAGGCCGTTGCCCCCCGCATCGAGGGCCTCCGCTTCCAGCGAAGGATGGACGTACAGCCCCTCGAAGCCGTCCCGCGCCAGCACCGCCCGGAAGGATGCGGGGATCGACACGCGACCCTTCGCATCCACGCGGTTGGTGAAGCTGGACACGAAGCGATCCATCGAAGCCGTAACCCGCCTTCCGCGCGTCCCGAACGCCCGGGATCGCCGTGATGCTCCCGACCGGCCACGGGCGCGCGACGACCGTGCCGACGACAGGGCCTCCCTGCCGCCGCCTGGTGAACGCCTCGCGCTCCGGAACTCGATACGGGATGGCTTGGGATAACATGGGCTCACATGGTCGTCAAACGGCGAAGCATGGGGAATCCATGCCAGGCCGCAGCCGCGCGACGCGTTGCGACCATCACAACTCGTTAACCTTAAGAAAGCGTTGACTGGGGGATCGAGGGGCGAACGGGGAGAGGCGAATGGGGAGTGAAGGGCAGGGATTGGCGACGGCAGGGCGGAACCACCCTCCCCGTCCGCCTTTCGCTACCGAACACTCCCCCGCATCCGAAAAGTCGCCAGCCGGCCTGTAAGCCGGGTTCTGTAAGGCCGCGCGCGGACGCGCGACGTGACGGCCATTCCTCTGGGACGGTCGTTGCCGACCGCCTCGAGCAACCAACCCGGGCGAAGGCCGGAGACGGCCCTGCGACGGTTTCCCGCCGCGCTCGCCCCTATTCGGTTTTGCTCCCGGTGGGGTTTTCCGTGCCGCTCCCGTTGCCGGTCGCGCGGTGCGCTCTTACCGCACCCTTTCACCCTTGCCTGTCCCGGAGGACCGGCGGTTTGCTTTCTGTGGCACTGTCCCTGGGGTCGCCCCCGCCGGACGTTATCCGGCACCGTGTCTCCGTGGAGCCCGGACTTTCCTCGATCCCGAAGGACCGCGGCCGTCCGGCCGGCTGGCCCGGCCGGTCATAGAGCAGTTCGCCAGCCATGGGAACCGAAAGCGGTCCCCCGAGGCGGCAATGCCGTCAGTTGCTGGCCATGATGGTCCGCGCCTTGGCGCAATAGGCCCGGTTGGCGCTGTTGGCGCGGGTCGCGTAGTGCCCGCTCTGGTAGCGCATGAGCGTGGCGCAGGTGTCGCCGCCGGACATGCGGTAGGCCTGTGCGAGATAGATCATCCCGTACTTCACGTTGGTCTCGGGCTGCATCAAGCCCGCCGCGCCACCCTGGTAGCCGAGGCCGCGGGCCGTCTGCGGCTTGATCTGCATGAGGCCGACGGCGCCGGCGTTGCGCGCCGAGGGGTTGTAGCGGCTCTCGATGCGAACCACGGCGTCGGCAAGGGCCACCGGAATTCCCTGCACCGCGGCGTGCCGGGCGATGAGACCGTGGACATTGCCGCGCATGTCCTTCGCATAGCCCAGCGCCTTGCCCTTCGTGCGGGGCGCCGAAGCGACGGACCGTGACGGCGCGCCTGACGGCGACGGCTCCGCTGCCACTCGAGCGGCAGGGGCCGCGGGGGACGAGAAGGCGAAGATGGCGAGATGCGCGTTGAACTGGGTCGGATCGGATTCGGCCCGCGCCGTCGCCGACACCGCGATGGCAGCGGACACGACGCCGGCGCAAAGCACCGCGGTCCGCAGCAGGTAGGGTCTTGTGAGGCTCTCGCGAGCAGGATCGAACATGGTCATCGGCATCTCCAGATGGCGCGCGCGGGGGCCAGAGCCTCCCTGTAGCGCGCAGGATCCCGGCCTCGCCGACAGCGGCGAGGGATGTCCCGGGAAGGGGATAGCGGGCGCTCAGCGCACCGCGGCGAGATGAGTGCGCACCTTGGCGCAATAGCGGCTGGAGGCGGAGGTCATCCGCTTCGCGCCATGGCCGGCCTGGTACTTCAGGACGGTCAGGCACGTGTCTCCGCCGGCGAGGCGGTAGGCATCGCCGAGATAGCGGATGCCGTAGGCGAGATTGGTGTCGGGGTCGTAGAGCCCCTCGACGCCGCCGGCGTAGCCCATGCGGCGCGCCGTGGCGTAGCTGATCTGCGTGAGCCCGATGTTCACGCCGTTGCGGGCCCTGGCGTTGTGGCGGCTCTCGACGCGCACCACGGCCTCGGCAAGGGCGGGCGGAATTCCGTGCCTGGCGGCGTGCCGGGCGATCAGGTCGCCGTAGGGTCCGCGCGGGACGGAAGGGGCGGGTGACGCGTCGGACGGCGTTGCGGACTGGCTCCGAGCCTGGGACTGCCCGGCGGCTTCGGCTCCAGATGCCAATGCCGAAAGGAGCAACGCTGCAACGCAGGTCCTGACTCCGGACCGGTCGAACTCGAACATGACACCAACCCCTGCTGTATAGTTTTTCTGAACGCCTCGGGCCTCTCAAAGACGAACGACACGCTGCAAACTACCCCAAATTGCGGCCAAGATGTGACATGGCAATTAGTTGCAATTTAAACCGGTTTCGCTCATGAACTTGTGGAAAGTAAAAGATCGCAAACTATACTTTATACGCGAATTACAATGAGCGAACCATAAGTCGTGGGCGGAGTTCTATACTTTAGGGCTGGATAGGCCCTGCACGTGAAACTTCCGGTTGGCGTATGGCGCAGCCGCCGGTAAAGTGGATCCGGGAAGGCGGGCATGGGGCCTGCAAACGCGAGGGAAGTGATGAAAAAGATCGTCGCAGTGTGTGCAGTCGCCCTGTCGCTCGCCGCGTGCACCGGCACGGGCAGCGTGAAGGGCGATAGGGCCCTGACGGGCGCTGCGCTGGGCGGTGCGGGCGGCGCGCTGATCGGCGGGCTTGCCTCCAACTCGGTCGGCGGCGCGCTTGCCGGCGGCGCGATTGGCGCGGCGGGCGGCGCCATCATCGGCGCGGCGACGGCCCCGCCGGAGCGCTGCTACTACGACAATCGCGGCCGGCGCTATTGCCGCCGCTGAGGAAGTCGGCAGAATCCACTCCATGCGCCGGCCCTCGGGCCGGCGCAGTCGTTTTGGCCTCGCCTGGGAGTTCACCGTGTCCGGACTTTGGGGAAAGATCGGCGGCGCCGGCATCGGGTTCGCGATCGGCGGACCCATCGGCGCCCTGCTCGGAGCCGTCGCAGGCCATTATGTCATCGACAGCGAGAGCGGCCTGTTCGGTGACGACCGGGAAGCGGTCTTCACGGCCGGCCTGATCGCGCTGTCCGCCAAGATGGCGAAAGCCGACGGTGTGGTGACGCGCGACGAGACGCTGGCCTTCCGCCAGATCGTCTCCGTCCCCGAGGGAGAGGCCGCGCGGGTCGACAAGCTCTTTGCGCTCGCCAAGGAGACCTCCGCCGGCTTCGAGGCGTATGCGCAGCAGATCGCCGAGCGTTTCGGCGACCGGCGCGAACTGCTTGAGGACGTCCTCGACGGTCTCTTCCATATCGCCAAGGCGGATGGCGCGGTGCACGAGGCCGAGCGCCGCTATCTCGCGCGCGTGGCCGCGATCTTCGGTTTCAGCGATGCCGACTACACGCGCATCGAGGCGCGGCACGTGCGGGTGAAGGACGACCCCTACGTGATCCTCGGCGCCGAGCGCGACTGGGACGACGATGCCCTGAAGCGGCACTGGCGCAAGCTCGTCGCCGACAACCACCCCGACAGGCAGGTCGCCCTGGGACTTCCGCCCGAGGCGGTGCGGATCGCCACCGAGCGCATCGCGGTCATCAACGCCGCGTGGGACCGGATCGCGCGGGAGCGCGGCATCCGGTGACGCGCCTCGCCCCCGACAGCGGCCTGGTCACGAAGGTCATCCCGTCGCCGAACCAGAACGAGCGGCGGGACGGACGGCGGCCCGACATGATCCTGCTGCACTACACCGGCATGCGGGATGCGGCCGAGGCGCTTCAGCGCCTCGCCAACCCGCTGGCGGAGGTTTCCGCCCACTATGTCGTCCTCGAGGACGGCCGCATCTTCCAGATGGTGTCGGAGGCGGCCCGGGCCTGGCATGCCGGCGTCGGCACGTGGGCGGGCGACAGCGACATCAACTCGGTCTCCATCGGGATCGAGATCGCCAATCCCGGCCATGACTGGGGCTATCCGCCGTTTCCGGATGGGCAGGTCGAGGCCGTGACCGCGCTGTGCCGCGACATCGCGGACCGCCACGGGATCGCCCCGTCGCGGATCCTCGCCCATTCCGACGTGGCGCCCCGGCGCAAGGCGGATCCGGGCGAGAGGTTTCCGTGGGACACGCTCGCCGCCGCCGGCGTCGGCCACTGGGTACCGCCGGCGCCGCTGGGGGACGGGCGAAGCTTCGCCCGCGGCGACGAGGGCCAGCCGATCCAGGCGCTTCAGGCGATGTTCGGTCTCTACGGCTACGGCCTCGACATCACGGGCGTGTTCGACGAGGCGACGGAGGCGGTCGTGACCGCATTCCAGCGCCACTTCCGTCCCGCCAGGGTCGACGGCGTGGCGGACGCGTCGACGATCCTGACCCTGCGCAACCTGCTCGGCGCGCTGCCGGCCGCCGTGTGACCGCCGGACCGCCGTCATCGGGCGGGTGCCGGATGGGACGCCATTCCCGGCGTCTTGCGTTCGCCGCAATCGACTCCCATCTGCGGCCCTCGCACCGTTCGAGAGGACACCGCCATGAACCACAACGCCTCCCCTCCCCCATCGGCCAACGGCACGGGCTACGGCTGGCGCTGGAAGCCCGTCGACATCGTCGTCATCGTCGTCGCCTTCGTGGCCTGGTGGCCGCTCGGCATCGCCGCCGTGGTCTGGAAGCTGTGGAACGACCGCCAGGCCGCTCCGGCGGACCTCGGGCAGTTGCTCCAGGTCGGCGTGGAACGCCTGCAGGCGGGCTTCGATTCCCTCGTCGCCACCTTCTCGGGCGGCACGGGTCCGGTCGCCAGCGGGATGCCGGCCCCGACGGGAAATGCGGCCTTCGACTCGCATGTCCGCGAGGAGTGGGCCCGCATCGAGGCCGACCGCCGCGCGCTGCTGGACGAGGTCGACGCCTTCCGCGCCCACCTCGCGGCGGAGCGCTCGGACGATCGCGACGTCTACGAGCGGTTCAAGTCGGCCCGGCCGTCGCGCGGCTGACCCGCCCTAGCCTGCGTTTTCCCGTCCGGCCCGGCCGGACGGGACGCGTCAGGCGGCTTCCAGCTGCGGCTCTTCGGGTCGCAGCCCGAGGAGGTGGCAGATCGCGTAGACGAGGTCGGCGCGGTTCATCGTGTAGAAGTGGAAATCGCGAATGCCGCGGTCCAGCAGGTCGATGACCTGTTCGGCCGCCACCGCCGCCGCGATGAGGCGGCGGGTCGCGGGATCGTCCTCCAGGCCGTTGAAGCGATGCTCCAGCCAGGGCGGGATGCTCGCGCCGCATCTCTGGGCGAAGCTGGCGGTCTGCCGGAAGTTCTGCACCGGCACGATGCCCGGCACGATCGGGATGTCGATGCCGCGGGAGCGGGCCTGGTCCAGGAACCGGAAATAGACGTCGTTGTCGAAAAAGAACTGGGTGATCGCCCGGGTCGCGCCGGCATCGATCTTGGCCTGCAGGACGTCGAGGTCGTGGGCGAAGGACGGGCTTTCCGGATGCTTCTCGGGATAGGCCGAGACCGAGATCTCGAAGTCGCCGGCGGCGCGGATGCCGCGCACGAGGTCGGCGGTGGTCTGGTAGCCCTCCGGATGAGGCTCGTAGCGGGCGCCGACGCCGCCGGGCGGGTCGCCGCGCAGCGCGACGACGTGGCGGACCCCGGCCTCGCCGAAGCCCTGCAGCACGGCGCCGATCTCCTCGCGGCTCGCGCCGACGCAGGTCAGGTGGGCCGCGGGCTTCAGGGGCGTGTCACGGACGATGCGGGCGACGGTGGCCTGCGTCCTCTCGCGGGTCGTACCGCCGGCGCCGTAGGTGACGGACACGAAGTCGGGATTCAGCGGAGCGAGACGCTCGATCGACTCCCACAATGTCGCCTCGGCCTCGTCGGTCTTCGGCGGGAAGAACTCGAACGACACGCGAATGGCGCGGGGGCCTGCACGACGGCTCAGGCGGACGGGCGACGCAGACATCAGGCAACCTCCTTCGACGGGCTGACCTCGTCGATGCGGGTGGGGGACCGCCGATCGCGGACCACCCAGAACGAAACGGCGAGCCGGTCCTTCGCGGGAGCCGGCAGAACCCGGTGATCGACCGGGTCGAGGGATGCTTCCGCGCACCAGTTCAGGATCTGCTCCCGGTCGAAGCCGAGCCTGCGGTGGGCGTGCTCCTCGCGCAGGAACTCCAGCGCATGGGGAGCGAAATCGACGACCAGCAGCCGCCCGCCGGGGGCAAGCGTGGCTGCGGCCTCGCGCAGGGCGCGGGCCGGATCGTCGAGGAAGTGCAGCACCTGGTGCAGCACCACGAGGTCGAACCCGTCGCGTTCCACCGGCGGGGCGTAGACGTCGCCCTGGCGCAACTCGACGCGGCGCAGGCCGGCGGCGGCGAGGTTGGCGCGCGCGACGGCGAGCATGGCGTGGTTGCTGTCGACCCCGACGACGCGGCGCGCCAGCGGCGCCAGCAGCGCCAGCATCCGGCCCGTGCCGGTTCCCAGATCGAGCAGCGCGTCGACGGGGCGGGTCCCGAGGATGTCGAGGATCTGCGCCTCGACGTCGGCCTCGGCCGCGTGCAGCGAGCGCAGGCGGTCCCAGTCGGCCGCGTGGCGGTTGAAGTAGGCCTGCGCCGCCTCGGCGCGAGACGCCCGGACGGCCCGCAGGCGGGCGCGGTCGGCGGCGAGCACGCCGTCGGCGGGATCGAGGCGCAGCACGATCTCGCGTGCCAGGGACCCGGCGGGGCCACGCTCGTCGAGGCGGAAGAAGGCCCAGGCGCCCTCCCGGTGGCGCTCGATCAGGCCGGCGTCGACGAGCAGCTTGAGGTGCCGGGAAATCCGGGGCTGGGACTGGCCGAGGATGTCGGTGAGGTCGGAGACGTTGAGCTCGCCCTCGCCCAGCAGCGACAGGACGCGCAGGCGGGTCTCCTCGCCGGCGGCGCGCAGGGCGGCGACGAGATCGTCGAGCGAGACGCGGGCGGCCGGGGGGGTGGCCATGGGACGGGATGCTCCGGCATCGGCAAAGGCCGACATAAAGATATCTTTATGTCGACAAGCCGAACCTGACAAGCCCCTCCCTCGGGGCAGAAGACATCAGGATTGACGAAGGGTGATCAGCGCTCGCGTATGCGCGCGCGGCGGCCGATGAGGACGACGGCGCACACCGCCGCCGCGGCGAGCCATGTCCAGACGTCGACCCGTTCCCCGGCGATGACGGCGGCGATGCCGAAGGTGACGAAGGTCTGCAGCAGCTGGACCTGCGAGACCCGCGAGACGCCCCCCATGGCGAGGCCGGCGTTCCACGCGAAGAAGCCAAGGTACTGGCTCATCACGCCGAGATAGGCGAAGGCCGCCCAGGCTTCAAGGGGCACCGCGGCCACGTCCGCCGGAGCCGTCCACCATGCGACCGGCACGCTGGCCGGCAGCGCCACGACGACGGCCCACGAGATCACCTCCCAGCCCGGCATCGTGCGCGACAGGTCGGCGGAGATGACGTAGCCGAGCGAGGCGCTGGCGATGGCGCCGACCAGCAGCAGGTCGCCCGGCTGGATGCGGCCGCCGCCGTCGCGCAGCGAGAACACGACGATGATGGCCGAGCCGATCAGCGCCGCCACCCAGAAGGCCGGCGAAGGCCGCTCGCGCAGCAGCACCGCGCCGAGCACCGCCGTCGCCAGCGGCATGATGCCGATCACGACCGCCCCGTGCGAGGCCGGGACCGTCTGCATGGCAAAGCCGCTGAAGACCGGAAATCCGCCGACGAGCAGCAGCGAGGCCGCCGCGATCCGGGGCATCGCGGCCCGCGGGGGAAGTGGACGGCGCAGGACCGCCAGAACGGCCACGGCGAGAAGCCCCGCGACAGCGGCCCGGCCCGCCGTGAGGAAGACGGGATCGAGGAAGGGCACGGCGATCCGCGTCGCCGGCAGCGTCGCGCCGAAGATCACGACGCCGACGACGCCGAGGAGCAGGCCGATGGTTTCGCGGGAGCGCATGGGAGGCCTTCGGAGGGAACCGCAGTCTAGACCGCGGCAGGGTCGGGCGGGCGCGCATTCTGCTGATGCGGACGATCGCTTGCGCTGATGGTTCGGCTAGATCGTCACGACCGGCGCGCCGGCATGGGCGACCGCCACCGTCGCCCGGGCCGAGCAGTGACGCTCGAGCAGCGAGACGAGGTCGGTCGCCGCGGCGGTGACGTCGCCGGCGCCGTTGCCCTGCAGCGTCACCACGGCCCGGCGGGTGGCCGGGGTGATGATGCTGCGCGCGTCCTGCCGCCAGTTCCAGCGGCGGCAGAGCACCTTCGCGGCGTCCGCATAGACCACCTCGCCGGGCTTGGGCGGATCGTTGGGGTCCTCGCCCTCCTCCGCCGCCATGTCGATGAAGCTGTCGCCGTCGCGGGAGAAGCGGAAGGCGAGGTCGCCCTCCACCCTGTCGAGGTCGTCTGCGCCGACGCAGAGCCCGTGCGACAGCGAGACGGCGTTGTAGGCATCGACGAAGGCGTTGATGTGCGGCAGCGGGCGCTCGGCGAGCACGTTCTTGACGAGGCGCTCGACGGAGCAGCGATAGCTCGTCTTCTTGATGCCGAAGGCGCGGTAGGCCGCCCGCCACGCCGCGATGCCGGGAATGGCCGACAGCTCCGTCCCGCCCCACTGCGCCCTGCAGGCCGCCTCGCGGGCCGCGATCTCGGCATCGAGCCCGTCCGGCCGCGCGGCGGGAATGGCGAGATCGTCCGCGACGACGACGGCGACGCGGAAGTCGGGGAAGGCGGAGACGAGCTCGGCGATGGTGAGGGAGAGGGGCATGATCGATCCACGGGTTCGACGCGCAGCCGCAGCCGCGCCCGGCAACTCACCGGAAGGGCGGCTCGTCGAAGCTGCGGAGCTTGCGGGAGTGGAGCCCCTCGCGCTGGCTGCGCAGCAGGTCGAGGGCGGCGAGGCCGATCTTCAGGTGCTCGCCGACGGCCCGCTCGTAGAAGGCGTTGGCGGCGCCGGGCAGCTTGATCTCCCCGTGCAGCGGCTTGTCGGAGACGCAGAGCAGCGTGCCGTAGGGGACCCGCAGGCGGAAGCCCTGGGCGGCGATGGTGCCGCTCTCCATGTCGACGGCGATGGCGCGCGAGAGGTTGATGCGGCGGCGCTCCTGCGTCCAGCGAAGCTCCCAGTTGCGATCGTCGTTGGTGACGACGGTGCCGGTGCGCAGGCGGCGCTTGAGCGCCTCGCCGCGGTCTCCGGTGACCTGCGCGGCGGCCTCCTGCATGGCGACCTGGACCTCGGCCAGCGCCGGGATCGGCACGTCGGTCGGCACGAGGCTGTCGAGGATGCGATCCTGCCTCAGGTAGCCATGCGCCAGCACGTAGTCGCCGATGACCTGCGACTGCCTGAGCCCGCCGCAATGGCCGACCATGAGCCACGCATGGGGCCGCAGGACGGCGAGGTGATCGGTGATGTTCTTGGCGTTGGACGGACCGACGCCGATGTTGACCAGCGTCGCCCCCCGGCCACCCGGCGCGGTCAGGTGATAGGCCGGCATCTGGAACCTGTGCCACGGAGAGGCGGCGAGGATCGCCTCGATCTCGGCGTCCGGCGTGCCGCGGCCGATCCGCCCGCCGCCGGGCAGGACCAGCGCGTCGAACGGCGTCGCCGGATCCTTCAGCTGCTCGATGCCCCAGCGCATGAACTGGTCGACATAGCGGTGATAGTTGGTGAGCAGGATCCACGGCTGGACGCTGCGCCAGTCGGTTCCGGTGTAGTGGACGAGGCGGCGCAGCGAATAGTCGACGCGCACCGCGTCGAACAGCGCCAGTGGCCGGGGCTCGCCGTCGCGCAGCGCGTAGTCGCCGTCGGCGATCTCGTCGCCCACCGCCGACAGCTGCGGGACCGGAAAGAAGCGGGCCAGCTCGGCCGCCGTCACCGAGCCGCGGCCCAGTTCGTCGCCGCGCTCGAACACGTAGGGGTACGGGATCTCCTGCGGGCCGACGCCGACCTCGATGGTGGCGCCGAACTCCTGCGACAGCGGCCGGAGCTGCTCGAGCAGGTAGGAGCGGAACGCCCCGGGCTGCGTGACGGTGGTGGTGTAGACGCCGGGCGCGGAGAACTTGGCGAAGGCCCGGCGGTTCGTGGCCGGGACGCCCTCGGGCCGGTAGGTCAGCGACAGCTCGGGATAGCGGAAGGCCAGGCGCTCCTCGGCCGAAGGCGGATGACCGCTCTCCAGGAACCGCTCCAGCGCCTGGCGCAGCGCGGCGGTCGCGGCGGCATAGAGTTCCTCCAGCCTGTCGACGGCCGCCTCCGGGGTGGCGTGGGGTTCCCGGGTGAGCGAACCAGCGGCGGGGGGACTTTGGAGCAAGGGCGTTTCCTTTCTTGGTGTTGCCCCTGCTTACGCCCGCCCGGCAGGCCTCGTCCAGTCGTCGGGGACGGAAAAGGCGCCGGGCCCTGCGGCCGGCGCCTCCAGTCCTCGGGCCCGCTGCGCGGAACCCGCGATCGCCGATCAGGCGACCTGCAGGTTGACGGCGGCGGTCTTGCCCCGCTCCGTCTTCAGCTCGAAGCGGATCTTCTGGCCCTCGTTGAGGCTGCGCAGGCCGGCCGCCTCGAGGGCCGTAATGTGGACGAATACGTCACGTCCGCCATCCGCCGGCTGGATGAATCCATAGCCTCGCTCTGTCGAGAACCACTTGACGGTACCTTCCTGCATGGACGCATTCCTCTGGCAGTGACGATGGGGGCCGTGCGCCTCGGTGGGCACGGACAACCGGCATCGGAGCCCGGGAGCGGACCGCCACCGCGTGTCCGGACCGGACGTTGCGCGAGGCCGACGCGGCTAGCCGGGCCCATCCGCGGTTGTCGGGAAAATGAACACGACGTTGTTTTGATGGTCAAGATGAACTTCGCAACGGCCAAGTATAGCTTGAGCTATGCAGCCGGATATTACAGTGATTGATTGTTGAATACAGTGCTCCGCTCAAGATATTCAAATTCTCATCGACAGGCGAGCGCCGGGCTTGCGCTGGCTCACCACCCGGCTGGGGCGCCAGCGCGGCGCCAGGATCCCCGGCCCCTGCGCGGGCGGGCGCTCCGGTCTGTGCGCCGATGGTGGAAGAAGCACGACACCGGAGA
>CAZJCW010000126.1:0-11756 GCA_964544365.1 uncultured Alsobacter sp.
CCGGGGTCGTTGCCCCCGTCGATGAAATCGTCTCCTAGACCGCCGCGGATGAAGTCGCTCCCGGCGCCTCCGAGGATCGTGTCGGTGCCCCCGCCGCCGGATAGATAGTCGGCGCCGGCCAGACCCGCGATGGAATCGTTGCCCTCGAAGCCTTCGAAGTTGTTGTCGCCGTCGTCGCCGATCAGGGTATCCGCGTGGTTCGACCCGAAGACCACGTCGATCAGCGTGAGGATGTCGCCCTGCGCGTCCCCCGTGTTCAGGGCCATGTCAGCGAGGTTGACCCGGACGCCGCTCGTCGCGTCGAGGTAGGCGGCGATGCCGCCGTCCGCAGAACCTTGCAGGACGTCCGCGCCGGCGCCGCCGTTCAGGACGGTTCCACCGAGCCCCGCAACGAGCGTATCGTTGCCGTCGCCGCCGAACAGGTTGTCGGAGAGTTCACCCGCAACGAGCGAGTCGTTGCCGGCATCGCCATGGAGGATGTCGACGCCAAGACCCGCAATGATCGTGTCGTCGTCCTCGCCGCCGAACAGCGTATCGTTGCCGGGCCCGCCGTCGATCGAGTCGTTGCCCGTGCCGCCGAGGATCAGGTCGGCACCGACGATGCCGGGATTCGAGCCATCGCCAGCGTCGCCGAAGAGGGTATCGTTCCCTTCGTTGCCGTTGATGATATCTGCGGCGAGGAGGCCGGTGATCAGATCGGCGTCAACCGTCCCGTTCAGGGTATCGGCGAGTTGGTTCGAGTTGGTATCGCCGATGATGGTCGCCATGACGAAAGCGCCTGCCCAACCCGCTACTTAACAATCTTTACTCTTTGTTAAGTTGCGGACCATGCCATAACGCGGATCAAGTCACAACCCAAGGTTGACTTGATGACATGCTTGTTGAATCGGCGTCCGGATCAATCACCCGATCGGGTGAGCCCTGCGTTCGAATGATCCCGGTAGGATCCGATCAAGGTCATTTTGAAACAATTTGCCAACTTCTGCGTGCGATGGTGCGTTCGCGGTGTTGCCGTAACGCCGGCTGAACCGATGGGCCGACCGTTCTCGCCCGGAACATGACAATGGCATTGCCAGCCGAAAACCCTGCCGCACCGATCCGTGTCCTCGTCGTGGAGGATTCGTCATCCCTCCGCCTGCTGGTGGTCAACTTTCTGGAAGCCCAGGGTTTCGTCGTCGCGGAAGCGTCCAGCATCGCCGCCGCCCAGGCGGAATTGCGGGGGTTCAGGCCGCAGATCGCGCTGCTGGATCTCATGCTCGACGATGGTGAGGGCTACGATCTCATCGCGGCCATGACCAAGCAGGGCGTGCCCGTCATGGTGATCTCGGCAAAGGACACGCCCCTCGACAGGATCCTGTGCCTCGAGCTGGGTGCAGACGACTTCCTGATGAAGCCGTTCGAGCTGCGCGAGATGCTCCTGCGCATCCGCCGGCTGATCAAGCTCATTCCGCCGGACGACGGGACGAAGGTACCGAGCAGCGTCCTGAGTTTCGGGTCCTTCAGCCTCGACCTCGTCGAGCGGACGGTCACGAAATCCAGCGGGGTCTCCTCGAAGCTCACCGACGCGGAGTTCCGCTTGCTGCGACTGTTCGTCGAGAACCCTCAGGTGGTGCTCGATCGCAAGCGCATCGGCCGCGAGATCTTCCAGCGCAGCTTCATGGACAACAGTCGCTCGATCGACGTGCTCGTCAGCAAGCTTCGCAAGAAGGTCGACAATCCGAACGGGGCATCGACCATCACGAACGTCCGCTCCACCGGCTATGTCTTCAGCGCAGAGCCCGAGGTTCAGCACGCCGCGCGCTGACGTTCCGCTGCTGGTTCATTCCGGTCTTCCCGCCGTGTCGAGTTCCTGCCGGGCCACCATAGCCATGCGTCTGGCCCTTCGCTCGTAGCGGTCGACGGCTGCCATCTGGCGGGCCGACGTTGCGATGGCCTCGGCCTGCGCATCGACGTCTCCGCTGCCCGCAGTCACGTCGACCGCCAGGGAGGCGCGGACCTGGCGGCATCGCTCGATCACCGTTTCGGCCCATGCCAGCCGCGCCGCAGCCGAACCTGAGGCGCCACCTGCCTCCTTCGACAGCAATCGGGCCAGTTCAGACGTCGCCTCGTTCTCGACAATGACCGGAAGCGACGCCGACAGGCCATGCTTGACCGCGTTGAGCCTCGAGCGGGACTTGCCCGCCGTCGTCTTGGGCCCCGTGCTGCGCATCGCATTGCGGCGATTGGCTGCGATCCGCTTTTCTGACGCCATTCGGCTCTCCCGATACCGCCGAAATCCCGCCGTGGGGTCGTTCAACCGAAGAGATCGGGCTGCGGGTCCGGGGGGGCTGTCTGCCTGTCCGAGTCGCGGCCTGTCGTGCGCGCCTCGGCGGGGCCGTCGACGGACTCGCCGGCTGCAGTGCGCGCCGAGGCCGCCATCGGTCGACTGCGACGCGACTTGGGTGGTGCAGCCAGGACTTCCGCCTCGATCACGATGTCTTCGTGTTCCACGGGCAGCGGCCCAGCGCCCGAAAACGTCGCCAGTGCCGAATCCCGGACCTCTTCGGCACGCCGGCGCAGTCGCTCGAGGCGCTCATGGGTCTCGAGTTGCGACACGAAGGCTCCGGCAGCGACCGACTGCTCGTCGATCCCCGCGGACGCAAGGGCTTGCGCCATCTCTCTTTTTTCCGCCGACCGGCCGGCGAGCCAGCCACGGGCGATCGAGCGGGCGGCGCGCTCGCGGTTCGTTGAGTCCTCGATCCGCTCGGCCAGCAGGGACGACAGGAGGTCGGTTGCCGCCCTGCCCCGCTCCAGCCGGAGCAACGCGTCCCGGTACCGCTCGAGCCGAAGGCTTTCCCAGACGCCGCTCGCGACATCCCTGAGCCGCAGCCAGTCGACCACAGTCCGCGGCTGGAGACCGTCGGCAAGACCGTCACAGAGCGAAGTCCAGTCCGCCTCGCTCTCGCCCGGAGCGAGGGGCGGATTGGCGAAAATGAAGGCCAGTTCGCGCGGGCAGCGTCGGCCCGATCGGGTCCGTCCGCCACTCCGTCGCGTCAACGAAGCCGGACGCGTGCTTCCGGCGCGCTCGTCACCATCGTCGTCAATCCGGTCATCCATGGCGGTACAATCGCCCCCGACATCTGTTCGGGCGATAGAGCACGCGAGGTGCCTCGATCAAGCCCGAACGGTGCCACGACCGGAAATCGGGCGGGAAAACGATGCCCGCCCCGCCTCAGCGCAGGCCGAAAAAGCTGAGCACGGCGATGACGACGACGACAAGGCCGACCAGGTAAATGATATTGTTCACGAAATTTCTCCTCACAGCCTCTTTGGCGCGGTCTTGCGCCGACCTACGGGTCGACACTCAACGCCCAGACACCGCCTGGAGTTGCCTGCGATCTGACTGTCGATGCGCGCGCAGGGCACACATGTCTGGACCGCGGTGCCATGTGGGGCAGACAGCGTGGCGACATTCGTCAATCAGATTTCCAGAAATCATCATAACCCATTGAATTTACTATTCATTATTTCTCGGCGCGTAGGTTTGCGGCGTCTGGAGACGTCATGTCGCATCCTCTGCCGAACCGCGAAGCCGAGAGACTCGACTGCCTGCACTCCCTCGGGGTTCTCTTCACCGAGCCGTCCGAGGCGTTCGACCGCGTGTGCGAACTTGTGGCCGCCCAGTTCAAGGTGCCGGGCGCGTTCATCTCCTTCGTCGACTGCTCGAGCCAGTGGCTCAAGGCCAAGGTCGGCGTCGACTTCGTGACGACGCAGCGCGACGTGGCCTTCTGCTCCCACACGATCATGTCGGACGAGGTCTTCGTGGTCGAAGACGCCCGTCTCGACGAGCGCTTCGCCAGAAGTCCGCTGGTCGTCGGCGCGCCCATGATCCGGTTCTATGCCGGTGCCCCGATCATCTATTCCCCCGGGCTCAGGGTCGGCAGCGTCTGCGCGATCGACCACCGGCCGCGGACGTTCAGCGCCGAAGATCGCCGTTTGCTGGCCAGTTATGCCGGCATCGTCGTGTCCCAGCTCCGGCTTCAGTCTGCGGCCAGGATCATCCGTCGCGGCTACGAGGATCGGGCCAATCTTGAGATGCAGATCGCATCCCTCGCCCGTTCCGCGGTCTGAATCAGTTTCTCCACCACTGCTGGTTTCGGCGTTCCTCGGCGGCGCAATCGAGAGGCGGCGCGGCCTGCGCCGGGATGAGCGTCAGTTCCGCGGCCGCGACTTCCCTCACGATCTTTGTCCGGACCGCTTCGGCGAACTGCGAACGCTCCGTGATCGGGATGATGAAGGATCCCGGTCCGCCGATGACGCACGCCCTGTAGTAGATGTCGAGGTTCTCGGTGTCCCAATAGCCGCTGGGGCGCTTGAGCATGATCGGCAGGCCATTGATCACGATGCCCTTGTCGAGGGCGTCGTCCCGCGCCTCCGAAATGTGTCGGCCCTGGTTGTTCGCGCCATCGCCTGACACGTCGATGACGCGGCGGAGCGCTTCGATGCCGCTGTCCTCGAGCAGGCGAACGGAGGCGTCGATCGCGCCCGAGATCGACGTCCGGGGCCCACGACGCGGCGGTGACCGTGCGAGAGCATCCGCGAAGGCGTGGGCCGACTCCGGTCCGTCGATGATCGTCCAGCGCACGACGACATGCTGGATGTGAGTGCCGGCCCACTCGAAATAGGTCACGGCGATCTTGCCCAGCATGCCGTTGCGGATGGCCTTGTGCACTTCCGGCGAGCGGAAGGCCTCCACGAACCCTTCGCGCTGGAGCACCTGCTCCTCGGGATCCATGGAGTTCGAGATGTCGACCGCGACGACGAGCGCGACATCGACCTCCTCGCCCGCCCGGGCGGCACCGGTTCCCGCGAGGGACGGGCCGAGGACGGCGATCAGGCTCAGCAGGACAAGGGCAAGGGCCGTGCGGGGGATCGGGTGCATGGGACGCTCCTGACCTTCAGTCTGGGGCGCTGCCGTATCATGGGCAAGGAGGTGCTGCGCCGGTTGGACTCACAATCCGTTCAGCGATGGCGTGGCGTCCACCCCGGTTTGACAGCTTCGGCGTTATTTGATCGGATGGTCAAATCATAGGGCGAGGGTCCGCGGGAACAATCGCGTGTCCTTTCGTCGACGCGGCCGGAGCGGAGGGGCTCATGAGCGAGACGTCGGATATCGCGGCAGGTCGGCTGCCGCCTGACGCATATTGTCGGAACTTCGCGGACCTTCATCCGCCTCTCGACCGCTACGAGGCCAAGGTCGCCGCAGACCGCTGTTTCTTCTGTTACGACGCCCCGTGCATGACGGCGTGCCCGACATCGATCGACATCCCGATGTTCATTCGGCAAATCTCGACGGCCAACCCCGTCGGCGCGGCGAAGACCATTCTCGACAGCAACATCATGGGTGCGATGTGCGCCCGCGTCTGCCCGACCGAGCAACTCTGCGAGGAGGCCTGTGTCCGCGAGGCGATGGAGGGCAAGCCGGTCGAGATCGGCCGCCTGCAGCGCTACGCGACCGACGCGCTGTTCGCCACGGGGCGCCAGCTGTTTGCGGCGGGGCCATCGTCGGGATTCAGGGTGGCCGTGGTCGGCGGCGGCCCGGCGGGGCTCTCCTGCGCCCACGCGCTGGCCTTGCTCGGCCATGCCGTCACGATCTTCGAGGCGCGCGACAAGCTCGGCGGCCTCAACGAGTACGGCATCGCCGCGTACAAGGCGAATGGCGACGTCGCCCAGAAGGAGGTCGAGTACATCCTGGGTGTCGGAGGCATCGCGGTGCGCACCGGAGTGCGCCTCGGCCGGGACATCCAGCTCGGGGACCTGGCCCGCGACTACGACGCCGTTTTCCTCGGCATGGGCCTTGGCGACACGAACGCACTCGGCGTCGCAGGCGACGATGCCGCCGGCAGCGCCGATGCGGTCGACTACATCGCCATGCTGCGGCAGGCGGACGATCTCGCGACCCTGCCCGTCGGGCGCCGCGTCGTCGTGATCGGAGGCGGAATGACCGCCATCGACATCGCCTCGCAGGTCAAGCGGCTCGGCGCCGAGGACGTGACCATCGTCTACCGTCGGGGCGCGGCGGAAATGGGCGCCTCACCCTACGAGCAGCAGGTCGCGCAGACCACGGGCGTCCTCATCCGCCACTGGGCGAAGCCGACGGCCCTGCTGTCGGAAGAAGGACATGTCGCGGGAGTTGCGCTGGAACGGACAGCGCTGGTGGACGGGAGGCTCGTCGGCACGGGAGAGACCTACACCCTCCCCTGCGACCAGGTTTTCCGGGCCATCGGCCAGACGTTCGTGGCGTCCGACCTGGGCGACGGCATCGAGCTGTCGGGGGGGCGGATCAAGGTGGATGCCGAGCATCGCACCAGCCATCGACGCGTCTGGGCCGGCGGCGATTGCGTCGCCATGGACAAGGATCTCACCGTGGTGGCCGTCGAGCACGGAAAGCGTGCCGCACGCTCCATCGACGGCACGCTGCGGTCCGGCGCGGCGAAGGCCGCCTGAGGAGGAGGACACGATGGCCGATCTTCGCGTCGAATTCGCCGGCATCAAGGCGCCCAATCCGTTCTGGCTTGCGTCGGCACCGCCCACGGACAAGGAATACAACGTCGTTCGCGCCTTTCGCGCCGGGTGGGGCGGCGTGGTGTGGAAGACGCTGGGCGAGGATGGCCCGCCCATCGTCAACGTCTCCGGCCCGCGCTACGGCGCGATCCACGCGGGCGACCGCCGCGTCATTGGCTTCAACAACATCGAGCTCATCACCGACCGGCCGCTCGAGGTGAACCTGCGGGAGATCAAGCAGGTCAAGCGCGACTGGCCCGATCGTGCGCTCGTCGTCTCGCTGATGGTGCCGTGCACCGAGGAGGCGTGGAAATCGGTCCTGAAGCGCGTCGAGGAGACGGAGGCCGATGGCGTCGAGCTCAATTTCGGCTGCCCCCACGGCATGTCCGAGCGCGGCATGGGCTCGGCCGTCGGGCAGGTGCCCGAGTATGTCGAGATGGTCACGCGCTGGTGCAAGCAGCACACGCGGATGCCGGTCATCGTCAAGCTCACGCCCAACGTGTCGAGCATCAAGGGTCCGGCCATGGCGGCCCATCGCGGCGGCGCCGACGCGGTGTCGCTGATCAACACCGTCAACTCGATGATGGGCGTCGATCTGGACGCCATGACGCCATGGCCCGCGACCGGCGGGAAAGGCACCCATGGCGGCATGTGCGGACCCGTGGTCAAGCCGATCGCCCTCAACATGGTGGCCGACATCGCCCGGACGCCGGAGACGAGCGCCCTGCCGATCTCCGGCATCGGCGGCATCGAGACGTGGAAGGACGCGGCCGAGTTCATGGCCATGGGCGCGTCCACCGTCCAGGTGTGCACGGCGGCCATGGTCTACGGGTTCAAGATCGTCGAGGAGATGAAGACCGGCCTCGCCGCCTACATGGACGAGAAGGGCTACGCCCGCGTCTCCGACTTCGTGGGCCGCGCCGTGCCGAAGGTGACGGACTGGCAGTACCTCAACCTCGACTACGCCGTGAAGGCGAGGATCGACCAGGACCTTTGCATCAAGTGCGGCCGCTGCCACATCTCCTGCGAGGACACGTCGCACCAGGCAATTTCCGCCCTCAAGGATGGCGTGCGCCATTTCGAGGTCATCGAGGAAGAGTGCGTGGGCTGCAACCTCTGCGCGATGGTCTGCCCGGTCGAGGACTGCATCACCATGGTGCCGCTGGCCGACGGCGAGGTCGACAAGCGCACCGGCCGCGTGATCGGGACCCCGATCAACTGGACGCAGCATCCCAACAACCCGATGCGGGCCACCGAGCCGGCGGAGTGAGGGGCGCGGCGTCCTCAGCGCGGCAGCACGCCATGCAGGACGGTGCGGGTCACGTGCTCGCAGGCCTCGGCAAAGAACGCGGGGTCCGAGAGATCCCGCCCCTCGATCGCCCGTACCTGCGCCGCGAAGTCGGCGTAGTGCTGGGTGGTGGCCCAGACCGTGTAGATCAGGTGGCGCGCCGAGACCGGGGCGAGTTTTCCCTGCCGCACCCAGCCGTCGATCGTGCCGGCCGTCTCCGCGACGATCGCGGCCAGTTTCGTCTCGAGCAGCGGCGCCACGATGGGCGCGCCCTGGATGACCTCCAGCGCGAACAGCCGCGACGCCGCCGGTTCGTCGCGGGAGGCGGCCAGCTTTCGGGCGATATAGTCGCCCAGCGCCTCGGCCGGATCACGCGCCGGGTCGAGGGCGCGCAGCGGCTCCAGCCACATGTCGAGCGTGCGCTGGAGAACCGCGAGATACAGGTCCTTCTTGGTGTGGAAGTAGTAGAGCAGGTTCGTCTTCGAAAGCCCTGCCGCGGCGGCGATCTGCTCGATGCGCGAGCCGCGGAAGCCGAAGGTCGCGAACACGTCGAGCGCCGCGTCGAGAATGCGTTCCACGTTCTCCTGGCCGGCGCGGGATCGAGCGGTTTCCTGGCGAGCGGCGGGGCCTGCCACGTTGTCCACACGCTCCATGCTGCTGCCTCCGCCGGATCTGCCGCCGGCGTCCTCGCCGATCCTGTTTCCGGGGCCTTACCGCCCCTTGACCGTTCGATCAAGACTCGCGACCGTGTGCCGCTCCGTCGGGCGGCCGTCGTGGCGTAAACACTGCATGTCCAGGCGTTGAAGAGGTGTTGAGGGTGCTCGGCGGGATGGCGACGACCGAACAGGGACAGGGTGTGCCGCGTCCGGCAGCCCCGGAGGGCGGTCGTCCGCGCGTGATCGACATCGACGGATTGTCGTTGACGTTCGAGACCCGCGACGGCCCGGTCTTCGCGCTGTCCGACGTCAATCTCGTCGTCGAGCAGGGCGAGTTCGTCTCCTTCATCGGTCCGTCAGGGTGCGGAAAGACCACGCTGCTGCGTGTGATCGCCGATCTCGAGACCGGCACGTCCGGCCAGGTCCTGGTGAACGGCGTGCCGCCGCAGCAGGCGCGGCGCGAGCGTCAGTACGGCTACGTGTTCCAGGCTCCCGCCCTCTATCCGTGGCGGACGGTGGAGCGCAACGTGATGCTTCCCCTCGAGATCATGGGGTTTTCGGCCGAAGAGCGGCGCGAGCGGGCCCGCAGGAACCTTGCGCTCGTGAACCTCGCCGGCTTCGAGCGCAAGTATCCGTGGCAGCTTTCCGGCGGCATGCAGCAGCGCGTTTCGATTGCCCGTGCCCTGTCGTTCGATCCGCACCTGCTGTTCATGGACGAGCCGTTCGGCGCACTCGACGAGATCGTGCGCGACAAGCTGAACGAGCAGCTCCTGCAACTGTGGCGCCACACGCGAAAGACCGTCCTCTTCGTGACCCACTCGATCCCGGAGGCGGTGTTTCTCTCCACGCGCATCGTCGTCATGTCGCCGCGACCGGGGCGGATCATCGACATCATCGACTGCGACCTGCCGGCCGAGCGGACGCTCGACCTTCGCGAGACGCCCGAGTTTCTCGCGCTTGCCCAGCGCGTGCGCGACGGCCTTCGCGCCGGGCACAGCTATGACGACTGACGTGATCGCCGCTCGACCCGCGGCGAGCCTGCCAACGCTGCCGGCGCGCGTGCTGGCGTCAGGGCCCGTCGCCGTCGCGGCGGTGGTTCTGGCGATCCTGCTGGGCTGGTACGCCATGACGGTGCCGATGAACGCCGGCCTGCCGGCGATGCCGAAGGAGGGCTCCTACCTCGACCTCGCCCGGGCCGCATGGGCGCTGGACAGACCGGTCCTGCCTGCGCCGCATGCCGTCGTGGCGGAGCTGTGGCGCTCCACCGTCGAGACGCGGATGACCTCGCCGCGCAGCCTCGTCTTCCACGGCTGGGTCACCCTGTCCTCGACCCTTCTGGGCTTTGCGCTCGGCGTCGGGCTCGGCATCCTGCTGGCCATCGGCATCGTGTCGGTGAAGGCTCTCGAGAAAAGCCTTCTCCCCTGGATCATCGCATCGCAGACGATCCCGATCCTGGCGGTCGCGCCCATCATCATCGTCGTGCTCGGATCGATAGGCCTCACAGGCCTCGTCCCGAAGGCGATCATCTCGATGTATCTGTGCTTCTTTCCGGTGACTATCGGCATGGTGAAGGGCTTCACGTCGCCCGATTCCATGCAACTGGACCTGATGCGGACCTACTCGGCGAACGGCGTGCAGACCTTCGCCAAGCTGCGCTGGCCCGCGTCGGTTCCGTTCCTGTTCGCGTCATTGAAGGTCGCCGTCTCGATCAGTCTCGTCGGAGCCATCGTCGGTGAATTGCCGACCGGGGCGCAGGCCGGCCTGGGAGCGCGGCTCCTGTCGGGATCCTACTACGGCCAGACCCTCCAGATCTGGGCGGCGCTGTTCGCGGCGGCCATCCTGGCCTCGCTCCTGGTGCTGGCGGTCACGCTCGCCGAGAAGGCGACGCTGCGCCTGATGGGAGGGCGCCCATGAGCGCGGCCGTCCTCCCCGCCCCTGCCCGGGCCGGCATCGCGGGCGTCGTCGTCGCTACCCTGGCCGCGCTCGCGGCCTTGGCGGGGATCGTTCTCCTGGCTCATCGGCCGGGCCTGGCCGGCGGTGCGCCGACGTGGTTCTGGGCGCTCGTGGTGGCCGTGTGGGCGTTTACGTGGTGGGCGAACCAGCGAATGTCGCTGCTGCAGCTGCCGGCGGGTGCAGCGGAACGGGTGCGCGATGTCGCCGTGCCGCTGCTGTTCGGCCTGACCTGTTTCGTTCTTTGGGAGGTGGTTTGCGTCGGCGCCGGCGTTCCCCTCGTGCTCATGCCGCCGCCCTCGGCCATCCTGGAGAGGCTGGTCAGCTCGGTGCCGACGCTTGCGGCCGACTTCAACCAGACCTTCGTGCGCGCGGTGATCCCCGGATGGGCCCTGGGGTCGGGAGCGGGCTTCGTCGTCGCCGTCATCGCGGACCGTGTTCCGTTCCTGCGGAGGGGCCTGCTCCCGCTCGGGAATTTCGTTTCGGCGCTGCCCATCATCGGGATCGCCCCGATCATGGTGATGTGGTTCGGCTTCGACTGGCATTCCAAGGTCGGCGTGGTCGTCGTGATGACGTTCTTCCCGATGCTGGTGAACACGGTCGCCGGCCTCGGCGCTTCCGGGCACCTCGAGCGCGACCTGATGCGCTCCTATGCCGCCGGATCCTGGGACATGCTCGTGAAGCTGCGGCTGCCTGCCGCCCTTCCCTTCGTGTTCAACGGCCTCAAGATCAACTCGACGCTGGCGCTGATCGGAGCCATCGTGGCCGAGTTCTTCGGGACGCCGATCGTGGGCATGGGTTTCCGGATCTCCACCGAGGTGGGGCGGCTTGCGCTCGACATGGTGTGGGCGGAAATCGTGGTGGCCGCCATCGCCGGCACGCTGTTCTATGGAGCCATCGCCCTCGTCGAGCGGGCGGCGACCTTCTGGCATCCGTCCTATCGCCCCGCGAGGGGCAGGTAACTCCGGGATCAACCCGGCAACGCAGGAGAGGGGAATGACGATGAAAAGAACACTGCTCGCAGCGGGCCTCATGCTCGCCGGCCTCGTGCCGGCCAGCGCGCAGGACAAGCTGACCCTGCAGCTGAAGTGGGTCACGCAGGCCCAGTTCGCGGGCTACTACGTCGCCAAGGACAAGGGCTTCTACAAGGAGGTCGGCCTGGACGTGACGATCAAGCCGGGCGGCCCTGACATCGCGCCTCCGCAGGTGATCGCCGGCGGCGGCGCCGACGTGATCGTCGAGTGGATGCCGGCCGCGCTCGCCGCGCGCGAGAAGGGCGTGCCGCTCGTCAACATCGCGCAGCCCTTCAAGAAGTCGGG
>CAZJCW010000127.1:0-11527 GCA_964544365.1 uncultured Alsobacter sp.
CTTCGCCACGGCCAATCTGTTCAAGGCGGGCCATCGCATCCGCCTCGACATTTCGTCCTCCAACTTTCCGAAATACGACGTCAATCCAAACAGTTATGAGCCCGAAGGGCAGGCTGCGACGCCGCGCCGGGCAACCAACCGCGTCTGGATGGACCGCTCGCGGCCGAGCCACGTCATCCTTCCGATCATGCCGGTCTAGCGCCCCGCGGGGAGCGAGCGGCCGGCCTGGGACCATCCTCGCCTTCTCATGGGGTATCTTGTTACCTATATCGAGGTGCCATGATACTTCATTAGCCAGAGTCCTGATAATCAACCGTTTTTCCGGCCATCGGCCCTGATCTGCACGCTTGACCGGCGACGATCCTTGGCTTATCTGCCACGTCATCGCAGCGGAAGCCCGTCGAGGGGTTCCGCGTCACCGACGCCGTGCCAGTCGTTTTCGACGGCCAGCACGGCCCATCAGCGGAACCAGAATCATGAAGACCTATTCGGCAAAGCCCGCCGAGGTCGACAAGAAGTGGGTGCTCATCGACGCGAAAGGCCTCATCGTGGGTCGTCTCGCCTCGGTCATCGCCATGCGCTTGCGCGGCAAGCACAAGGCCACCTTCACTCCTCACGTCGACTGCGGCGACAACGTCATCGTCATCAACGCCGAGAAGGTCGTGCTGACGGGCCGCAAGCGCGAGCAGAAGGTGTATCACCACCACACCGGCTTTCCCGGCGGCATCAAGGAGCGGTCGGCGAAGTTCATTCTCGAGGGGCGCTTTCCTGAGCGCGTCGTCGAGAAGGCGGTGGAGCGCATGCTGCCGCGCGGCCCGCTGGGGCGCCAGCAGCTCGGAAATCTCCGCGTTTACAAGGGCGCAGCCCATCCCCACGAGGCGCAGCAGCCCGTGCCGCTGGATGTCGCCGCCCTGAACCGCAAGAATGCGAGGAGCGCCTGATCATGGCCGAGACCCTCCAGTCCCTCCAGGACCTCAAGGGCGTCGCGACCGCGGCTGCTCCCGAGGCCCCCAAGCACGTCCAGAAGCTCGACGCCCAGGGCCGCGCCTACGCGACCGGCAAGCGCAAGGACGCCGTCGCCCGCGTGTGGATCAAGCCCGGCCCGGGCAAGATCACCATCAACAACCGTGAAGTGGGCGTCTATTTTGCCCGCCCGGTGTTGCGGATGATCCTGCAGCAGCCGCTGCTGGTCGCCAACCGCCTGAACCAGTACGACATCACCGTCACCGTCGACGGTGGCGGCCTGTCCGGCCAGGCCGGCGCGGTCCGGCATGGCCTTGCCAAGGCTCTCACCTACTTCGAGCCCGAGCTGCGCGGCGTCCTGAAGAAGGTCGGCTTCCTCACCCGCGACAGCCGCGTGGTCGAGCGCAAGAAGTACGGCCGCAAGAAGGCCCGCCGGAGCTTCCAGTTCTCGAAGCGCTGATTTTCGCGGTTGTCGAAACCGGGATCGGGATGGCCGGCGCTTCGCCGGCCATTTTCGTTTGTCACGGCTGGGCCGGCCGCGCGGTGACGCGCCAGGAGCCATCCGGCGACGTCCCTCCGGCCACGGCACTCCGGAGGTCCTCGACCAGCCGTTCGGCGACCGGCAGACGATAGTGCAGCGGATCCCAGTACTTCGTGTCGTCGCGGGTCAGGACGGAGGGGTAGCGCCAGTCCACCATCGTCGCGCCGTGGCGCTGCGCGATGGCGGCGAGCCGGTCGAGGCAGACCTGTTCGACCGCGGCGGCCTCGCTTCCGGGCCTGGGCTGTGCGCTGACATGCACGGGCATGGCGGCGAGGATCACCTTCGTGCGCCCGCGCGTTTCCCCCAGCAGGGCATCGACCCAGTCGTGGGCCGGGAACCGGAGCGATTCGACCAGGGCCGCCGCAAGCCGTACAGGCGGCTCGACGGGTAGAACATCCACCTTTCCAGATGGATAGAGGTGGGTCCTTGCACGGGCCAGGTCATAGGTTTCCTCTGGCGGCACGAAGACCTCGAACCCGTCGTAGCGGTAGCGCGGTTCGCGCAAGCCGAGCCAGTAAGCGACCATCCGGCCCGCGATCTCGAGGGTCTTCCCGTTGAGCAGGTGCAGCAGGTCGTTCCATCGATTGTCGTCGTACATCCACTCCGGGAAGCCGCGGAACGTGATGCGCTGCCGGTCGGCATCCTGGGCGCACCAGACCGTGTCGATCCCGATGACCAATGTCTTCGGCGGGCCTGCCGCGCGCATGAAGACCCGGGCGATCTGCTCCTGTTCCCAGGCGGTTGCCGAGTTCATGGCGAGGTTCGCGAAGCGTCCGCCAAAGGCCTTGTCGAGGCCCTTGGGATCCAGCAGCCTGACCGTCGACGTTCCGATCACGAGTGAATCGAAGCGGCCCGACCGGGCCACGCCGGGGTAGAGCCAGCGCTGGTTCAGGTCCATCATCGGCCTGTCCGCTGGCGGCGAGAACGGAACGACGTTGTAGGGATCGATCAGGTAGATGGCCGCGCCGACCGCCGCCATGCCGCCTGCAAGGGTCGCCGTGGCGGTCCGCACCATGCCTCGCCAGGCCCCTGCATCGGCTCGCTCGGAGAAGAGTCTCCCGCGAAGGCTTGTCCACAAGCCGTTGAACTGGCTGCGGAGTCGATCCGGAAATGACGCGCCGGGCGGGGTGGCGGGCTTCATGGTCAGAACTGGAAATAGATGAAGTTCGTCGGCGCGTCCTGTCCGACGATCAGGATGCAGGCGATGGTGGCGATCGCGGATGCCGCGGCCACGAGGCGGGAGGGGCGCGCCGTTGCCATGATGGCGTGGTTGGGCGGAAGCAGGAGGCAGACGGCTCCGGCAACTGCAAGGAGGGCCGGGGCCTTCAGGCCGCCGGACAGGCCATTGAGGCCGGACATCGAGCCGAGAATGCCGATGGCGGCGTCGAAAGTCGCGGAGCGGAACAGGACCCAGCCCGCGATGACGAACAGCATGGTCGCCAACCAGGCCACGGGCGCGGGCAGGGGACGACGAAGGCGCTGCCAGGCCCAGACCACGACCATCCCGACCCCGTGCATGAATCCCCAGGCGACGAACGTCCAGGCCGCGCCATGCCAGATGCCGCACAGGGTCATGGTGCCCAGCGTCGCCACGACGAAGCGACCCGGCCCGTGCCGGTTGCCGCCGAGGGGGATGTAGACGTAGTCCCGCAGGAAGGCGCCCAGAGACATGTGCCAGCGGCGCCAGAAGTCGCGCAGGTCGCGGGCCAGATAGGGCCGGTCGAAGTTCTCGGGAAAGACGAAGCCGAGCATCAGCGCGATGCCGATCGCCATCGTCGAATAGGCCGAAAAGTCGAGCAGGAGCTGGAACGAGAAGGCCAGCGCCGCCGACCACGATTCCCCGAAGGTAAGCGTTGCCGTCGCGGCCTTGGCGAACAGCGGGTCGGCCACCCGGCCGAGGCGCTCCGCGAGCAGGACTTTCTGCATCAACCCCAGGCTGAAGATCACGAAGCCGACCGCCAGACGCTGGTCGAGGCCGTCGCGGCGCGGATCCAGGGCGAACTGCGGCACGAGTTCGCGGTGCCGGACGATGGGTCCGGCGATCAGGTGGGGAAACAGCAGGACGACGAGGCTGAACTCCCGCAGCGGATAGAGCGGGACGTCGCCGCGGCGCAGGTCGACGAGGTAGGAGATCAGCTGGAACGAGAAGAACGAGATGCCGATCGGCAGCAGCAGCCCCGCCGTCGGAACGGAAAGGCCGAGCGACTGCAGGTTGACGATGACGAAGTCGAGATACTTGAAGGCAAAGATCGAGCCCAGGTTGAGGACGATCCCCAGCGCGATCAGGCCATGGCGTCGCCCGCCGTCGGACAGCGCCGCGAGGATCCACGTCGAGACGATCTGGCCGAGCAGCAGCGGCAGGAACCGGACGTCCCACCAGGCATAGAAGAGAGCCGACGCCACGATGAGCACGCGCTGGCGCCATGCCGCGCTTCCGGCGACGGCGAAGTAGAGCGCCATGGTCGCCGGGAGGAAGAGGAGGATGAAGACCTGGGAGTGGAAGAGCACCGGCCGCAACCATCGATGGGACGGTCGGTCTTAAGGTCAGCCTCATCCGGCGTCCAGTCGGCGGAGCGTTCCGGGCGTCGGCGCTAGCCTCGATCGGGAGTGCCTTGACAGCGCCGCGCCGGTGACGCACGACGTTTTGCCATGGAGACGCTGCTCAACCGGTCGCCACGACGCGAAACGCGACCCCTCGGTTTCGGGGGGCGATGACGTTCGTCATCGTTGTTCCGGCGTGCGGGATTGACGCCTGGCCCGCCGATCGGCCACCGGACCGACATCCACGGCTTCTGCAGTATCAGCTTCGACATCATCACCATCGACATCGCGCGCCCCCATCCGGGGTACCGACGTCCCAGCATCAGCGAGACACGCCATGGTCGCGACTGTGTTCATCGACGGGGAGGCCGGAACGACAGGCCTCGGGATCCGCGAGCGGCTCGACTCGCTGCCGGCCTTCGCAGTGCGCAGCATCGATCCCGGGAAGCGCAAGGATCCGCAGGCGCGCAAGGAGATGATGGCGTCGGTCGATGCGGTGGTGCTGTGCCTGCCGGACGACGCTGCCCGCGAATCCGCCGCCCTCGCCGCATCGTTGGGCGACCGCGCGCCGCGCGTGCTCGACGCCTCCACCGCGCACCGCGTCGCGGAGGGCTGGGCCTACGGCTTCGCCGAGATGGCGCCGGGACAGGCCGACGCGATCCGCGCCGCGCGCTGCGTCTCCAACCCGGGCTGCTATCCCACCGGCGCGATCGCGCTCATCCGCCCCCTCGTCGATGCCGGGCTGTTGCCGGCCGATTTCCCGGTGACCGTCAACGCGGTGAGCGGCTATTCGGGCGGCGGCAAGTCCATGATCGAGGCCTATGAGAGCGGCAGCGCGCCCGTGTTCGAGCTTTACGGGCTTGGCCTCGAACACAAGCATGTGCCGGAGCTGCAACGCTACGGCACCCTCGTGCGCCGGCCGATCTTCGTGCCGTCCGTGGGCAATTTCCGCCAGGGCATGCTGGTCAGCGTACCGCTCCATCTCGACATGCTGCCGGGCAGGCCGGCCCCGGCGGATCTCGAGGCCGTGCTGGCGGAACGGTTCGAAGGCAGTGCGTTCGTCTCCGTCGTACCGGCCACCGACCCGTCGGTGAAGGGTGGCAAGCTGGAGCCGGAGGCGCTCAACGATACGAACAAGCTCGAGCTTCGCGTCTACGGAAACGCTGCGCGCGGACACGCGGTCCTCGTCGCGCGCCTCGACAATCTCGGAAAGGGCGCGTCCGGCGCCGCCGTCCAGAACCTGCAGCTGATGCTCGGCCTGCAATGAGGATGATGCCCGCTTTCGCCATCGCGGCGGGGGCGAGACGCGTCGCACTGGGCTCTTCGGGCTCGTGATCCTTGGGGCGGCCCCGGCCATCGCCGCCGTGGCCTGCGGCGAGCCCCCGCCGGCCATACGCGACATCACGGCGCAGCGGTTCTACGCGGACGCGGCGAACTTCGCTGGCTCCGCTCATCCTGTTCGCCGAACTGTCGAACCTCGGCGGCGAGGACTGGTACGCTCTCGGAAACGGCGCGCTGCATCGGCTCGCGGCGCGCACGCCTGAGGGACTGCGCGACCCCGCAGCGTTCGGCCCGGATGGCGGGGGTGTCGGAGGTCGAGGTCCCGAAGGAGAGGAATCCTGGGATGGGTCGCCTTCTACAAGGCACGCTTCCCGGAACGGGCGGCCGGCGTGCCGCCGGGCCCGTTCCAGTACGCGTGGCTCGGCGGCGACCTGCCTCTGATGGCCCAGCGCTGGACGAAGCGCTGAGGCGCGTTCACGCCTTCCAGGCGACGACCGTCTGTTCCTGCACGCCCATGCCGTCGATGCCCACCCGCATCGTGTCGCCGGCCTTCAGGAACTTCGGCGGCTTCATGCCCAGGCCGACGCCGGGCGGCGTTCCCGTCGTGATCACGTCGCCGGGATCGAGCTGCATGAAGCGGGAGATGTAGGCGATCAGGTGGGCGACGCCGAAGATCATCGTCTTCGTCGAGCCGTTCTGGACCTTCTTGCCGTTCAGCTCGAGCCACATGCCGAGGTTCTGCACGTCCTTGACCTCGTCGGGCGTCACCAGCCAGGGGCCGATCGGGCCGAAGGTGGGCGAGCCCTTGCCCTTCATCCACTGGCCACCGCGTTCCGCCTGGAACTCGCGCTCCGAGATGTCGTTGCAGACGCAGAACCCGGCGACATAGGACAGAGCGTCCTTTTCCTCGATGTAGAGGGCGGTCTTGCCGATCACGACGGCGAGCTCTACCTCCCAGTCGGTCTTCTTGGATCCCTTGGGGATCATGATCGGGTCATTGGGACCCTGCACGCAGTTGGGCGCCTTGTTGAACAGGATCGGCTCGGTGGGGATCGCGGCCCCCGTCTCGGCGGCATGGTCGGCGTAGTTCAGTCCGACGGCGATGAAATTGCCGGGCCGGGCGACGCAGGAGCCCAGCCGCGTGCCCTTGCGGACCGCCGGCAGGCTCTCGAGGTCGAGTTTCTTCAGCTTGGCGAGGTTGCGTGGGTTGAGCGCGTTGCCGGCAAAGTCGTCGACGATGCCGGAGAGATCGCGAACGATCCCCTTTGCGTCGACGATGCCGGGCTTCTCGGCCCCGGCCTTTCCGAACCGTACGAGTTTCATCGGCGTGGTCCTCGGGTGTTTCCGTATCGGGGAGTCTTCTGGATGATCTCGCGGCCCGCTTCAATCGGTTGAATCGGCAATGCTCCGCGCAGGTCGAGTTTGGCTGCACCTCGAGCGTGTCGCAAGCGCGGGCCGCGCCGGTCAGGCGTGCACCGATCGCCTGTTACTTCCGCGCAACGCCCCGCCACAAACCGTCAGGGCATGCTCTGTTCGCGACGTCGCAATCCCCCGCAAAATCGAACAAAAACGCGATGGTTTTTATCTAAACTATCCTCCTGCCGGCGCCGGCGAAGCTTCATCCGGGTCAATTTGGCGCCGTTTTGCCCCTTTTTCCCCGTCCTGGCACTGCCGCCGGCAGCCTTGAGGCCATCTTGATCGGATTTCGCCCCGGTGACAGACACATGAACCAACGGCGCCGAGACGCCGCTTACCGGGCTGGGGAAGGGATTTTTCAGATGGTCCGTCGTTTCAGGCACAAGGTCGTTGCGGGCGTCTGGCTTGCGACGGCGTCCACCCTGGCGCTTTGCGCAGGAATCGAGGCGGCCAGCGCGGGAGCGTTCGGACTGAGGGAGCAGAGCGCGGCGGGGCAGGGCGCCTCGTTCGCCGGCGCGGCGGCCGGCGCCGCCGGGCTCGGTTCGATGTTCTGGAACCCGTCGGCGATCACGATGGTGCCCGGGATCCAGTTCGAGCAGACCTTCTCGCTCATCCTGCCCAGTGCCACGCTGACACCCGGACCGGGCTCGTCCCCGAGCTATCTCAACGGGGCCTTCGGCGGGCGCCCGAACAGCGGCGACGTCGCGCAGGACGCCGTGCTGCCGGCCGGCTACGGGTCCTACCAGGTCAATGACCGGTTCTGGCTCGGCATCCAGGCCAACGCGCCCTTCGGCTTGACGACGAAGCCGGAGTCGACCTGGGCCGGACGGGCCTATGGCGACACCACCAAGGTCGTGTCGTTCGGCGTGACGCCGACGGTCGGCTACAAGGTCAACGACTGGCTGTCGGTCGGCGGCGGGATCAACATCCTCTACTTCAAGGCCAAGTACCAGTCGGCCGTGCCGTCGGGGGCCCCTGTCGCCAACTGGGGCGTGGCGGGTCTCGAGGGTGACAGCATGGGCGTGGGCGTGACGCTGGGCGCCACGCTGACGCCCGCGCCCGGCACGACCATCGGCATAGGCTACCGGTCGATGGTGCAGCAGGACCTCGAGGGCGACTTCCGCGTGGCGGGAACGACGACGCCGTTCAAGGCCACGGCCCACCTGCCGGAGACCGTCACGGTCGGCCTGCGCCAGGTCATCGGGGACCGATTCGCGGCCCTCGTCGGAGCGGAGTGGACGAACTGGAGCCGCGTCCGCTACCCGCGCGTGTACAACCAGACGACCGGCACCCAGCTTGCGGCCTCCCCGTTCCTGCCGCTCGGCTATCGCGACGGCTGGTTCTTCTCGGTCGGCGGCGAGTACGCCATCTCGCCGCAATGGGCCGTGCGGGCCGGCATCGCCTACGAGATCTCGCCGATCGACACCGACGTGCGGACGCTGCGGCTGGCCGACAACGACCGCATCTGGGCGTCCATCGGCGCCAGCTATCGCTGGAACGAGAAAATCTCCTTCGACGTGGGCTACTCGCACATCTTCCCGGCGAGCACGACGATCGCGATCCAGCAAGGCAATCCCAGCTATCGGCCGCAGTTCCAGCCCGTCGGCCTGAACAACCTCGTCGGCAGCGTCGACGCCCATGTCGACATCATCTCTGTCGCGCTGCGCTATCGCTGGGACGATCCCTCGAAAGTTGCCGGTGTCATGCCGGTGAAGGCGAAGTACTGACACCAGGATTGCCGGTGCGGGCCCGAAACCGCATCGTGTCACGGCAAGGGGCCGGCGGCGACGCCGGCCCCTCGTCGTTTGCCCTTTGGAATCAGCGAGATTACGCGCGCGTCTTCACATATTCCCCGGGCGCGTCGCAGAGCGGCTTGAGCTTGCGACCGCCGGGCTTGCGGGCCTTGACCGTTGCGGGGGCCTGATCCTTGACCCACTGGATCCAGTGCGGCCACCACGTGCCCGGGGTCTCCTTCGCGGCGGCGAGCCAATTCTCCAGCGTGCCCTCGACCTTTCCGCCCGTCCAGAACTGGTACTTTGGTTTCCCGGCCGGGTTGACAACGCCGGCGATATGCCCGGAACCGGCCAGGACATAGGTCACCGGTCCGCCGAAGCACTTCGAACCCTTGAAGACGGAGCGGGCGGGAGCGATGTGATCCTCCCGGGCCGCGAGGTTGTAGATCGGGATCTTGACCTTCTTCAGGTCGAGGCGCTTGCCTCCGATCTCCATCTCGCCCTTGGCCAGCTTGTTCTCCAGGTAGCAGTTCCGCAGGTAGAACGAGTGGTTGGCGGCAGGCATTCGCGTGGAATCGGAGTTCCAGAACAGCAGGTCGAAGGGGAAGGGGCTTTCGCCCTTCAGGTAGACGTTGACCACGTACGGCCAGATCAGGTCGTTCGGCCGCAGCATGTTGAAGGCGGAGGCCATCGAGGATCCCTCGAGGTAGCCGCGGGCGTACATGCGGTCCTCGATGCTCTTGACCTGCTCTTCGTCGACGAAGACGGACAGGTCGCCCGCATGGGTGAAGTCCACCTGCGTGGTGAAGAGGGTCGCGCTTTCGATCCGCGTGTCGCCCGTCGCCGCCATGTAGGCGAGCGCGACCGACAGCAGCGTGCCGCCGACGCAGTAGCCGATGGCGGTGACGTTCTTTTCGCCCGTCGCCTTCTCGATGGTGTCGAGGGCGGCGAAAATGCCTTCCCGCATGTAGTCTTCGAAGGACTTCTTCGCCTGCCGTTCGTCGGGGTTCACCCAGGAGATCGTGAACACCGTCAGGCCCTGGGACACCGCCCAGCGGATGAAGGATTTCTCCGGGTTCAGGTCGAGGATGTAGAACTTGTTGATCCACGGCGGCACGATGAGCAGCGGCCGCTTGCAGACGGTCGGCGTCGTCGGCTCGTACTGGATGAGTTCGATGAGGTCGTTGCGGAAGACGACCTTCCCCGGCGTGGTGGCGAGGTTGACGCCGACCGCGAACGTTCCCGCCGTCGTCTGGCGCAACTTCAGCGTGCCCTTGCCGGCCTCGATATCCTCCGCGAGCATCTTCATGCCCCGCACGAGGTTCTCGCCGTTCTCCTTCAGCGTGGCCCGCATGAGCTCGGGGTTGGTGGCGACGAAGTTGGTCGGCGCGAGGGCGCTGGCAATCTGGCGGACGTAGAACTCGGCCTTGTGCTTGGTGTGGGGATCGACCCCCTCGGCCTCGCGGACGAGGTCCTCCGCCCAGCGCGTGGTGATCAGATAGGCCTGCTTGATGAAATCGTAGACCGGATTGTCCGACCATTCCGGGTCGCGGAAGCGCTTGTCGGATGGATCGGGCGCGGCAACGGGCGCGGTCGGCTCGCCCTGCATGCGCCGCATCGTCCCGGTCCAGAGGTCGAGGAACCCCTTGGTGAGGCTGGTCTGCGCCAGCACGACGCGCTGCGGGTCCATCGCCCAGTGCTCGACGACCTGGCCGAGCGTCTTGACGACGTCGCTGACTTCCTCGCTGACGCCGGCCTTGGCGCGGCCTTCCTCGACGGGCTTCAGGGCAGCGGCGGTGGCCTTGCCCATTTCCTCCATCAGGCGTGCCGTGTTGGACGCGAGAGCCTCCAGGTCGGGCATCGGCGGCTTCGGCCCGTCGGCGACGTGCTCCGCGGTGATCGCGCCCTTGGTGTCCTGAGCCTTCATGCGCCGCGTGTCCTTCCCCGACGGTCGCGAAGGTGCGCGGCTTGCCGCGCCCGTCCGCTTTCGACCATAATAACCCTGTAACGCCGCGTTGCGACGAATGGAATTCGTCAAACGACATAGGCATTTGTGCTGCGATGCAGCATCGGAGATCCTGTCTTTGCCAAACCGCCCGCGTGCCCTGTCGCTGTGCCTTTGCTTCGCGCTGGCCATAGCCGTGTCCGCCTGCAACAGCACGGGTGAGGGAAGCGTGAGCAATCCCGTGCGCGGCATCGCCGAAACCACCGGTTTCGCGACCACGCCGCCGCCTCCGGCGGATTTCGTTCGTGCAACGCGCGCTTCCGAAACCACTTACCTGCCCGTCGGCGTCACGCCGCCTGCGCGCACCATCGCGCCGAAGACCCCCGAGCAGATCAAGGCGATCGAGAATGAGCTCGATTCGACGCTCAACAGCCACAGTTCGATCTCCGGCAAGCCGCGGCCGAAGCAGACCTACAGTTCCGTCGCCCGCCCGCCGGACGAGCCGACAGGCGATGCGAGCCGCGGCGGGCGGTTCCTGGTGACGCCGCGCGAGACGTCGCCGAGCGGGGCGAAGCCACAGCCGCGATAGGCCGGCCGCGGGCGGCCAGCGCCCGGGATGCGTCCCGGTCTCGGGAATTCGACCAAGGGGGCCTGCCCAATGCGCCGCCGCGATGCTATACGGCCCCGACTTCGCCGCGGTCGTGGCCGCGGCGCTGCCGAACCATTCAGGCAGAGAGGACGAGGGCGATGACGACCGACTTTCACCGTATCCGGCGCCTGCCGCCCTACGTGTTCGAGCAGGTCAACAAGATCAAGGCCCAGGCGCGCAATGCCGGTGCCGACATCATCGACCTGGGCATGGGCAACCCGGACCTCGCGGCTCCCAAGCACGTCATCGAGAAGCTCGTCGAGACGGCCGGAAAACCGCGGACGGACCGATACTCCGCCTCGCGTGGGATCGGCGGGCTGCGGCGGGCCCAGGCCGGCTATTACGAGCGCCGCTTCGGCGTGAAGCTGAACCCTGACACGCAGGTGATCGCCACCCTCGGCTCCAAGGAGGGCTTCGCTAACATGGCGCAGGCCATCACGGCGCCCGGCGACGTCGTG
>CAZJCW010000128.1:0-6527 GCA_964544365.1 uncultured Alsobacter sp.
ACCGCCGACCTCGTGGGCATCATCACGCAGCACTTCTTCGAGACGCTCTTCACCTTCGACAAGAACTGGAAGGTGACGCCGCTTCTGGCCGAGGCGATGCCGGACATTTCCGCCGACGGAAAGGTCTACACGATCAAGCTGCGCCAGGGCGTGACCTTCCACGACGGCTCGTCCATGACGGCTGCGGACGTCGTCGCGTCCCTCAAGAGGTGGATGGACGTCGCATCGCGCGGCAAGCAGGCGGCCGGCTTCATCGAGGGTGTCGAGGCCGTCGATGGCTCGACGGTGAAGATCACGCTCAAGAGCCCCTACGCGCCTCTGCTCGCGCTCCTCGCCTTCAACAACGCCGCTGCGGTGATCATGCCCGCGGGCAAGATGGAAAACCCGCTGAAGGAGCCGGTCGGGACGGGTCCCTACAAGCTCAAGGAGCGCAAGGCGGACCAGTACATCCAGCTCGTGCGCCATGACGGCTACAAGTCGAGGCCCGGCGAGCCGGACGGTTATGGCGGCGCGCGCAAGCAGATCCTCGACGAGATCCGCTTCGTCCCCGTTCCCGATCCCAACACCCGGATCGAGGGCGCCATCTCGGGACAGTACGACTATGTCGACGCCCTGCCGGTCGAGGCCTTCGACCGCCTGAAGGGCAAGTCGACGACGCAGCCCATCCTGCTCAAGCCGTTCGGATGGCCGGTCTTCGTGATGAACACGAAGCAGGGCGTGATGTCGAACCTCGACGCGCGCCTCGCCGTTCGCACGGCGCTGAGCGAGGAGGACATGCTCACGGCAGCCTTCGGCAGCAAGGATTTCTTCGCGCTCAACGCAGCGATGTTCCCGTCGAGCTACATCTGGCACACGACGGCGGGAACGGAGAATGCCTACAACCTCGCCGCTCCCGACAAGGCCAAGGACCTGCTCAAGAAGGCGAGCTACGACGGCAAGCCGCTGCGCATCCTCACCAGCCGCCAGTACGAGTTCCACTACAAGATGGCGCAGGTCGCGGCCGAGTACCTCAAGCAGGCCGGCTTCACCGTCGAACTCATGGTCGTCGACTGGGCGACGCTGACCCAGAGGCGCACCGATCCCGCCCTTTGGGACATCTACATCACCCACAGCCCCTTCCTGCCCGAGCCCGCGCTCACCGGCATCCTGTCGGAGGCCTCGCCCGGGTGGTGGACGACGCCGCTGCGCAAGAAGGTCGTCGACGCCTTCAACTCCGAGGCCGATCCCGCCAAGCGGCCCGCGCTGTGGGCCGAGGTGCAGAAGGCGATCTACGCCGAAGTCCCCGCCATCAAGATCGGCGACTTCAACGCGCTCTCGGCGCAGGCGCCCAAGGTGAAGGGCGTCGACCCGGCGCCGTGGCCCTACTTCTGGAACGCATCGGTCAAGTGAAGCCCAGGGGCGGTCCCGTCAAGCCGAAGGGCGGCCGAGGCTTCGGCCGCCCCCAAGCCCTCGCTCGCGACTGAACGCGGTCCACGTCTCCATGATCCGCTACATCCTGCAGCGCTTTGCCGGCATGATCGTGGTCATGGCGGTCGTCGTCACGGTCGTCTTCGTGATCGTGCGGGTGGCGCCGGGCGATCCGGCCTCGGTGATGCTGGGCCCGGACGCGACGGCGCAGGACGTGGAGGCGCTGCGCGCGCGCCTGGGTCTCGACCGTCCGCTGCCCGTGCAGTACGCCCTCTTCGTCGGGCAGCTGATGCGCGGCGATCTGGGCCATTCGATCTTCCTCAACATGCCCGTCCTGACGGCCTTGGCCGAGCGTGCGGAGCCGACGTTCTTCCTCACCCTGTTCTCGATCGCCATCGCATCGGCCATCGCCATTCCCGTCGGCATCCTGTCGGCCTACAAGCGCGGTTCGCCGTTCGACCAGGCGACCACCACGGTCGCCATGCTGGCTGCCTCGATCCCGAGCTTCTGGCTGGGCCTGCTGCTGATCCAGACCTTCGCGGTGCGCTTCGGCGTCTTTCCCGTCTCGGGCTACGGGGGGCCGGGCGCGAGCCTTGGAACGCGGCTCTATCATCTCGTTCTGCCTGCCGTCGCGCTCGGCATCGTCTCGTCGGCGCTCATCCTGCGCTTCACGCGCGCCAGCATGCTGGACGTCCTCGGCGACGACTACATCCGCACCGCCCGCTCCAAGGGCATGGGAGAGTTCCGCGTCGTCATGAAGCACGCCTTCAAGAACGCGCTGATCCCCATCCTGACGGTCCTCGGCCTCACCGCAGCGCTGCTGGTGTCGGGCGCCGTCGTGACGGAAACCGTGTTCGGCCTTCCCGGCGTCGGCAGCCTCGTCGTGTCAGCCGTCCTGCGGCGCGACTACCCGGTCATCCAGGGCGCGCTGCTCGTCGTCGCAGCGCTCTACGTCATCATCAACTTCCTCATCGACATGCTCTACCTCGTGGTCGATCCGCGGGTGCGGTACTGATGGCCGCCGTCGCGACAGCGCCCGTGGAGCGCTCCGGCCTCCTGCGGCAGATGATGCGGCGGCGCACCGTGATGGCCGGGCTTCTCGTCCTCGCCGCCGTGGCCGTTCTGGCCATCCTCGCTCCGGTGATCGCGCCCTACGCGCCCAACAAGCTCTCCATCGTCAACCGCCTGAAGCCGCCCGGATCCACGTTCTGGTTCGGCACGGACGAGTTCGGCAGGGACGTCTTCACGCGCACGCTCTATGCCGGCAGGCAGTCGCTGCTGGTCGGGGCATCCGTGGTCGTCCTGGCCGGCATCGTCGGCGTCACGCTCGGCCTCGTCGCAGGCTTCTTCCGCAGGCTCGACACGCCGATCGCCCGCGTCATCGATGCCATGATGGCGTTTCCGGACATCCTGCTGGCGATCGCGCTCGTCGCCGCGCTGGGGCCGTCGCTGGCCACCGTCATCGTCGCGCTCGGCATCGTCTATGCGCCGCGGCTTGCCCGCGTCGTGCGGGCCTCGACCCTGGTGATCCGCGAACTGCCCTATGTCGAGGCCGCGCGGGCGCTGGGCGTGCCCACGTGGCGCATCATGACCCGCCACGTCCTGCGCAACCTCGTCTCGCCGATCCTCGTGCAGGCCACCTTCATCTTCGCCTATGCGATGCTGGCGGAGGCAGGCCTGTCGTTCCTCGGCGTCGGCGTGAGCCCCGAAGTCCCGACCTGGGGCACCATGATCGCGGCAGGCCGCCAGTACATCGGCCAGGCGGACTGGATGACGATCTTCCCTGGCATTGCCATCGTGCTCAGCGTGCTGTCGCTTCAGCTCGTCGGCGACGGCCTGCGGGACATGCTCGATCCGCGCCTGAGAAAGGACCTGTGATGCTGCCCTTTCCGCCTGAAACCGGACCGCTGCTCATCGCAGGCGCGACGCCCGTCGCGCTCGGCGTGCCGTCGGTGCCCACGGACATCCTGGTCGGCGCGGACGGACGGGTCGTCGCCGCAGGGCAGGGGCTGTCGGTCCCCGCCGATGCGCGGCGCGTGGACGCGGCAGGCGCCTACGTCTCGCCCGGCTGGGTGGACCTGCACACCCATGTCTGGTTCGGCGGCACGGACATCTCGATCCGCGCGTCGACCTGCGGCCTCGAGCGCGGCGTGACGACGGTGGTCGATGCAGGGTCGGCCGGCGAGGCGAATTTCCACGGCCTGCGGGAGTACGTCATCGATCCCGCCCGCGAGCGCATCCGCGCGTTCCTCAACATCGGCTCGATCGGCCTCGTCGCGTGCAACAGGGTCAGCGAGCTCATCGACATCCGATCCATCGACATCGACCGCACGATCGCCTGCGTCGAGGCGAACCGCGACGTCATCTGCGGCATCAAGGTCCGGGCGAGCCACGTCATTCTGGGCTCCTGGGGCATCACGCCGGTCAAGGTCGCCAAGAAGGTCGCCAAGATCCTGAAGCTGCCGCTCATGGTGCATGTCGGCGAGCCGCCTCCGCTCTACGACGAGGTGCTGGAGATCCTCACGGCGGGCGACGTCGTCACGCATTGCTTCAACGGCAAGGCCGGCGGCAGCATCGTCGAGGACGAGGACCTGTTCCGGCTGGCCGAGCGCTGCGCGGGCGAGGGCATCCGCCTCGATGTCGGGCACGGCGGCGCGTCCTTCTCGTTCAAGGTCGCCGAGATCGCGATCGCGCGCGGGCTGATGCCGTTCTCCATCTCGACGGACCTGCACAACCGTTCGCTCGACAACCCGGTCTGGGACATGGGCACCACCATGTCGAAGCTGCTGGCCGTCGGCATGCCGTTCGACAAGGTCGTCGAGGCCTCCACCCTCGCGCCGATGAGCGTCGTCGGGCTGCCGACCGAAGGTCTTCTTGCGCCGGGAGCCCGCGCCGAGTTCACCATCTTCACGCGCGAGCCCGAAGAACTCCGGATCGCCGACTCGATGGGTCACGAGGCGGTTCTGCGCGAGCTCCTCACCCCCCGGTGGACCCTGATGGGCGCGGGCCTCGTCCGCGCATCCTCCTACCGTGCGGCTCGCGCGTCGGCGGCGGCCGCTTGCGACGACTGCGGAGCATCCGGACGATGAGCGAGGCTGCGGCCGGGCCGGTCCTGCGGGTGGAAGGCCTGCGGACCTATTTCGAGCTCGGCAGCCGCGTTGCAAAGAGCGTCGACGACGTCAGCCTCAGCGTCCGTCGCGGACAGACCGTCGCCGTCGTCGGCGAGTCCGGGTCGGGCAAGTCGGTCACCAGCCTGTCGATCATGCGCCTCCTGTCGCCGCCGGGCCGCATCGTGGGAGGTTCGATCCTCTACCGCACGCGCGATGGCCGCGAGGTCGACCTCGCCCGCCTTCCCGAGAAGGAGATGCGCTCGATCCGGGGGAGGGAGATCGCGATGATCTTCCAGGAACCGATGACCAGCCTCAACCCGCTGTTCACGATCGGCGACCAGATCGGCGAGATGATCCGCCTGCACGAGCCTGTCTCCGCCGCCGAGGCCCGCAGGAGGGCGACGAGGATGCTCGACCTGGTCGAGATCCCGGCAGCCGCGCGGCGGCTCGACGACTATCCCCACCAGATGTCCGGCGGCATGCGGCAGAGGGCGATGATCGCGCTCGCCCTGGCCTGCAATCCCAGCCTGCTGATCGCAGACGAGCCGACCACGGCGCTCGACGTGACGATCCAGGCGCAGGTCCTCGACCTCCTGCGGCGGCTCCAGGCCGAACTCGGCATGAGCGTTCTGTTCGTCACCCACAATCTCGGCGTGGTGGCCGAGATCGCCCACGAGGTGGTGGTAATGTATGCGGGAAGGGTGGTCGAGGCAGCGCCCGTCGAGGCTGTCTTCGACCGGCAGCGCCATCCCTACACGATGGGTCTTCTGGCCTGCATCCCGTCGTCGCTGCATGTCTCCGGCGCGCGGCGCCCGCGGCTGACGCCCATACCGGGCAGCGTGCCGAGCGTGATGGCGCTGCCGCCCGGCTGTGCCTTCGCGCCACGCTGCACCCATGCGATCGACCGCTGCTCGCAGGATCCGCCGCTGCTCGATGCGGCCCCGGACCATCTCAGCCGATGCTGGAGGCACGCCGAGCTGTGATCGACGACATCCTTCTCTCGGTCCGTGACCTCACCAAGCAGTTCCCGACGCGCAACGGGCTGGTCAAGGCCGTCGACGGCGTCAGCTTCGACGTCCGCCGCGGACGGATCGTCGGCCTCGTCGGCGAGTCGGGATCCGGCAAGACGACCGTCGGGCGCTGCGTGCTGAGGCTGGTCGAGCCGTCATCGGGCCGTGTCACCTTCGACGGGTCCGACGTGCTGGCCCTGTCGGGCCGCGACCTGCGCGCCTGGCGCCGGCGGGCGCAGATCATCTTCCAGGACCCGTATTCGAGCCTCAACCCCCGGCTGCGCGTCGAGGACATCATCGGAGAGGCGCTGGACACGCATGGCCTCTCCCAGGGCCCTGCGCGCAGGCCGCGCATCGGCGACCTGCTGGCGCGCGTCGGCCTCGATCCGGAGCATGGCAGGCGTTTTCCGCACGAGTTCTCGGGCGGCCAGCGCCAGCGCATCGGCATCGCGCGCGCGCTGGCGGTCGAACCGGACTTCATCGTCGCGGACGAGCCCGTTTCCGCGCTCGACGTGTCCGTTCAGGCGCAGGTCCTCAACCTGATCCAGGACCTGCAACAGGCCTTCGGGCTGACGATGCTGTTCATCGCGCACGATCTCTCGGTGGTCGAGTATCTGTGCGACGATGTGGTGGTGATGTATCTCGGTCGGGTCATGGAGCGGGGCCCGAGCCGTTCCGTGTACGGCCAGCCGCGCCACCCCTACACCCGCGCGCTGCTGTCCGCGGCGCCGGTTCCCGATCCGCGCGCCAGCCGCAACCGCACCGTGCTGCAGGGTGACATTCCCAGCCCTCTCGATCCTCCCTCCGGGTGCGTCTTCCGCACCCGCTGCCCCGTGGCGATCGAGGCCTGTGCGGCCATGGTACCGCCACTCGAACCGGTCGGGGACAACCATCACGTCGCCTGCATCCGCCATGCCGATCCGGCGGTGCTGGCACCGGCCGCCACGTCATGACCGCCGGATCCGCCGTGTCTTCAGCGCCAGCCCGGTCCTCAACGCCA
>CAZJCW010000128.1:6627-11479 GCA_964544365.1 uncultured Alsobacter sp.
CGCCAGCCCGGTCCTCAACGCCATCCAAGGAGCGTCTCGATGCGGGCCGCGGCCGTGCGCGCGGCATCGGCATACCGTCCCTGGTCGAGAAGGGCCTTGTTTTCCGGAAGGACGATCGAGATCGTCGCGACGCAGGCGCCTTCCCTGTCGCGGATCGGCGAAGCGATGCAGCAGACCGAGAAGTCGGATTCGCTGATCTGCACGGACAGCCTGTCGGCCAAGGCGCGGGCGCTGGCCGCGCTGAGCACGGCCGGATCGGTTTCGGCGCGTCCCGTGGGGGAGACGCGGGCGGTCTGCCTGAACAGGGCCAGCCGCTCCTCTTCGGGCATGTGGCCCACGAGCAGCCGTCCGGACGCCGTCCAGTTCAGCGGCACCCGTGTCCCGACGCGGGACGTGACGCGGAAGTGTCCCGGGCCGTCCGCCATGGCCAGCACCACCATCGCGTCGCCGTCTCGGCCGCAGATCTGGACGGTCTCGTCCACGGTCCTGCACAGGTCGTGCATCTCGTGCGTCGCGACGTCGAGGAAGTCGAGGGACCGGGCGAAGGCGAGGCCGTAGTGGTAGAGGCGCGGGCCGAGCCACAGCTGGCCATCGCCCCGGCGCTGGAGGATGCGCTTGGACACCAGGTCGTCGATCACGGCGTAGACCGTCGAAAGGGGCGCTCCGACCGCCTTGGCGATCGCATACGGGCCGGCGGGAGCGGCCGTTTCCTGCAGGAAGTCGAGCACCTGCAAGGCGCGATCGATGCCGCTGACGCGGTTCCGCCGCGAGGTCCGAGCTTCGGCTTTCGGCTCCATCCCGTGTCTCCCATCCCCGCGATCGCCTGGAGCGCTTTCCATTATTCGGAAACATACTCCTTTATCGCGGAATACTACGTGCAGCCCTCCTCTCCGCAAAGAGACAAACGACCATGACCGACGACATTCGCGCCGCCCTGGGCCTGCGTCCCATCATCAACGTGTCGGGAACGATGACCTCGCTCGGCGCTTCGATCGTGCCGCCCGAGGTCGTCGCGGCCGTCGCGGCGGTCCTGCCGCAGTTCGTCGAGATCGAGGACCTGCAGAAGAAGGCGAGCACCGTCATCGCGCGCCTCTGCGACACGGAGGCGGGGTTCGTCACCGCCTCGTGCTCGGCGGCGATCAGCCTCGCGGTGGCCGGCGCCATGACCGGGTCGGACCTCAGCGCGATCGAGCGGCTGCCAGACACGACGGGCCTCAGGAACGAGGTGCTGATCCAGGTCGGCCACATGGTCAGCTATGGCGCCCCGGTGACGCAGGGCATCGCTTTGACCGGCGCGAAGGTCGTTCCGGTGGGGCAGGCGACGTCGGCGCGCCGATACCAGCTCGAGGGTGCGATCACCGACCGCACCGCCGCCGCCGTCTATGTCGTGTCGCACCACGTCGTGCAGTTCGGACAGATCCCGCTCGACGAGTTCGTCGCGGTCTGCCACGCGCGCGGCGTTCCGGTGATCGTCGATGCGGCCTCGGAGTACGATCTGCGCGGCTTTCTGGCGACCGGCGCGGACGTCGCGCTGTACTCGTCGCACAAGTTCCTCGGCGGGCCGACCGGCGGCATCGTCGCCGGGAGGAAGGCGCTGGTCCGCGCGGCCTATCTCCAGAACGGGGGCATCGGGCGAGGCATGAAGGTCGGCAAGGAGGGCATGGTCGGCACCATCGCTGCCCTTGAGGCCTGGGAGCGCCGCGATCATGCCGGCATCCGCCTCCGGGAGACCGCGTCGCTCGACCTCTGGTCGCGGACCCTTGCCGGTCGTCCGGGCGTGACCGTCGTGCTGGAGCCCGATCCGACCGACAATCCGCTCGACCGCCTGAAGGTCAGCCTCGAGCCGGCGGCGGCGCACATCACCGCGTGGGACTTCGCCGATGCCCTCGCATCGGGACCGCGTCCGGTCATCGTGCGGGATCACGAAATCGAGCACGGCTACTTCTACCTCGATCCCTGCAACCTTCACCCGGGCGAGGACCAGATCGTCGCAGAGCGTCTCGTCGAGGAGCTTGAGAAGGCTCGCCGCTCCAACGACATCATCGCCACGTCGCTTGAGGCACGCCGCAACCGGCGGGTCGTGTCCGCGAACCGCTGGCCTGACTGAAACCGGGCGTCTGGGTCTCCGCGCCCGGTCAGGTCACCCGGCCGGCTCTTTCGGAGCCCTGGCCCCTGCTTCGGGGCGCTCCCGTCAGCTGCCGATACCGGAAGCTGCCACGATCGATGGCGGCATGGCTGCGGACCCATCGTCCTGCGCCTCGGCGGCCATGCGCTGCAGGGCGAGGGCCGTCGCCTCGTCGGTGGGAAAGAACATTTCCAGCGCAAGCTCGGACACGGTCACGTCGACGGGTGTCCCGAAGACCGTCGTCGTCGTGATCAGTGCCAGATCGCCGAAAGGCATGCGCAGGCGCAGCGGCACGGCCACGTCGCCGTATCGCCCTTGACCCATGTCCGGACCCGGCCCGCCATCGAAGGGCAGCGCGGCCAGTTCCGCTCGCAGCGCGGCGAGCGACGGGTCGCCCGTGATGCCGACCTGTGTGTGCAGCCGGTCGAGGATATGGGTGCGCCACTCGGGGAAATTGAGGATGTGCGGCGCCAGCCCGCCCCGGGCGAGGGACAGCCGAAGCACGTTCACCGGAGGCTCCAGCAGCGATGCATCCGCGATCACGCCCAGAAGTCGCTTCACGGCGGCGTTGGCGTCGACGAGGTGCCACAGCCGGTCGACCGCCAGCGCCGGATATGGCTCGTGCCCTTTCAGGATCATTTCGATGGCACGGCGGGCGGGGGCAAGATCGGGGTCGCTGAGGGACCGCTCCGGAAAGACCGGCGCGTAGCCGGCCGCGAGCACCATGGCGTTGCGTTCGCGCAGCGGCACGCCGAGATGCTCGGCAATCCGCAGGATCATGTCGCGGCTCGGCACGGATCGCCCGCTCTCGATGAAGCTGAGGTGCCGCTGGCTGATGCGCGCATCGAGCGCGAAGTCGAGTTGCGACAGCCTGCGGCGGCGACGCCAGTCACGGATCTGGCTGCCGACGGTGTTGCCAGGCGTGGCGAGGGGGTGGGTCATTGCCGCAGGATGACGCGATTTCGGACGCGATCCAATGACCTGCGAGGTAATCGACTTCGACTGGCGAGGCGGGATCCTGTGGCCATCGTGTCCACAGGAGAGATCGACATGTCGACCCGCTTCGAACCCACCCGCCTTCTGCGCCTGGGCCTGGTCTGCGACGCCGTCGCGAGCGGAGGCACCGGCCTTCTGCTCGTCTTCGCGGCGGGCGCGCTCGCCGATCTGTTCGGCCTGTCCCGGCAACTTCTCTTCGTCGCCGGACTGGCGTTCCTGCCCTGGGCCGCGCTGGTGGGCTGGCTGGGCACGCGGGCCACCCTGACATCCGCCACAACGGGGACAGTCGTGGCGCTGAATGCCGCCTATGTCGCCGGTTGCGTGGCTGCCTTGTGGTTCGGATGGCTCAAGCCGAACGGCCTCGGCATCGCATTCGTCCTCGTTCAGGCGGCGGCGGTGCTCGCCTTCACGCAAGCGCAGTTCCTGGGCTTGCGGCAATCCAGCAGCCGGGCCCTTGCATCTGCCTGACCCGTCCGTCGGGCAGATGTTGCACGACCGGGGCTTCCATCCCGAACGCCCCGGTCACAGGCATGCGTTCATGAACCGTCCGGCGCTGGCGAGAGCCCTCCGCCCGGCATCGACGGTTGCGTTCCACAGTGGGAACGCATGGATCATGTGCGGCCAGACCTCGAGGGTCACGGGGACGTCGGCGGCACCGGCCGCTTCCGCGAGGCGCGTGGCATCCGACAACAGCGTCTCGGCGGATCCGACCTGGATCAGCAGGGGCGACAGTCCTGTCAGGTCGGCATGCAGCGGCGACACCCGCGGATCGCTTCGATCGATCGGCGCAGGCACGTAGGCCGCGGCCAGCTCTTCGAGATAGCCGCGGTGGATCAGCGGATCGACGGCGTCCTTCGTGGTCAGCGTCCGGCCCGTCATCGCCAGGTCGGTCCAGGGCGAGATCAGCCAGCCGCAGGCCGGGAGGTCCCGCCCTTCGTCCCGCAGGCGAGTCATCAGCGACAGCGTGAGTCCGCCGCCGGCACTGTCGCCCCCCACGACGATGCTCTTCGGCGCATAGCCCTCAGCCAGGAGGAAGCGCCATGCGGCGAGCGCGTCGTCGAGGGCTGCGGGAAAGGGATGCTCCGGCGCGAGCCGGTACTCGACCGCCAGGGTTCGGATGCCGGCTGCCCGACCCGCCTCGGTCACGAGGCGGCGATGGCTGAGAATGGACCCGGAGCAGTAGCCCCCGCCGTGGAGATAGAGCAACACGCGCGACCGGTCTGCGCAGGGCGCGAGCGACCACTCCGCGGGAATGCCGCCGATCGCTGTCGGCTCGCACGCGATGTCGGCGGCGGCCGGAACGGCAGCGCCCACCTCCTCGATGCGCCGTCGCCGTGCCGTCCAGCCGACGGGGCGCGGCTGCGACGACAGCAGGGTGCGGATAGCGGCGATGTCCTTCAGGTCCGACATGCGATCCTCCGAGGCGAAGCGGTCGGGGCGGACCTCCGCGGCCCCCCTCCGAATCCACGCCATCGTGGCGGGAGGGCGGCGAGCCGCGGGTGCGCCAGCGCACGCTTCGCTTCAGCGATCAGCGTCTCCGGCGGGCGGTCATCGACCGCGCCGCCTTCATCGATGGCCGATGGTTCCCGTCAGAATTCGCCCCACCTGCCGCCACCGGCAGCGCGCTTGGCGGGGGCCGGCCGGAACTGGGCCTGGGCTGTCGTCCTTGCGCCGGCCGTCGCGCTCGCCGCCGGCTGCCCGCCGCCGTTGCGCGTGCGGAAGGTCGCGACG
>CAZJCW010000129.1:0-11450 GCA_964544365.1 uncultured Alsobacter sp.
TGTCGGTGTCGATGTTGATCTTGCGCACGCCGTTCTTGATGCCGCGCTGGATTTCCTCCACGGGCACGCCCCAAGTCTGGGGCATCTTGCCGCCGAACTGGTTGATGATGTCCTGCAGGTCCTGGGGCACGGAGGAGGATCCGTGCATCACGAGGTGCATGTTCGGCAGCAGCCGGTGGATTTCCTCGATGACATGCATCGCCAGGATCGCCCCGTCGGGCTTGCGGGAGAACTTGTAGGCGCCGTGGGACGTGCCCATGGCGATGGCGAGCGCGTCGACCTTCGTCGCCTTCACGAACTCGACCGCCTCGGCCGGGTTGGTGAGGAGCTGGTCGTGGCTCAGCTTGCCCTCGGCGCCGTGGCCGTCCTCCTTGTCGCCCATGCCGGTCTCGAGCGAGCCGAGCACGCCAAGCTCGCCCTCGACGGAGATTCCGCCGAGATGGGCCATCTCGACGACGCGCCGCGTGACGCCGACATTGTAGTCCCAGTCGCCCGGGGTCTTGCCGTCTTCCTTCAGGGAGCCGTCCATCATCACCGATGTGAAGCCGGACTGGATGGCCGTCATGCACGTCGCGGCGTTGTTGCCGTGATCCAGGTGCACGCAGACCGGGATGTTCGGATAGATCTCGGTGACCGCATCCATCATGTGCTTCAGCATGATGTCGTTGGCGTACTGCCGCGCGCCGCGCGACGCCTGGATGATGACAGGCGCGTCGACCGCGTCCGCCGCCGCCATGATGGCGAGCGCCTGTTCCATGTTGTTGATGTTGAAGGCGGGAACGCCGTAGCCGTGCTCGGCAGCGTGGTCCAGAAGCTGCCTCAGCGTAATGCGTGCCATGTCACTGATCTCCTTCGGCGCGGTCGGGGGACCTTTGGGATGGCCATCCCCTAAAGCATTTTCAAGGCGCGCGGAATTATCAAAGAGGCAAAAGGCCCCAGCCGGTTCGAAAGATGGTTCCGCGTCGGTTGACCGGCGACGTCCCGGGGCAAGGGCCCAGCGCCCTCACCCGGCATCGCCGTCAGGAGTTCCGGCACGGCGCCCGCCACGATCCCGGCGACGGCAAGTCCGGCAGTCGATCCGGTTCGGGAGCTCCGGACCAGCCGCGAGACGCCGACGCATATCGGCAACCGAACGTGATCCGTCGCAGTCTCAGCGCTTGCGCAGCACGTCCACGCCCGGCAGGGGCTTTCCTTCCAGCCATTCGAGGAACGCGCCGCCCGCCGTCGATACGTAGCTGAAGGCATCTGCGACACCGGCATGGTTCAGCGCCGCGACGGTGTCGCCGCCTCCGGCCACCGACAGCAACCGGCCCGCGGCGGTCAGGTCCGCCGCGGCCTTCGCCACGGCCACCGTGCCGGCGTCGAACGGCACCAGTTCGAACGCGCCGAAGGGGCCGTTCCACACCAGCGTCTTCGCCGTGGCGAGCCGCCGCTTCACCGTCTCGACCGAGGCAGGGCCGATGTCGAGGATCATGTCGTCGTCGCCGACGTCATCCACCGACACGACCCTGGACGGCGCATTGGCCTTGAATTCGCCCGCCACCACCGCGTCGACGGGCAGCACGATGGCGCAGTTCGCCTGCGCCGCGGTCGTCAGGATCGTGCGCGCGGTGTCGAGCAGGTCCTTCTCGCAGAGCGACTTGCCGACAGCCTTGCCCTGCGCGGCGAGGAACGTGTTCGCCATGCCGCCACCGATGACGAGGATGTCCACCCGCTTCACAAGGTTGCCGAGCAGGTCCAGCTTCGTCGAGACCTTGGCCCCGCCGACGACGGCGAGAACCGGGCGCTGCGGCGCTTCCAGCGCCTTCGACAGCGCCTCCACCTCCTGCTGCATGGTGCGGCCGGCATAGGCCGGCAGGACGTGGCCGAGCCCCTCCGTCGAGGCATGGGCGCGATGGGCGGCGGAGAAGGCGTCGTTGACCCACAGGTCGCCGTTCTCGGCCAGCGCCTTCACGAAGGCCGGGTCGTTCTTCTCCTCCTCCTTGTGAAAACGCGTGTTCTCGAGGCAGAGCACATCTCCCGGCTTCAGCGCATCGACGGCCGCCCTGGCCACCGGGCCGATGCAATCGGACGCGAAGGCGACCGGCCGGCCGAGATGCGCGGCGAGCGCCTGGGCCACCGGCGCCAGGGACTCCTTCTCGTCGCGGCCCTTGGGACGGCCGAAATGCGCAAGCAGCACCACCTTGCCGCCCTTGTCCGCGATCTCGCGGATGGTCGGCAGGATGCGGTCGATGCGGGTCGCGTCGGTGACGCGGCCGCCGTCCATCGGCACGTTCAGGTCAACGCGCACAAGCACGCGCTTGCCGGCGAGATCGGCGTCGTCGAGGGTGCGGAAGGCGGTCATGTCCCTCTCTCCAACTCTTTCTGCGGTCGATGAGGCCGGAGGCCCACAGCAAGACGCCGCCCGGAGGCGGCGTCGGTCGGCGTTTGCTTTTCGGCCTCAGATGAACTTCGCCAGGGCCACCGCGGTGTCCGACATGCGGTTCGAGAAGCCCCACTCGTTGTCGTACCAGGACAGGATCGACACGAGCGTGCCCTCCATGACCTTGGTCTGGTCCATGTGGAAGATGGACGAGTGCGGATCGTGGTTGAAGTCGATCGAGACGTTCGGCGACAGGGTGTAGCCGAGCACGCCCTTCAGCGGGCCATCGGCGGCCGCCTTGATGGCGGCGTTGATCTCGTCCTTCGTCGTGGCGCGACGGGCCACGAACTTCAGGTCGACGACCGAGACATTCGGCGTAGGAACGCGGATCGCCGAGCCGTCCAGCTTGCCGTTGAGTTCGGGGAGCACGAGGCCGACCGCCTTGGCTGCGCCGGTCGAGGTCGGGATCATCGATAGAGCCGCGGCGCGGCCGCGGTAGAGATCCTTGTGCATCGTGTCGAGCGTCGGCTGGTCGCCCGTATACGAATGGATCGTCGTCATGAAGCCGCGCTCGATGCCGACCGCCTCGTGCAGCACCTTGGCGACGGGCGCGAGGCAGTTCGTCGTGCAGGAGGCGTTGGAGATGACGAGGTGGTCCTTCGTGAGCTTGTGGTGGTTGACGCCGTAGACCACCGTGAGGTCGGCGCCGTCCGCGGGAGCGGACACGATCACGCGCTTCGCGCCGGCGGTCAGGTGTGCGGCGGCCTTGTCGCGCGCCGTGAAGATGCCGGTGCACTCCATCGCGATGTCGACGCCCAGATCGCGGTGCGGCAGCGTCGCCGGGTCCTTGATGGCGGTCACCTTGATCGGGCCGCGGCCCACGTCGATCGTATCGCCCTCGACCTTCACCGTGCCGGGGAACCGGCCGTGAACGCTGTCGAACCGCAGCAGATGCGCATTGGTCTCGACCGGGCCGAGGTCGTTGATCGCGACGACCTCGATGTCCGTGCGGCCGGACTCGACGATGGCCCGCAGGACGTTGCGGCCGATGCGGCCGAACCCGTTGATCGCGACACGAACTGTCATGGCTCACTCCCTCGCAGGTTCACTTCGCTTCTCCGCAACGCCGGTGAAGCATTCGCGTTGCGCCTCAGGAAGACCGGAACGGACCCTCCCGCCTTGATATCGATCACAGCCGCGCGGCGGCTGCGTTCGCCACGGCCTCGGACGTGATGCCGAAGTGGGCGTAGAGTTCCTTGTAGGGGGCGCTCGCGCCGAAGCCCGACATGCCCACGAAGATGCCGTCGGACCCGATGATGGCGTCCCAGCCCATGCGGATGCCGGCCTCGACGGCGACCTTGACCTTCGCGTCGCCGATGACGGCGGCGCGGACGCCGGCCGGCTGCGCCGCGAAGGCCTCCATGCAAGGCACGGACACGACCCGCGCGCCGATGCCGCGGCCGGCGAGGAGCGCCTGCGCGGCCAGCGCGATCTCCACTTCGGAGCCGGATGCGAAGATCGAAACGTCCGCGCGGCCCGCGGCGGCCCGGATCTCGTAGGCGCCGGCGGCGCTCCGGTTGCCGGCGGCATCCTCCGTGCGGAACGGCACGAGGTTCTGACGCGTGAGGGCGAGGAGGCTCGGGCCGGTGCGGTTCTCCAGCGCCAGCTGCCAGCACTCGGCGGTCTCCACCGGGTCGGCCGGGCGGAAGACGGCGAGGTTGGGGATCGCCCGCAACGCCGCGAGGTGCTCGACGGGCTGGTGCGTCGGTCCGTCCTCGCCGAGGCCGATGGAGTCATGCGTCATCACATAGACGACGCGGATGCCCATCAGCGCGGCGAGGCGGATGGCCGGGCGGCAGTAGTCGGTGAAGACCATGAACGTCGCGCCGGCGGGAATGACGCCGCCATGCAGCGCCATGCCGTTCATCGCCGCCGCCATGCCGTGCTCGCGGATGCCGTAGTGGATGTAGCGCCCGGCGACGGCGCCGCGCTGAACCACCTGCAGGTTCTTCGTCTTGGTGTTGTTGGAGGGGGTCAGGTCGGCCGAGCCGAGCACCAGCTCGGGGACGGCCGGCGTGATCGCCTCGAGAACGAGTTCGGACGCCTTGCGCGTCGCCACCGTCTGCGGCTCCTTCGCGAGGCGCGTCTTCAGCGCGACGACGGCTTCGCCGAGGGCAGCCGGGAGCTCTCCGGCGATCCGGCGCTCGAACTCGGCGCGGCGGTCCGCCGGCAGCGCGGCGAGCCGCGTCTCCCAGCGGGCCCGCTCGGCGGCGGCGCGGCCGCCGGCGTCACGCCAGAGGGCCACGATGTCGGCGGGAACGGAGAATGGCTCCGGCGACAGGTTCAGCTTGGTCTTGGCGGCGGCAAGCTCGTCCGCGCCGAGCGGCTCGCCATGAGCCTTGGAGGTGCCGGCCCGGTTGGGCGCGCCGTAGCCGATGATGGTCTTGCACGCGATCAGCGAGGGCCTGTCGGCCGACCTGGCCCGTGCCAGGGCGTCGGCGATGGCCGCGTGGTCGTGCCCATCGACCCGTTCCGCGCGCCAGCCCGCCGCCTCGAAACGCTTCACCTGGTCGACGCTGTCCGCCAGGGAGAGCGGCCCGTCGATGGAGATGCCGTTGTCGTCGAAGAGCACGACCAGCCGCGACAGGCCGAGATGGCCGGCAAGCGCAATCGCCTCCTGCGAGACGCCTTCCATCAGGTCGCCGTCGGAGGCCAGCACATAGGTGCGGTGATCGACGATGTCGGCGCCGAACTCGGCAGCCATCAGGCGCTCGGCGATGGCCATGCCGACGGACGTCGCGATGCCCTGGCCGAGCGGTCCGGTCGTCATCTCCACGCCCGGCGTATGGCCGAATTCCGGATGACCGGGCGTCAGCGAGCCGAGCTGGCGGAAGCGCTTCAGTTCGTCGAGCGTCATCGCCGGCGAGCCGGAGAGATGAAGAAGGGCGTAAAGCAGCATCGAGCCGTGCCCGGCCGACAGGACGAAGCGGTCGCGGTCGGGCCAGGCCGGAGCCGACGCGTCGAACTTCATCTCCTCGGCAAAAAGCACGGTGGCGATGTCGGCGGCGCCCATGGGGAGGCCCGGATGGCCCGATTTCGCCTTCTCCACCGCATCCATGGCCAGGCTGCGAATGGCGTTCGCCATGGACTTGTAATGGTCGCGAGAGGTCATGGAGGGGGTCCGGTTGGAGGCGGCGACTGATTACCACCTCACCCCCGCGAGTCAATGAGCCACGCCCGCCCAGACCGGCCGAGATGGATGGCGGGACGGCGCGCCCCACGAAAGATCTCCCCGGCGGGCAACGCGAGCACAACCATTCGGAGAACTCAATGGTGAAGCTAATTTGAAATTGAAATGAGTCATGAAGTTAATTGCGCGAAAAGGCAACGAAAGCGCGAAAAAACTCTGGCACTGCGGAGGCTTACGTCCGTTTCGCCCCCGTGACGACGTTGACGGGACCGCCATTGAGCGATAGTAAAGACGATTGAGCTGTTATGGTCCGTTCTTCTACGGACTGCGTATCCACTGGCGAATTGCGAACTGAAACGGGGAGCCCGGCCGCATGAGCCTGCCGCAACCGAGCGCGATCGAGCACGCCATAGCCCGGCTGAACGCCGCGCTGGGCCTGCTGGAGGCGACCGCTGCGCGCAAGCTCGAGGCCGACCGTTCCAAGGCGACGCTGGAGACGGAACTTGCCCTGATGCAGGACGACCGCGCCCGCCTCGCGGTGGAACTCGACGCGGCGCTCGCCCGGTCCTCCCGGATGGACGGCGCGACGGACGACCTTGCCCGGCGCATCGAAGACGCGATCGGTTCCGTTCGTGCGGTCATCGACGCGCAGGCAAGGGCGGGGTAAACGCCCGGCATGGCACAGGTTACCGTCACCATCGCCCAGAAGGTCTACCGCATCGCCTGCGAGGACGGACAGGAAGAGCACCTGCGCCGGCTTGCCGAGGAGGTCGATTCCAAGATCGACGACATGCGCAAGTCCTTCGGCGAAATCGGCGACAACCGCCTCACCGTGATGGCGGCGATCACCTTCCTGGACGAGCGCGAGGAGCTTCGCGCGCGCATCCGGTCGCTGGAGCAGGATCTGGCGTCCGTGCGGGATGCGCAGCGCATCGCGTCGGCGCAGTCCACCGACAGCGAAGCCCGCATTGCGCAGGCCATCGTCGACGCGGCCGAGCGCATCGAGGACGTCGCCCGCCGCCTCGCGCCGTCGCCGTCGGCGCTGGGCTGACTGCCACTCCTTCCCTTTCGCAGCCGGTGACCGGATCGATGGGCGAAAGCACTGGTCAAACGGCCGGGCCTCGCCTACATGAGTCCTGCGGGGCTGCGGGGTACGTGAGGACAATGAATCCCCGGGGCCTTATCGATCCTAACGGGAGCTGTTCCTGTTCTCGCCCGTGGGCTTGGACAAACGGCGCCCACCTACGCTGTAGGTTTCCCGGGATCGATCGTCCCACGGCCACTGTGGCTCCGCGCTTCCAGACATGACGACGACCGACATCAAGGCGGGTCTGCGCCGCCAGTGCCTGTCCCGGCGTGACGCGCTGGACCCGGCCTTCCGCGCGGCGGCGTCCGGGCGTGCCGCTCATCATGTGCTGGACGTCCTTGCCGCCCGCGAACCGGCCACCGTTTCCGGATTCCTGCCGATCCGCAGCGAGATCGACCCGCGTCCGGCCATGGACGCGCTGGCCGCGCGAGGCCATCGCCTCGCCCTGCCCTGCGTCACGCCCGAGGGGCTCGTTTTCCGGCTCTGGAGCCCGGGAGACCCGCTCCGCCGGGCGGGCTTCGGCCTGTCCGAGCCCGAGCCGTCCGCCCAGGCCGTCGATCCCGACATCATGCTCGTGCCGCTCGCCGCTTTCGATTCGCGGGGCCACCGCATCGGCTATGGTGCCGGCCACTACGACCGGGCCATCGCGCGGCTATCGCGGGGCAGCCGTCCCTTCGCCGTCGGTCTTGCCTTTGCGGTCCAGCGCGTCGCTCATGTGCCCGACGAACCCCACGACCAGCCACTCGACGCGGTGGTGACCGAGGACGGAGCGCTGCGGGCGCCGACCGGCATGAACGAGGTGCGCCATGCGACTTCTCTTCCTCGGTGACATCGTCGGCCGACCCGGCCGGGAGGTCGTAGCGGATCTCCTGCCCGGTCTGCGCAGCGCGTGGAAGCTCGACTGCGTGGTCATCAACGGCGAGAACGCGGCCGGCGGCTTCGGCATCACCGAGGCGATCTGCGACGACATCCTGGCGGCCGGCGCCGACGCGATCACGCTCGGAAACCACTCGTTCGACCAGCGCGAGGCACTCGTCTTCATCGAGCGCCAACCCCGGCTGCTGCGGCCTGTGAACTACCCGCCCGGCACGCCCGGGCGCGGGGCGACCCTGATCGAGACGGCCGGCGGAGCCCGGGTCCTGGTCGTGAATGCGATGGGGCGGCTCTTCATCGACGCGCTGGACGATCCATTCCCCGCCGTCGAGAAGGCGATCGAGGCCTGCCCGCTCGGGCGCGTGTGCGACGCGATCCTCGTCGACATGCACGCCGAGGCGACCAGCGAGAAGCAGGCCATGGCGACGTTCCTCGATGGCCGCGTCTCCGTTGTCGTCGGCACGCACACTCACGTTCCCACCGCCGACACGCGCATCCTGCCGGGCGGGACCGCCTACCTGTCCGACGCCGGCATGTGCGGCGACTACGATTCGATCCTCGGCATGGCCAAGGAAGAGCCGGTCCGGCGCTTTCTGGAGAAGACGCCGGGCGCCCGGCTCGAGCCGGCGATCGGGCCGGGCACGCTGTGCGGGCTCGCCGTCGAGACCGACGACCGGACCGGCCTCGCCCTGCGGGCGGCGGCGGTGCGCATCGGGCCGCACCTGGCCGAAAGCTTACCCCCGTGGTGGATCTGAGCCGGGTTCCTTTATTTCCGCGGCGGTGCGCCGTATAAGCTCGCGCCACTGCGAAGGGTGGCGCGGCGGGCGTCCGCGCCAATCCTCATGCGATCGAGGACGACATGGCCGGCCATTCCCAGTTCAAGAACATCATGCACCGCAAGGGGCGCCAGGACGCCATGCGGTCGAAGCTGTTTTCCAAGCTCGCGCGCGAGATCACGGTCTCGGCGAAGCTCGGGCTTCCCGATCCCACCATGAACGCGCGCCTGCGTGCCGCCATCCAGGCGGCCCGGGCCGAGAACATGCCCAAGGACAACATCGAGCGCGCCATCAAGAAGGCGTCCGGGAGCGACGGCGAGAACTACGAGGAGATCCGCTACGAGGGGTATGCCCCCGGCGGCGTCGCCGTGATCATCGAGGCGCTCACGGACAACCGCAACCGCACGGCGAGCGAGGTTCGCTCCTACTTCACCAAGGCCGGGGGCAGCCTGGCCGAGACCGGGGCCGTCTCCTTCATGTTCGACCGCGTCGGCGTCATCGAGTTCGACGCCAAGGTCGGGACGGAGGACGCCGTCATGGAAGCCGCGATCGAGTCCGGCGCCGACGACGTGTCCTCCTCGGAGGACGGCCACCAGGTCTTCACGGCGATGGAGACGCTGCGCGACGTCCAGAAGGAGCTGGAGGCCCGTTTCGGCGAGCCGCGCAAGGCTGCCCTCACCTGGCGCCCGCAGAACACCATCGGCGTCGACGACGAGGCGGGCGAGAAGATCCTCAAGCTGATGGATTCGCTCGAGGACAATGACGACGTCCAGACCGTCTATTCCAACGCCGAGTTCTCCGACACCCTGCTCGCCAAGATGAGCTGAGACCGCGGCACGGGTCCGGCAGCCGCCGCCCGTCGTCCCGCCTGCTCCCGCGGGAAGGGGAAGGGGCGCGAACGTACCTGTTCCGTTCCGGACGCGGACGCGGTATCCCGCTTCCATGTCCACGGTTCTGCCGATTCGAATTCTCGGGATCGACCCCGGCCTGCGCAACACGGGCTGGGGCGTCATCGAGAGCATCGGCACCCGGCTGTCCTTCCTCGGCTGCGGCACGGTGCAGTCTGACGGGAAGCTGACCCTCGCCGACCGGCTGCGGCAACTGCACGAAGGCCTCACCCGCGTGCTGCACGAGGCGATGCCCGACGAGGTCGCCGTGGAGGAGACCTTCGTCAACAAGGACGCGCGCGCCACGCTGAAGCTCGGCCATGCGCGCGGCATTGCCCTTCTCGTGCCGGCCCAGGCGGGCCTCCCGGTGTCCGAATACGCGCCCAACCTCGTGAAGAAGACCATCGTGGGCGCGGGCCACGCCGAGAAGGAGCAGATCCACATGATGGTGCGGGTGCTGCTGCCGAAAGCCGATCCCAGGAGCGCGGACGCCGCCGACGCGCTTGCCATCGCCCTCACGCACGCCCAGCATCGCGCATCCCGGGCCCTGGCCGCGGCCGTTCTGGCCCGGGCGCGTTGAACGTCCGATGCCAGCCAGCTCCCGTTGACCCAGCAGCGAGCCTCGCCGTGTACCAGCCGCCCCATTTCGCCGAGACCGATCTCGACCGCAAGCAGGCCTTCGTGCGGGCTTTCCCGTTCGGATTGCTCGTCACCGCCGGCCCCGGCGGTCTGATGGCGAACGGCATCCCGTGGCTGCTCGACGCCACGGCGGAGCCCGGTGTCCTGCGCGGCCACGTCGCCCGGGCCAACGCACATTGGCGGGACTGCGTCGGCGGCATCGAGGCGCTGGTCGTCTTCCAGGGCCCCGACCACTACATCACGCCGTCCTGGTATCCGACCAAGCAGGAGACCCACAAGGTCGTGCCGACGTGGAACTACGCGATGGTGCAGGCGCGCGGCGTCGCGCGGGCCGTCGAGGACGCCGCCTGGCTCCACGCCCAGATCCGCGGGCTCACCGACATGATGGAGGGGCGGCGGCCGGAGCCCTGGGCCGTGGACGACGCGCCCGCGCCGTTCGTCGACGCGCAGGTGCGCGGCATCGTCGGGATCGAGATCGTGCTGCACGGCCTCGACGGGAAATGGAAGGCCAGCCAGAACCGTCACGAGGCGGATCGCGCGGGCGTGGTGGCAGGGCTGTCGTCGCTGGGCTCGGACGATGCGGCCACCATGGCGACCCTCGTGCGCGAGCGCGGACCCTCGGCATGATCGGCAAGCTCAAGGGCGTCATCGACAGCCATGGCGAGGACCACGTCATCCTCGACGTGCACGGCGTCGGCTATGTCGTGCTCTGTTCGGCGAAGACGCTCGCGGCCCTCCCGTCCGCTGGCGAGGCGGCCGTGCTGTCCATCGAGACCCAGGTCCGCGAGGACGCGATCCGCCTGTTCGGCTTTCGCACCGACACCGAGCGCGAGTGGTTTCGCCTGCTGCAGACGGTGCAGGGGGTCGGCTCGAAGGTGGCGCTCGGCATTTTGTCGGCGCTCGACCCCGGCGCGCTGGCGACCGCCATCGGCACGCAGGACAAGGCCGCCGTCGCCCGCTCTCCCGGCGTCGGGCCGAAGCTGGCGGCCCGCATCGTCGCCGAGCTGAAGGACAAGGCGCCGGCCGCCGTGGGCCTCGACCCCGCCCTTGCCCGCCTCGCCGGCGCCGTCAGCGACCGGAAGGCGCCGCAGCCCGTGGCGGACGCCGTGTCGGCCCTGGTCAATCTCGGCTATCCCCAGGCCCAGGCCACCGCCGCCGTCGCCGCCGCGCTGCGCATCGCCGGCGACGGGGCGGAAGCGCCCCAGCTGATCCGGCTGGGGCTGAAGGAGATGGCGCGGTGAGGCACGAGCCATGACCACTCCTCCCCGCCTCGTCTCGGCCGAGAAGCGCGAGGACGACCTCGAAACCTCGATCAGGCCGCTGGTCCTCGCCGATTTCGTCGGCCAGGCTGCGGCGCGCAAGAACCTGAAGGTCTTCATCGAGGCCGCGAAGGCGCGGCGGGAGGCGCTGGACCACGTCCTGTTCGTCGGTCCGCCCGGGCTGGGCAAGACGACGCTGGCGCAGATCGTGGCGCGCGAACTCGGCGTCAACTTCCGTTCGACCTCGGGCCCGGTGATCGCGAAGGCCGGCGACCTCGCCGCCCAGCTCACCAATCTCGAGGAGCGCGACGTGCTCTTCATCGACGAGATTCATCGGCTGAACCCCGCGGTGGAGGAAATCCTCTACCCGGCGATGG
>CAZJCW010000130.1:0-11423 GCA_964544365.1 uncultured Alsobacter sp.
AAAGGTCCGCCCGCGCCCCACGCGTGCGGACCTTTTTCATGTCCGGAGCCCCCCATGAGCGGCCAGCGCTTGCCCTTTGCCACGCCCGGGACCCGCGCCGCGGTCGAGGAGGGCGACGTCTTCATGCCGAAATTCGATGCGGCAGGCCTGATCACGGCCGTTGCGGTGGATGCGGGCAGCAACCGCGTGCTCATGGTTGCGCACATGAACGCTGACGCGCTGGCACGGACGCTGGAAAGCGGCCAGGCTTGGTACTGGTCAAGGTCGCGCGGCGAGCTCTGGCTGAAGGGCGCGACGTCGGGCCAGATCCAGACCGTCGTCGACATCCGCGTCGACTGCGACCAGGATTGCCTGCTCCTGCGCGTCACCGTGGGCGGCGACGGCGGCTGCTGCCACACGGGCCGGCGCGCCTGCTTCTATCGCCGCGTCGAGGCCTCTCCTGACGGCGGGCCCGCTCGCCTTTTGCCCGCGACGGACTGAAACTCCGGCGACGATCCGGCCGTTTGAAGGACGTTCAACAAATCGTAGTCCAGTCGTCGTAGGGTTTCGGACGTTTGGAGAAAGCCCATGCTCCAGGACCTGCTCGGCCTGCGTGCCGTGGCCAGCGATGAACCGAAAGGCGAGACCGCCGCGGTCCGACGCCCGCGCATCGGGCTCGCTCTCGGCGGCGGCGCCGCCCGTGGCTGGGCGCATATCGGCGTCATCCGTGCGCTCGAGAAGGCGGGGCTGGCGCCGGATGTCATTGTCGGCACGTCCATCGGCGCGGTCGTCGGCGGTTGCTATGCCGCCGGCAAGCTCGACGAGCTGGAAGCCTTCGCCCGGTCGCTGACCAAGAGCCGGGTCCTCTGGCTGATGGACTTCCACATCGGTCCCGGCCTGATCAGCGGCGACAAGCTGAAGCGACTTCTCGAGCGGGACATCGGCGACAGGCTGATCGAGGACCTTCCGATCCGCTTCGCCGCGGTCGCGACCGAATTGCGGAGCGGCCACGAAATCTGGCTGACGCGGGGGCCGATGGTCGAGGCCCTGCAGGCATCCTACGCGCTGCCGGGTATCTTCGACCCGGTCCAACTGGGCGGGCGGTGGCTGTTCGACGGTGCGCTGGTCAACCCGATCCCGGTCACGACGACACGGGCGCTGGCGGCCGATCTCGTCATTGCCGTGAACATCAATGCGGACATGTTCGGTCGCGGCGGCGTCATACCGGATCACGGCGGCGCAAGGGTGCCGCCGACCGACGAGACTGCCGAGGCGCTGGCCGAGGGATTGTTCTCGCCGATGCTGGGGGCCGCACGCTCGTTCACCCAGCGCATGGGTCGCCGTGCCGCCGCGGGGCCGGGCCTCGCCAGCGTGATGGTCGATGCGTTCAACATCACGCAGGATCGCATCGCGCGCGCCCGGCTCGCCGGCGACCCGCCGGACGTCCACCTCAAGCCCCGCCTCGGGCGCATCAATCTGTTCGACTTCCACCGCGCGCAGGAGAGCATCGCTCTCGGCGAGGAAGCCGTCGCGCAGGGCATGGAAGATCTCCGCGCCGCCATCGAGGCGCTGGCCCTGCCCGCCTGAGATCACTTGGTCGCCGCACGGTCCGTCAGCGGCCGGGTACCGCCCGGCTCGTGGAGGACCCGTGCTCGACACGCGGCGGCGGCGATCGAAGCGGCGCAGCCACGCGGCCCTCTCTCCCTGCGGAGAGAGACCCGGTGTGGCGTGTCGCGCCACCGGCGCGCCGCCCCCGATTCACCCCAGGCGCTCAGCCGGCGGTGATGTACTCCTTGAGCGCGTTCGTCTCGTGCTGGAACTCGGCCAGACGATGCTTCACCACGTCGCCGATGGAGATCAGGCCGATCAGGCGGCCCTCCTCGACCACCGGCATGTGGCGGAACCGGCCCTGGGTCATTTCCTCCATGACGTCCACGACCAGCATGTCCCGCATGCAGGTCACGACCTTGGCGGTCATGTAGCGGGACACGGGATCGCCGATCACATGCTGGCCGAGGGCCAGCGCACGCACGATGTCGCGTTCCGAAAGGATGCCGAGCACCTTGCCGTCGGCACCGGTGACGACGAGCGCGCCAATGCGCTTCTCGGCGAGCACCGCCACGGCGTCCGTCAGAGTGCGATGGGGCTGGATCGTCTGTACGCTCCGGCCCTTGGTCGCCAGGATCTGGTCGACGGTCATGCGTCCCTCCTTGCGTTCCGACCCGTGTTCAGTTTTTGGGCCGTCCCGCTCCGTGGCGGCCCATGCCGCGCACCCCCGAGGGAAACGTTGGTGGACGCCGCCCTCGACGGCACCCGAAGGACAAGTGTGCCTGCATCGCGCCCGCGCCGCAACCGGGCACTGGGAGCAATCAGTCGACGGGTCCCCGGGGAACCGGGTCGAACAGGGGAAAGGCGAGAAGCCCGACGAGAAAGCCGCCCACATGGGCCTGCCACGCGATCGCGCTGTCGACGAGGCCGAGTTCGGGGGCCAGAAGTCCGCTGGCGAGGTTGAGCACGAACCACACGACGACGAACGTCATCGCCCGTCGCTCGGCCAGACCGTCGCGCAGCGGCAGGGCCGGCAGCAGATAGGCCGTGCGCTCGTCGAGGCGGTAGATGCCGAGCGGAGCGCCGGGCTGGAACGCGAAGCGCATCGCCGCGGCCATGGCACCGGACACCGAGGCGGACGCGCCCACCATCGGCAGCACGTCGCCCGGCTGCGACGCCACGTGGACCGCCGCCCCCCCGATGGCGGCCAGCGCCATCAGCAGCAGGAACCGCATCGGACCGAAGCGCCGGGCCACTGCCGTGCCGAACGCCGTGAGCCAGACGCAGTTCAAGAGGACATGCGGCCAGCTGCCATGCAGGAAGGCATAGGACAGGAACGTCCAGGGCTTCGAGTCTCCCTCCTCCGCGATGGCGCGGGCCAGCGCCAGCAACTGGTCGGCATGGGGCTCGTCTGTCCGAAGTCCCGCTTCCGCCAGCGCGACGATGTCGACTCCGAACAGGCTGGCGTAGCGCCCGGGAATGAACGCCAGTTCCCAGATCATCCAGCCCTCGCCGAGCAGCCATCCGCCGAAGGCATGGATGCCGATCAGCAGGAGTACGAGGCCGACGACGGCACCCGGGATGTTGAAGACGGGTTCTGACTGGGTCACTGGCGGTTCGATCCGGAGGTCCGGGGATGTCTTGGCCCGCCCCGGCCTCCGGTTCAAGCCCGCTCGGAGGAGGCGCCGCGCAAGCGACAAAAAAAGGGAGGGCCAAAGCCCTCCCTGCACGCCGGCAGATGCCGGTGAAGGTGATCGCGTACCGCGCAGGAGCAATGCACGGAACCCCGATAGGTCGGCACTGACGTTCGCTCACCCGCGACTCTTCGACAACGGCAAGTGCTTGTTAGGGTTAACCAATCGTTGGCATGCCGCCTGCAGCCGGGACCAGGCCGGGAGGGGCGTTCCCCCGGTGGGGGCGCACGCTCCCGTATCAGCGTACCGAAATGGCACGACCGGGTGTCCCCGCGCGGGACGACGGGTGTGCCAAGCGGGGAGAGACATGAAGCATCCCGCCACGCAGTCCCTTTATGCCTACTGGGATTCCATCCGCGGGGATCGTCTGGCGCCGGAACGGGCCGAGATCGACCCGACGGCGATCCGTCACCTTCTCGCCGACACCTTCATGCTCGAGGTCGATCCCGAGGGACGCCATCCCTTTCGCCTCGCCGGAACCCGCGTCTGCGCGTTGTTCGGCCGCGAACTGAAGGATGAATCCTTCTCCGCGCTGTGGCTGTCGGAGGACGGGGCGCGAGGTCACGAAGGCGACGCACTCGTGCGCACCGTCTGCGACGAGGCGCAGGGAGCCGTGGCCGGCGTCCTCGGCGCCAGCGCCGGCGACCGTCACATCGACATCGAGATGCTTCTGCTGCCGTTGCGCCACGCCGGAAAGACGCACGCCCGCGTGCTCGGCTGCCTCTCGCCGGCGACGATGCCGACATGGTTCGGCCTGCAGCCCATCGATCGTCTGGTGCTGCGTTCCTTCCGGGTCATTCGCGGGCGGGTGCCGGCCTCGGCACTCGGGCGGGTGGAGCCTCCCCTGCCCGCTCCGTCCGTCGTCGCCCAGCGCCGGGGCCATCTGCGCGTGCTCGAGGGCGGGCGCCAGATGTAAAGGCGACTGCTGCCGGCTTATGTTCGGATCGTAGCGGAATTGCGTCCGCGCGATAAACCGATGTTAACCAGAAGGAGCGGATCATCGCCTGCAGAAGCGGGTTCCGGGCAAGGAGCGCGCCACCCATGGTCCGGTCTGGATGAGCCTGGCTCTCAACCTGAGAACGCGTGCCCTTGAACGCCGCCGCCACCAGCGCGTGCGCGTCGTTCTGCTGGGCCGCTTCATGCTCGAGAACCAACAGGAATATCCCTGCCAGTCCATGAACATCTCGCCCGGCGGCATCGCGCTGCTCGCCCCCGTGCGCGGCATGGTCGGCGAGAGGGTCGTGATCTATCTCGAGCACCTGGGACGCCTCGAAGGCGTCGTGGCGCGGCATTTCGAACTTGGATTCGCCGTGTCGCTCGTCGCCACCCGGCGCAAGCAGGACAAGCTGGCCGACCAGCTGACGTGGCTCGCAAACCGCCATGAGCTCGGCCTGCCCGAAGACCGCCGCCACGAGCGCATCACGCCGCGCCAGGCGTCGACCATCGTGCGGCTGATGAACGGCAAGACCGCGGCGGCGCGCATCATCGACATCTCCATGTCCGGCGCCGCGATCAATGTCGGGATCCCGATCCCGATCGGCGCCTCCGTCACGATCGGCTCGACCCCGGGACGCGTCGTGCGTCACTTCGGGTCAGGGATCGGCATCGAGTTCCTGCGTCCCCTGACGGAAGACGTCTTCGACGAAGACATCGTCCTCTAGCCGCGTCTTCGCCGGCGTCTTGGCGCGTCGTTTGCGCGCCTTCTGCGGTCCGCACCCGCTTTCTCCTCCGTCTTCTTCAAATTGCCCGCAAACCCGCAAGGGCCGGTGAACGGCCGCGGGCGGATCATGCCTTTATCGGCACGCAGCCGATGATCATGAAGAAGAGAGCGACCGGTCCCCGTCCCACCCACATCCGGACCGGATCCGCCGTGAGCCGGCTCCTGCCCCGGGAGCCGGCTCCTCCTTCATCAACGGCCGCCCGTCGAAAACGATGTCATCGCTTTGAAAATGCTTCTTTATTCGCGTCGTTAACCTTGTATTTACCCTAACGTTGCCCCCAAGCCCCAGTTCCGATTAACGTTCTGTTAACGACTGGGGCGAGGGTGTGATGCGGTATTTCCAGGGCTTCTTGGCGGGACTTTCTGGCATCGCGTTCCTTGCGGCGGCAGGCCTCGCGTCAGCCGCGACGTCGGCTCGGACCACGGCGCTCCCGGTCGCGACGACCACCGCCCCCGTCCTCGACGAAGCGCGCCCCCCCATCGGCTGGATCGAGTTCTGCCGCGCCGGCAACGACGAGGATTGCGCCAACGAGACGCGCGCCCCGGTCACGCTGCAGATGACCGCGGCGATCTGGGCCGAGATCAACCGCGTCAATCGCGCCGTCAACGCCTCGGTCGAGCAGGTCGAGGACACCACCCTTTATGGTGTTCAGGAGCGCTGGACGTACCCGACGCAGGGCAAGGGCGACTGCGAGGACATCGCCCTTCTCAAGCGCCGCCTGCTGATCCGCGCCGGTATCCCGGTCCAGTCCCTGCTGATGACCGTGGTCCGCGACGAGACCGGATCCGGCCATGCGATCCTCACCGTCGTCACCGAGCGCGGCGACTTCATCCTCGACAGCAAGACCAACCGGGTCCTCCCCTGGCGGGCGACGGGCTACGGCTTCGTGAAGCGGCAGTCGCAGGTCAATCCGACCGTCTGGGTGAAACTGGGTGAGCCGGCCTCCCCCGGCCTGACCGTCGCCGGTCAGTGACCCCTGGCTGACGCGCATTCGATACGGCTCGAGAAGGCCGCCTCCGGGCGGCCTTTCTCATTCGTCGATGCGTCGCAGTCCGGGAGCATAGCGTCGCCAATTGGCGACGTAGCTGGCAGCGCTGGCCAGCAGCCGCTCGGCAGCGGCGGCATCGAGCACTCTCACCGCCTTGGCCGGTGAACCGACGATCAGCGAGAAGTCGGGGAAATCCTTGCCCTCGGTCACCAGCGCATTGGCGCCGACGAGGCAGTGCGCACCGATCCGCGCGCCGTTGAGGATCGTCGCACCCATCCCGACGAGAGACCCCGCGCCAATCGTGCAGCCGTGCAGGATCGCATGGTGGCCGATGGTGCAGTCGGGCCCGATCGTCATCGGATAGCCCATGTCGGTGTGCAGCATTGCGCCGTCCTGCACATTCGTGCGGGCGCCGACGTCGATCAACTCGTTGTCGCCGCGGATGACGGCGCCGAACCACACCCCGACTTCGTCGCCGAGTCGCACCCGTCCGATGACGTGCGCGTCCGGCGCGACCCAGTAGCGGTCCTTGCCGGGCAGTTCGGGAGCGACATCGTTCAGGGCATAGAGCGGCATGGCAAGTCTCCGGATCGGACGATCCGGTACTGAGGTGCCCGCCGTGGCGTCAGGTCAAGACCCGAGATAGGCGAGCAGATCCAGCATCACGCGACCGGACGCCAGCCCCCAAAGGCCTGCGATGACGGTTGCCAGCGCCACGAAGAATACCGGCCGGCGTTCGAAGCGGCGACCTCTGACGGTGTTGCGCAGGATGATGAAGGGCGCGGTGAAGACGATGAGCGGAACCGAGGCGAGAGCCTGGGGCCCTCCGGTCTCGAGCAGTTCGAAACTTGCGCGGCGGGAGGTCAGGGCTTCGAAGCCCGTCGCCAGGGCACCGGCGGCGGCGAGGCCCAGAAGCAGGGCCTGGAATGCTTCGATATGGTCTGGCGTAAGGGTCATCGTCACGTGTCCGTCTTGGCCGGTCGGGGCCGCGGCGGCACTATGGCAGTCTTAACCGGGGGTTAAAGAACATCGTTTCAGGATGGTAAAGGCGCGACCCCGACGAAATCGGCGAACTTCGCGCCGGACCGCGCAACTCAGAGCGAGAATTCGGAACGACGGATATGAGCGCAGCCATCCGCACCGCCGTCTTCGGTCAACGCGACGCGTTCACCCCCGCCCCTCCCGCGCCGACTGAGCGACGTGCGGGCCTCATGGCCGTCGCCATGATGGCGGCAGGGATGCTGGCTGGAGGGTCGGTATGGTTCATGACGCAATCGGCGCCGGCGCTGCCGCCCAACACGACGGTCATGCTCGGATCGGCCCAGTTCGTCGTGCCAACGGCACTCTTGCGGCCCGGCTCCGCTCCCGGCCGTGACGGCCGGCTCGATCTTGCCCTGTCCTGGCCTGGTCTCGGACCCGTCGATGGGGCGCGTGCGAAGAAGGACGCGCCGGGACGGCTTGGCGACACCGTTCTCGTGACCGTAGCACCGGCCGAAGGGGTGGCGCCGCAAACCCGGCTTGCCGGGCTCTACGCGCGGTTTCTCGAACCAACGGTGAAGCCGGGGCCTTCCACCCTCATGATCAGGCGCTTTCGCACCGCGTCGCCCTACGAGGGCGAGGAGGTGCTGTTCTCGCCGCCGGACGGGGTCGCCTTCACGGCGCGGTGCGAGGCCCGCCCCAAGGCGGGCGAGGTTTTGCAGCCGGTCTGTATCGCCGAGTTTCGCAGGGGCGCCCACGACATCCAGGTCCGCTTCGAGCCCCGCCATGCGGAGGGGTGGGAACGGATCGTGGACGGCCTGCTGCCGCTCGTCGCGGGAATGGCGCGCTAGCGCCGCCGGGACGGCGGAAGGCGCTCAGTCTTCCAGATCGACGTCCAGGATCGACATGTTGAAGGCGTAGGAGCGGTCGCCGTCCTCGTCATCGAGCGAGATGATTCCGACGAACTCGTCGCCGATCATGACCTCCGCCGAATCCGTCTTCTTCGGGCGCGCCACGACCTTGATGTTGCTGTTGTTGAACAGCCGGCGCAGGTAATTCTGCAGTTTCAGGAGTTCGGTCTTGTCCATCGCCTCGGCCTCGCAACGGCGGCCGATCGGCCCCGCTTCCGGGGAGCGACTTGCCATGTCCGCAGGCCGGGAGCAAGCGCCGCCGGCGCGACTCAGCCCGTCAGAGGCGTCAGCTTGTCGGCGAGAAGCTGGTCCATGGTGCGCGCCGGCTCTGCACAGCCCGCCTCGCCGACCACCTGGGCCGGGACGCCCGCCACCGTCGTGTTGCGGGGAACCGGTTTCAGCACGACCGATCCGGCAGCCACGCGGGCGCACTGGCCCACCTCGATGTTGCCGAGGATCTTGGCACCCGCACCGATCAGCACGCCCTGGCGCACCTTCGGATGGCGATCGCCGCGGTCTTTGCCCGTCCCGCCGAGCGTAACGTCCTGCAGCATCGAGACGTTGTCCTCCACCACCGCCGTCGAGCCGACGACGAGGCCGGTCGCGTGATCGAGGAAGATGCCACGGCCGATCCGCGCGGACGGATGGATGTCCGTCTGGAACACCTCGGACGAGCGGCTCTGGAGATACAGGGCGAAGTCCTTACGGCCCTGGTTCCAAAGCGCATGAGCCAGACGATAGGCCTGGATGGCGTGGAAGCCCTTGAAATAGAGCAGCGGCTCAATGAGCCGCGTGCAGGCCGGATCACGGTCCGCGACGGCCATGATGTTAGCGCGGAAGGCGTCTCCGAGGCCGGGATCCTGCGCGATGGCTTCGGCGAACGTCTGGGCGATCAACTGGGCCGGCACGGCTCCGTGGTCGAGGCGGGCGGCCACGCGCTGCGAAACAGCCGCCTCGAGCGACGCCTGGTTGACGATGGCACCGGACAGGAAGCCACCGAGCACGACGTCGCGGCGCAGCACTTCCAACGCCTCCTCCCGGATGCGGTCCCACACGGGATCGACGCGACCCGCGAGCGGTACGGGACCGGCGGAATTGACGACCGATGGCTTCGACACCGCGATGCTCCACCCTTGACGACCTGACGGCCACAATAGCACACCTAGGCGCCCGACCCGAGTTCTCCAAGCCCCCCGGCCGTCTAGGCCGTCCTCGTGCCCTAGGTGCGGCGCCGGAGAGAGCCTTCCGCCACGCCTTCCGGCGCCCCGGACATCGATGCCGCCGCCTAAAACCCCAGGACCCGAGACGTATCGATGACAGCCGCTTCGACGCCGCAGCCGTCCACTCCCTCGTCTGATCGCATTCGCGTCTCGCGAGAAGGTGCCGTCGGCGTTCTCTCCATCGACAACCCGGCCCGGCGCAACGCGCTCGACCTCGGCATGTGGACGGCGATCCCGAGGCTCGTGGCGGAGCTCGCGGGAGACGATTCGGTGCGGGTCGTCGTGCTGCGCGGCGCCGGAACCCTCGCTTTCGCGGCGGGAGCCGACATCTCCGAGTTCTCCACGGTGCGGGCCTCCGCGGAAGGAGGTCGCGCCTACGAGGCCGCGAATCTGGCCGCTTTCGATGCAGTCGCCCGGTGCCCCAAGCCGGTCATCGCCATGATCCGGGGCTTCTGCCTCGGCGGCGGGCTGGGCCTGGCGCTGGCTTGCGATCTGAGGATCGCGGCGCAGGGCGCCGTGTTCGGCATTCCTGCGGGACGGCTTGGCGTGGGCTACCCGCCGGCTGCCCTCGCCTATGCAGTGGGGGCGATTGGACCCATGCGCGCGAAGGAGTTGTTCTTCACCGCGAGGCGGATCGACGCGGCAGAAGCAGATCGACTGGGGCTGCTGACCCGCCTGGTCCCGGAGGACCAGCTGGAGCAGGACACTTTCGCCATGGCGAACGCCATCGCCGGCAACGCACCGCTCACTTTGCGAGCGGCCAAGGCCGGCATCGACGCCGCGGCGCACTTGCCCGGGGCGCCCTCGGCGGCCGAACTCCAGGCTCTCGCCGCCGCCTGCTTCGACAGCGAGGATTACCGGGAGGGCCGCAACGCCTTTCTCGAGAAGCGCGATCCGGTCTTCCGGGGGCGCTGAATCAGGACATCAGCAATCGCTGTCAAGAGATTCCCGCGACTCGCGTTTTACGACCGGCCTCAGACGAAGGTTGAGCGCGGAACGGGACGGTCAACGACCGGATTCAGGCGGGAAAGCGGCGTGCCATGAAGCTGACGATGGCATCGCCGAACACGTCGTTCCTGTCACCGGCCACCATGTGCCGCGCATCGGCGATATCGACGAATTCGGCATGGGGCGCGAGTGTCAGGAACTCGTCTGCATGCTCGCGTGCCACAAGTTCGCTCTGGGCTCCCCGGACCAGCAGTGCAGGGACGGTGAGGCGCGACGCCGCATCGACCAGCGCGCGTTCGACCAACTCGGCCTCCGCAAGGATCGGCCGCGGCCCGTCGAGGAAGCGTGGATCCCAATGCCAGCGCCATCGTCCGTCCGGATCGTGCCGCAGGTTCTTGCGCAGTCCGGCGAGGCTCTTGGGGCGCGGCCGGTGCGGAAGGTAGGAGGCAATGGCGTCCGCCGCCTCCTCGATCGTTGCGAAGCCATCGGCAACGTGGGTGCGCATGAAGCCCTGCACCTTGTCGACGCCGGCCGGATCGAGGTGGGGGGTCACGTCGATGAGGATCAGGCCGGCCAGGACCGCCGGCCCGGAGCCCGCCGCGAGCAGCGCGGCGATGCCACCCAGCGACGCACCGGCCGCGACGGGCGCCCGCCCCGTCTCGGCTCGGATAGCCCGGGCCAGTGCCTCGACGTCGCGGCCGAAATCCGTGAAGGAATACGCGCCGTCTGGCGGCCAGCCGCTGTCGCCGTGCCCACGCTGGTCCACGGTGATCGACTCGAAGCCCGCCTGGGCCAGCCTGCGACAGGGGCCGTCGAAGGCATGGCGCGTCTGTCCGCCCCCATGCAGCAGCAGCACCGGCTGCCTCTTCCCCTCGAACACGCTTGCAACCAATCGGTTGCCGTCCGCGCCTTCGTAGGCGTGCAGGCGCGCGGTCACGGGCGCTCCTTCAGGAAGGCGAGCACCGCCTCGCGGTGAGCCCGGTCGCCGACCGCAAGATTATGGTCGCGGCCGGGGATGTCGAAGGCCCTCGCGCCCGGAATCAGGGCCGCCAGCGCGTGCGGGTCTCCCGCGACCGGATCCTTGGTCCCGACGCTGATCAGCACCGGCACGCGGATCGAGGCGGCCTGATCGCGCGTCAGCGTCTGCCGTGATCCGCGAATGCAGGCGGCCAGCGCCCGCAGGTCGCTCCTCGTCTGCTCCGCAAAGGCCCGGAACATCCGCTGCATGGGATCGGTCAGGCTGTCGAGGGACGGCGCGTCCATCGCATCTGCGATGCCAAGCGGCAGGCCGACGCCCTCGACGAGGTGTATGCCGAGGCCACCCAGCAGCGCCGATCGCACGCGCTCCGGGTTCGAGAGCGCAAGATGGGCCGTGATCCGGGCGCCCATCGAGTAGCCCATCACGTCGGCGCGCGCGAGCCCGAGATGGTCCATCA
>CAZJCW010000131.1:0-11336 GCA_964544365.1 uncultured Alsobacter sp.
AGCTTCTCAGCGACAATTCCACGCCGTTCTCCTCGGCGCTGGGACTGCCGACACTGATCGACAAGAAGTAAGTCTCAACAGCTGCTAAGTGATCATCCGCGGAATCTGTCCGCGGATGATCACTCGCTGTCGTCTTGATGGCGCTCATCGAAGCTTGGTGGATCGACGACAACGGCCACCGACGTCACGCGAGCTTCGGCGGCCACACCCCGAACGCGTTCGCAACCCGGTCGACCAAAACCAGACTGGATTGACGAGAAGGCACCCTCCGCCATCGGCCAGAACTCGCGCGCCGGCCGTTCCTGACGCGGGCCGTCTTGCCCTCGCGCGGCTGCTCAAGCGCACCGTCCGGCGCGCTGTCCCTCTCGCTGGCACTTACCTGGGGCGATCGGCGGGTTGACCCGAATGCGCCATGCCGAGGGGCGCCTCCCACTGGATCGAGTGCCACACCCGGGCGGTGTCGTTAGGACTGTACAAAAACGGAAGCACCCGACACGGCTCCCCCGAGACCGTGCCGGGCGCCCCGGCCCACGGCGAAGAAACGCCATGGATTCGCTGTAGGATGACCTGCCGCCCGATCTCCGACCCCGTTTCGGGGGTCTTCGGCGGGCTTGCCTCGCCCTCCATCATGGAAAGCAATTTGACGCGGCGGCGCGCGGGCGGCATTGATCGAGGTCAACGGCCTCTCCGGCGGCCGCATTTTTTGCGCCATGGCCTCCGACCCTCCCCAGAATCCCGTTTCCCGGCCTGACCTCCCGCGAGCCGTGCTGGGCCAGGTCGGCATCATCGCCGCCGCGGCAGTCGGCGGCTGGGCCTGCACATGGCTGGGCGTGGCTGCGCCGTGGCTCTCGGGTGCACTCGTGGTGACGGTGCTGCTCGGGGCGGTCGGCCTCTCGCCGCCGCTCGACAGCCGTCTGCGCGACCTCGCCATGCTGCTCGCCGGCGTCACGATGGGCGCTGCGGTGTCGCCGGAGGCGATCGAATCGATCGTGCGGTTCCCGCTGAGCCTGCTGCTGCTGGCGATCGGGATCGGCACCATCCTCGCGGCATCGACGGCGGTGCTCGTGCGGTTCGCCGGATGGCCGGTGCGCGATGCCTTCTTCGCCTCGGCTCCCGGTTCGCTGACCGCAGTCCTGATGATTGCCGCGTCGGTGCGGGCGGACGTGGCCCGCATCGCACTGCTGCAGACCTGCCGCGTCTTCGTGCTGGTGATGATCCTGCCGAGCGTCATCAGCGCCATCGAGCCCGCGGCATCACCGACGGGGGATGTGCAACCGGTGTCGGCGTCCGGGCTGGGACTGCTGTTCGCCGGGGCCTTTGTCGGCGCCGGCCTGTTCGAGAGGCTTCGCGTCGCCGGCCCGCTCATCATGGGCGGCATGGCGGGCAGCGCCGTGCTGACGGGAAGCGGGCTTGTGACGGGCGCCTTCCCGGGCGGCATCGCCATCATTGGTTTCGTGCTGGTCGGCGTGTTCATCGGCCAGCGCTTCCACGGCGTGAACCTCTCCGATCTCGCCCGGATCCTGCCGGCCGTGGTGCTCTCGCTGGTGACCACCCTGGCCGTGGCCCTGCTGTTCGTCCTCGCGGCGATGCTGGTGGTCGACGTGGAGTTCGGCCCGGCGGCGGTCGCTTTCGCGCCCGGCGGGCTCGAGGCGATGACGGTCCTCGCGGTCGCGCTCGGTCTCGATCCGCTCTATGTGAGCGTGCACCACCTGTTCCGGTTCGTGTTCGTGGCCTTCCTCGTCGCCACCGTCCTGAAGATCATGCCCTGGCTCGCCGGGAGGCCCTCCGCAGACTAGGTCCGGGAAGGTCGGCGCGCCCGCGCCGGAAGGCAACTTCCCGACCTCGCGGCCATTGCCATTCGGCGGGAGTGATTCCATCAAGCCGCGAGACGAACTACGGTGCCCGTCAGGGGTGATTCGGTTGTTGGGGGCTGAACATGCGACTGTTGATCGTGATCGCGGCTGCTGCGCTCGTGACGGGCTGTGCGTCCGCACCGGTGAAGGACCCGGCCGTCGTGTCCATGAACGGCGAGTTCCGCGGACCCGTCGTGGCCCAGTCGGGCATGCCGCTTTCCGCGCGCTACATCGGCATGTGCGAATCGCCGGCCCGCCGGTGGGACCGGGGCGGTTACCGCACGTATGACTGCAACGCACGGCCGGCTCCCGCGGTGGTCCGCGCGAAGTACTGAAGGACCGGCGTTGCGCAAGGTAGCCGGCGGTTCGGGCTGGCGCCTTCAGCAGCCCTGGCTGGGACAGATCTGCCCTGGCATGGGCGGCACGGGGTTGCGCAGCGGCGGCATGATCGGCTGCAGGCCGCGATCCCGCTGGATGCCCATCAGGTTGTTGTCGAGACTGCGCTGCGTGTCCCGCAAGCCGCGGGCCGAGGGCTTCGGCGAACGTCCCGGAGGCCTGAGCGCCTGCACGTCGCCAGGACCGAGCGGCGTCAGTTGCGGCGCACGCTGGTTCGCCGGCGCGGTCGGGTAGAGCTGCCGGGGCCCGCCCGATGCCTCGGCCTCTTTCTGTTTCCTGATCTTCTCGTCGACGCAGTCGCGGTAGCCCGGTGTTCCCCAGGTGCATGTCTGGGCCGCGGCGGGAACTGACAGCGACACGATTCCCGCCAGGATCAGCAGGAGGTGCCGGACAGGCCGGCCTAGGTGCGGGGTCATGATGCCGGCTCCTGCGCACGGGCGGCCTTCGATCCCGCCACGCCGGACCAGCCGCCCCATCCCTGCGGGTCGTCGCACCATCGTGCCGCGACCGGGACACCCGTTCGCACCACGATGCTGCGGGCGGAACGCGTCCGCCAATTCGACAGATAGGTGATCTGCGGGCTGCAGGGTAGTCCGGGCCATTCCCACGTGTGGGCCGGGCAACCGGCCAGGCGACGGGCTCTCAGCGCCCGGGCGCGGTGGACAGTCCGACGATGCGATAGAACCCGCAGGTGCCGACGACCGCGCTGAACACGGGGATCAGCCCGAACCAGCCGATCCAGTTCCATCCGGTCTGTGGCGCCCAAAAGGGAAGCGCGAAGGCGATGAGGGCAACGCCCACATAGAAACGGAGCAGGCGATCGAGGGCACTCATGTTTCGCGTCATCGGCGGCGTCCTTCCGTGTCCGGCAGGATCCGATGCACCGGATCCCGCCATCACTTTGCTGCGCCGCAACATGCCGTGCTTTGCTGCAGCGCAACATTGCGACGAAAGGATAAGCCTCAATCCGGCATGAAGTGCTCTTTCGCCGTCGCGGTCTCCCCGCTTCCCGGGTCCGAGACGCGGAAGATGACATCGAGGGCGGAGGAAGGGATCGCGGTCTTCGGGACGGAGACGAGCACGCGCAGCTCGCGCGTCTGGTCCGGTCCGACCGTGACAAGGGTCCGCCCGTCCGCGGCGGGAGTGACGTTGACAACCTGGACGATCGACTGCGGGACGCCTTCGACGACGAGGTCGAAGGTCCTGTCGTCAGGGCGCTTGTTGAGCAGCCGGACCGTGTAGCCGTTGCGCACGCCGCCGTCGGACATGCGGGTGACGAGCGGATTGCGGTCATGCAGGACCTTGATGTCGAGCATGGAGCGAGTGGCCAGCGCATAGGCCATCACGCCCGCGACGAGGCCGATGATGGCAACGTAGAGCACCGTGCGCGGGCGAACGATCCGGTAGACCGGCGGCTTCGCGACGGCGCGCCGCTCCATGTTCATGTCGGTGTCGTACGCGATGAGCCGGGTCGGGCGCCCGACCTGCGTCATCACGTTGTCGCAGGCGTCGATGCACAGGCCGCACTGGATGCAGCCCAGTTGCGATCCGTTGCGAATGTCGATTCCGGTCGGGCAGACGGCGACGCACTGGTTGCAGTCGATGCAGTCGCCGACCTTCTCGCCGGCCTCGCGGGCGTGCTCGGCCTTCTTCACCGACATGCGCGGCTCGCCGCGATCCTTGCGGTAGGTGACGTTGAGGGCGAACTCGTCGGTGAGAGCGGCCTGGATGCGCGGCCAGGGGCACATGTAGATGCAGACCTGCTCGCGCATGTGGCCGGCGAGGGCGTAGGTGGTGAAGGTGAGGATGCCGATCCACAGATAGGCGACGAGCGGGGCCTGGAAGGTCGCCAAATCCCGCACGAGCGTCGGCGCATCGGAGAAGTAGAGAACCCATGCGCCGCCGGTCCACCAGGCGATCATGAGCCAGATCGTGTGCTTGAGGATCTTCTGGGAGACGTACTCGACGTTCCAGCCGCCCTTGTCCTTCTTCATGCGGTCGCGACGGTCGCCCTCGACCCAGCGCTCGACCGCGTAGAAAAGGTCCGTCCAGACCGTCTGCGGGCACATGTAGCCGCACCAGACGCGGCCCGCGACGGCGTTCATGAGGAACAAAGTCATCGCGGCGATCACCAGAAGACCGGTGAAGAAGTAGATTTCCTGCGGCCACAGCTCGATGAAGAAGAAGTAGAACCGGCGCCCCGGCATGTCGACGAGGACAGCCTGGTCCGGCAGGTTGGGACCGCGGTTCCAGCGGACGAAGGGCAGCAGGTAGTAGAGGCCGAGCGTCAGGATCAGCACGGCCCACTTGATGCGGCGGAACGTGCCCTTGACGGCCTGCGGATAGACCTTCTTGCGTGCCGCATAAAGCGGGCCCTCGATGAATGTCTCGCCTTCGGCCATCACTCGTCTCCGGGAATGCCTTTCCCGCGGCACCCGGCCGGAGCCGGGCCGCGGGGCCGCGCCTGTCTTGTTTCAGGGCCTGGCCCGCGCGCGATGATCGGCATCAAGGCGCGGGCCGTGGCTTGGTCGGGTCGAAGGCAGCGCTCAGCCGGCCGCCTTCTTCACCGGGCAGGTGCTCAAGCCCAGCAGCGTGTAGGCCGGGCAGAAGCCGAACGCCGCCGTCAGCAGCGGTACGACCCCGATGTATCCCCACAGTCCGATCGTGCCCGTCGCGGCCAGCGCGATCAGCGCAAGGCCGACAACGATGCGGAGCATCCGGTCCAGGCCACCAACATTCGCGGTCATCGTGTCTCTCCTCGGTGTGCGACGGCCCCCGCTTCCCGTGAGCCTGCGTCATTCAAGCCCGAGGCACGCGGCGCGTCGGTGACGGTGTCACACAGACGGCCGCCGACACCCTCCGGTCGACTACGCACGTCGAAAGTCGCGACTTGTCGATTGTGGGCATCGCCGCTTACACAAAATCAATGTTTCCCCTGTCTTGTTCGATGCCAGTTCCTCAACCACAGATTGTAATTTCCGTGAGGGATGGAATGGCGTCCGACGCGAGAGATCCGGCCATGCAGGCATCCGTACGGCAGACATCGCACCCCGCCGGATCGGCTCTCGCGGTGTCCCGCGACAGGACCACCCTCGCTGTCCTGAAGAGCCTCCTGGGCGAACTCGGCTACGCCGCGGACGGCGCGGTGGCTGGAACGGACGGCGTGCGCGAGCTGAAGGCCAGACGCTACGACGTGGTCGTAGCGGCCCTTGGGGTTCCTCCGCTGAACGGATACGGCCTCTGGGCGCTGATGCAGAACACGCCGTCGTTGAGCGACATCCCGTTCGTGCTCGCGCTGACGCAGCATGAATACACCCACATGCTCCGGGACGGCCGCGAGTTGCCGGCCAACCTGATCATTCCCTTCGGTGCGGACAGCCTCGCGCGGGCCATCGAGCGCTCGCGCACGGGGGAGGTCGAGGTGTTCGAGATCTGACGCCAGGCCACCCGAAGGCCGGCGGAGCCCGGCGATGACGGACCGGCCCGTCGCCGCGATGTCTTGACGCCGGACGTCATTGTGGTCGATTGCCGGCACACCGGTCCTGATCGCGTGCATCCGCGCATGGCCGGCCGCATCGCGACCTGACAGGAGTGCCCTCATGAAGCTCGACACCGTCCCGGCCATCGTATCCGGAGGAGCGTCCGGCCTTGGGGCCGCCACGGCCCGCGCGCTGGCCGCCGCAGGATCGCGGGTGGCGATCCTCGACATGAACCTCACCGCCGCCTCGGCGCTCGCCGCCGAGATCGGCGGCGCGGCCTTTGCCTGCGACGTGTCCGACGCGGCCAGTGCCGAAGCCGCCGTCGCCGCGGCGCGGGCGGCGCACGGGCCGGCGCGGATCCTGGTCAACTGCGCGGGCATCGCCCCCGCTGCCCGGATCGTCGGCCGGAACGGGCCGATGGCGCTCGACGCCTTCGCCCGGGTGATCCAGGTGAACCTGATCGGCAGCTTCAACCTGATGCGCCTCGTTGCGGCTGAAGCGGCGGCGCTGGAGCCGCTGGAGGGCGGCGAGCGCGGCGTCATCGTGTCGACCGCCTCCGTCGCCGCCTTCGAGGGGCAGATCGGGCAGGCGGCCTATGCCGCTTCGAAGGCCGGCGTCGTGGGGCTGACGCTGCCGGCCGCGCGCGAGTTCGCGGCCAGCGGCATCCGCGTCTGCGCCATCGCACCCGGCATCTTCGAGACGCCGATGCTCAAGGGGCTGCCGCAGGAGGTGCAGGACAGCCTCGGCGCCGCCGTGCCCTTCCCCTCGCGGCTCGGCAAGCCTGAAGAGTATGCGAGGCTGGTGCTCGCCATTGTCGACAACCCCATGCTCAACGGAGAGGTCATCCGCCTCGACGGCGCACTGCGCATGCAGCCCCGCTGAGGGGGAAGTCCTCTGGCGCGACGTCCGGGCCGTCCAAGAGGCGCCACCCTTGACGAACACCAACCGGAGATATCCATATCCCTGAAAGAGCCGAGTCCTCCGGGCGCGCTCATAGTGCGGTTCTCTTCGGAAGGGCGGGCATCTCCCGATGGCATGGTGGGTCGAGGCGACGGGCTATCTGGCTGCCGTCCTTGTGTTCGCCGCATTCTTCATGCGGACCGCCATCAACATCCGGCTCGTCGCCGTCGCCAGTAATGCAGCGTTCATCGTCTACGGCACGGCCACCGGCTCAATGCCGATACTCGTCCTGCACAGCCTGCTGCTGCCGCTGAACCTGCGCCGCCTGTCCGAGATGCGCGACCTGACTCGCAAGGTGAAGCAGGCGTCCGACTCGGACCTCAAGATGGAATGGCTGAAGTCCTACATGACGCGGCGAAGCTATCGCGCCGGCGCGACGGTGTTTGCCAAGGGCGCCCCGGCGAGCGAGATGTTCATCGTCGACAGCGGCGGCTTCCTGCTGCCCGGCCTGGCGATGACCCTCTCGGCGGGCGACGTGGTCGGGGAACTCGGGATCCTGAACCCGAGCCAGACCCGGACCGACGGCCTTGTCTGCGTCGAGGACGGAGCCCTGCTGGTTCTGTCCTACGACGACTTGCGCGTCCTGTACTTCCAGAACCCGGAGTTCGGATTCTACTTCCTCAAGCTGACGAGCCGCCGGATGTTCGCCAACATGGAGCGGCTCGAGAAAGAGCTCATGACGCTGCGGGCGGGCCACCCGGTCGAGCGCGGCGTGGAAGCCGCGTCCTGAGGGCCGGCGGGAGACTCAGGCCGGCTCGGCCGCCAGCCGCTCGAACACTGCCAGCAGATCGGCCGAAGAGGCTCTCTCGATGGCCCCCGCAGCGACCTCGTCCGGGCTCCACATCCACGAGCGCGCGGGGTCGTCGCGCATCGCCCACGCGGGGAAGATCCGTTCCGCCGCGGGAACGGCGTGGTGCTTCACCACGTCGGAGTGGCGGTCGTCGGCGGCGATCCGCGCGAACGCATGCTCGACGGCGGCCTGCGGCCCTTCCAGCAACTGGAGATAGACGTCCTGCCGGCAGACCAGCGCGCCGGTGATGTCGTCCCGGTCGTTGTTGCGGCGCGCCTCGATGAGGATGGAATTGAGCCGCGCATCATCGAAACCGAATGGTCGAGACGAGTAGATGAGCTGGAAGACCCCGGCCATGACGATGCGCTCCGTTGACTGATCCCGCAGGCTAGGCCTTCCCGGCGACGGCGTCGATGGCTGTGCGAGCCGTGGACGCCCGACGGCGTCGGCTTTAGGTTTTGGGTCCCCTTGATGACCCCAGGAGGATCGACATGGACCGGTTCAGCGGCGGCTGCCTGTGCGGCAATGTCCGGTTCGTTGCGGAGGGCCGCCCCTACCGGGTCGGCCTGTGCCACTGCCTCGACTGCCGGAAGCATCATGGCGCGCTGTTCCACGCGTCGGCGATCTTCCCTGAAGATGCGGTGACGATCGAGGGAGAGGCCCGTGACTTCCAGGGGCGGTTCTTCTGCCCGCGCTGCGGCTCGACCGTCTTCGGACGCTCGGCGGACGAGGTCGAGGTCAACCTGGGATCGCTGGACGCTCCCGACCAGCTGACGCCGACCTACGAAAGCTGGACCATCCGGCGCGAGGCCTGGCTCCCGCCCTTTCCGCTCGCGCACCACTACGAGCGCGACCGCGACCCGTCGAGCCGCTTCGAGGACTAGAAGACGCGTAGGCGCGTCCTGCGCGCGCACGCCGACGGGTGGCGAGGGCAGGTGGCGCGGGCGAGCCTCAACCCTTCCCCTGCGCCGCCTTCCACGTCAGGTACTCGGCCTCGGCGTCTGCCCGCAGCGGATAGTATTTCCGCAGGTCGCCGCCCTGGGAGAGACGGACCCGCGTGAATTCTTCCCACTCGGCGTGCTTGCCGGCGACCTCGATCACCTTCTCCGCCATGGCGACGGGCACCACCACCGCGCCGTCGTCATCCGCGACGATGATGTCGCCGGGCACGACGAACGTGTTGGCGCAGGCGATGGGGACGTTGACGGCGTGGGGGAAGATGTTGGTCTGCGCATGGAAGTTGGGCGTCGTCCCGCGGAGCCACAGCCCGACGCCGAGCGTCTTCGCGGTGCCGCTGTCGCGGATGCAGCCGTCGATGATCACGCCTTCGCCACCCAGGCCGGCGAAATAGGTCAGCATCATCTCGCCGAATATACCGCTGTCCATGTCGCCGCGCGCGTCGACCACGACCATGTCGCCCTTCTGCGCATGGTAGAGGACGTGGCGGTGCAGCTGCTTTTCGGGATCGTCGTATTCGGCGGCGCCGAACATGTCCTCGCGCATCGGCATGAACTGCAGCGTCAGCGCCGGCCCTGCCGCCACCCGGCCCGGCGTGAAGGTGCGCGGACCGGTGATCGCGGCGTTCCTGATGCCGAGATTGCGCATTTCCCCGGAAATGGTGGCGGTGCCGATCTCGCGCAGCGCCTCGACAAGTCGGGGATCGGGGCGCGTGATGTTGGGAGTGTGGGTCATGGCGAAATGTCCGGTTCGGGAAATGCGGTGGGTCAGTCGTCCCAGGCGGGAGACTTCGCCGGGTCGATGCGCCGATAGCCGCGGTCGAGCGCGTGGATGGCTGCGATGTCGGATTGATCGAGGCGGACGTCCAGCGCGCGGATGTTGGCGCGCAGGTTCGCCTCTCGCGACGAGGCCGGGATGACGATGTGTCCTTCCGCCATCAGGAACGCGAGCGCCACGGCCGAGGACGTGACGCCGTGCCGCTCCGCGATGCGACCCAGCACCGGGTCGGTCGCCACCTCGCCCTTGGCGAGAGGCTGGTAGGCGGTGAGCGGCAGGCCGACGGAGCGTGCATGGGCCACGAGTTTTCTGGCCTGCAGGAAGGGATGGATCTCCACCTGGTTGGTGGCGATGGCACCGGGGCCGAGCAGCGCGGCGGTCCGCTGGAGCAGGGCGACGGGGAAGTTCGAGACGCCGATCAGCCGGGTGAAGCCGCGGCGCTGCGCGTCCGCCAGCGCCAGCATGTAGTCCTCGAACGGAACGACCTCGTCCTTTACCGGCCAGTGGATCAGCAGCAGGTCGACCGGGCCGAGCCCGATCGTCTCGATGCTGCGCTCGACGCTGTCCATGAACTGCGCCTTGTCGAGGCGCGTGTCGGCGACCTTCGTCGTGACGAACACCTCGGCGCGCCGCAGCCCGCTGCGACGGACGGCCTCGCCGACCTGCCGCTCGGTGTCGTAGCTCTGCGCGGTGTCGAGATGGCGATAGCCGATCTCAAGCGCCTTGAGCATCGCCTCCGTGCCGGCCTCGCCGGTGCGTCCGTAGGTGCCGAGCCCGAGGCTTGGTATCGCTGAGGTCATGGCGGGTTCTATCCCTTGGTGGCGCCGGCCGTGAGGCCGCCGACGAAGAGCTTCTGGAAGACGAGGAACAGCAGCGCGATGGGTATGGTCATGACCATCGACGCGGCCATGATGGCCCCCCAGTCCGTGTTGAACTCGGTGGAGAACTCGGCCAGCCCGATGGGCAGCGTCTTCACCGTCGAGTCGGTGGCGAAGCACAGGGCGAAGATGAACTCGTTCCACGTGGTGATGAAGGCGTAGACCAGCACGGCCACGATGCCCGGCATCGAGAGCGGCAGCGTGATGCGGAACAGGATGCCCACGCGGCTCGCCCCGTCGATGATGGCGGCCTCCTCAAGCTCGATCGGAATCGCCTTGAAGTAGCTCGTCAGCATCCACACGCTGAGCGGCAGCGTGATGATCATGTAGACGAGGATCAGTCCCCAGTAGGTGTTGACGAGGCCCAGCACCTTCAGGGTGATGAACAGCGGCACGATGATCGCCGCCGTCGGCAGGAGCTGGCCCACGAGGATGAACGCCTGCCAGAAGGAGCGGCCCCGGAAGCGGAAGCGCGCGAAACCGTTCGCCGCGAAGATCGCCAGGATCAGCGCCAGGCCCGTCGACCCGACCGAGATGATGACCGAGTTCAGGAAGTAGCGCGGCACGCGGCTCTGGAAGAGCACCTTGTAGTAGTTGGCGAGGGTGGGGTTGTCCGGCCACCAGCGCGGCGGGATCGTGTAGAGCTCGTTGAGCTGCTTGATCGAAGACAGCCCCATCCACACGAACGGGAACAGGCACACCGCGACGATCAGGAGGGCGCCGACGACGATCATCGGCGTGCCGAGGCCGGGCCGCTTGAGCTTCCGGGGAGCGACTGCAGCGGTCACTGGTTGTCTCCCGGCTGGTTCGCGAGCGCGCGGATGTAGATGAAGACGATCACCATCACGATGCCGAAGAACATCACCGACAGCGCCGCCGCCTGGTTGAACTCGACGTTCTCGAAGGCGAGCCGGAAGATCTGGATGGGCGTGATGAGCGTGCGGTTGGCCGGCCCGCCCTTGGTGATGGCGTAGATGATGGTGATGGAGTTGAGCGCCCATATCACGAGCAGCAGCGTCACCGCCGTGATCACCGGGCGGATCTGCGGCAGCATGATGTGGCGCACCTCGTCCCAGTAGCTCGCGCCATCGACCCGGGCGGCCTCGTAGAGCTCGTTCGGGATCGACTGGAGGCCGGCGAGCACCATGATGGCGACGAAGGGAAAGAGCTTCCACACGTTGATGGCGATCATCGCCGGCAGAACGGTGTTGCCGCGCGTCAGCCAGCCGATCGGCTCGTCGAGCGC
>CAZJCW010000132.1:0-11331 GCA_964544365.1 uncultured Alsobacter sp.
GCCGCGGAGATCGCGTCGATGACCTTGGCGACGAGGTCTGACGACACCGCGACCTCGATCTTCAGCTTGGGCAGGAAGCTCACGGCATACTCGGCGCCGCGGTAGATCTCGGTGTGACCCTTCTGGCGGCCGTAGCCCTTGACCTCGGTCACAGTCAGACCGTGCACGCCGATGGCGGTCAGCGCATCGCGGACCTCCTCGAGCTTGAACGGCTTGATGATGGCCATCACGATTTTCATGGGTTCTGGTTCCTCGTTACGCCACCAGCGCTTCGCGCGCGGTGCTAGCCGAGGAGCCGACAATCAAGGGGCGTGCCAGATTCGGACCCCCCGGCCGAAATTCCCCTTCGTTGCGCGAAAAGGGGGCACTACCGACTCACGGTTGTGCACGGGTTCCGGACAGGCCGGCGCATAAGCCTACTTTGTAGGCATTTGCACAATTTGAGTGCGAAAACCTACGATGATCTCAGCCGAACGAGGCCTTCCTGGGCCACGGACGCCACCAGCCGGCCGTCCATCGTGAAGATCGATCCGCGGGCAAAGCCGCGCGCCCCGCCGGTCGAGGGGCTGTCCTGTGCGTACAGAAGCCATTCGTCGGCCCTGAAGGGCCGGTGAAACCAGAGGGCGTGGTCGAGGCTCGCGGCCTGGATCGCCGGATCGAAGACGGTCCTGCCATGGGTCGCGAGGGACGTGTCGAGGAGTGTCAGGTCGGAGGCGTAGGCGAGGACGCACTGGTGCAGCACCGGGTCGTCGGGCAACGGCGCGGTGGCGCGGATCCAGACGTGGAAGACCGGCAGGCGCGGCTCCGACGACAGGTAACGGCTGGAATCGACCGGCCGGAGCTCGATCGGTCTCTCCCGGCGGAAATAGGCCTGGACGGGCTCCGGCAGGGTGGGAAGCACGACGTCGCGGAAGGCGTCCTCGCCGGGAAGGTCCTCGGGCCGCGGCACGTCGGGCATCGCGATCTGGTGGCTCAGGCCGTCCTCCTCGACATGGAACGAGGACGACAAGGAGAAGATCGCGCGTCCGTGCTGGATCGCCTTGACGCGCCGCGTGGCGAAGCTTCGGCCTTCGCGCAGCCGCTCGACCTCGTAGATGATCGGCACCGACGGATCGCCCGGCAGCATGAAATAGGCATGAAGCGAATGCGGCCGCATCGTCTCGACCGTCCGGCAGGCGGCGACCAGCGCCTGGCCGATGACCTGCCCGCCGAACACGCGCTGCCATCCCGTCTGGGGGCTGCGACCTCGAAAGAGGTTGATCTCGAGCTGTTCCAGATCGAGAAGCTTGATCAGGTGTTCGACGGCTTTGGTCATGGTCGGCTCCGGTCGGCGGCACCAAGCAGACCACCTTGGGGGCCGGGGCGCCAGTCTCGGCGACCGCCGGCCAGGTGAAAGGCAGGAACGTGCAATGACGCAGGACGTGACGCGGACCGATGTCGTCATCGCCGGAGCGGGCGTGGCCGGGCTTTCGCTGGCTCTCGCCCTCAGGAAGGCGCTCGGGGGAACCCTGTCGGTGACCCTGTGCGATCCCGCGCTCGGCCGGCCGGCCGGCCGTGACGACCGCGCCTTCGCCATCGCGGCGGGGCCCCGTCGCATGTTCCAGACACTCGGGGTCTGGGACGAGGTGGCTCCCACCGCCCAGCCGATCCTCGACATGATCGTGACCGACAGCCGCGTCACGGACCCGGTGCGACCCGTGTTCCTGACCTTTTCCGGCGAGGTCGAGCCGGGCGAGCCTTTCGCCCATATGGTCGAGCATCAGGTCCTCTTGCGCACGCTGGCCGATGCCTGCCGCGAGGCGGGCGTCGACCTGCGCGGCGAGCGGGTCTCGCATGCGACCCCGGACGTCGAGGACCACGCCGTCGTCCTGCAGTCGGGCGCGCGACTGTCGGCACGGCTGGTCGTGGCCTGTGACGGTGCGCGGTCGCCGCTGCGCGAGGAGGCCGGGATCGGGACCGTGGCCTGGTCCTACCGGCAGTCGGGAATCGTCGCCACGGTCGCCTTCGAGCGGGATCATCACGGGCGCGCGGAAGAGCATTTCCTTCCGGCCGGGCCCTTCGCGATCCTTCCCCTGCGCGGCCGGCGGGCCTCCATCGTCTGGACCGAGGAGAGCGACGCCGCGGAGGCGTTGCTGCAGCTGGACGAAAGCGATGTCCTCGACGAGATCGAGCGCCGCTTCGGATACCATCTCGGGCCGGTGAGGCTCGAATCGCGTCCCAGGGCCTATCCGCTCGGCTTTGCCATCGCCCGGCGCTTCGTCGGTCCGCGGCTGGCGCTTGTCGGCGATGCAGCCCATGTGGTGCATCCCATCGCAGGGCAGGGCCTGAATCTCGGACTTCGGGATGCCGCGGCTCTTGCGGAGGCGGTGGTCGATGCCGCCGCGCTGGGTCTCGACCCCGGCGCAGGGGATGTCCTCGCCGGCTACGAGCGCGCGCGGCGCTTCGACACCTTCCTGATGGGCGCCGTCACGGACGGCCTCAACCGGCTGTTCTCCAACGACCTCACGCCGCTTCGCCTGCTGCGGGACGCAGGACTCGGCGTCGTGGACCGGTTGCCGGGCCTCAAGCGCCGGTTCATCCGCGAGGCAGCGGCGCTGTCCCCGGGACTGCCGCGGCTGCTGCGCGGCGAGGCGCCCTGATCAGTCTTCCAGCTTGCGCGCCTCTTCCGGCAGCATGATCGGGATGCCGTCGCGGATCGGGTAGGCGAGGCGGGCCGCGCGGCTCACCAGTTCCTGCTTCGCCGCGTCGTATTCCAGCGTCGCGCGCGTCAGCGGACAGACGAGGATTTCCAGCAGCCGGGGGTCGAGCCGCGTCGGGTGGGCGGGAGGCGCACCCTGCTGATCGTTGGCGTTCTGTTCGGTCATGGGTGGGATCTCCCGTCCTGAACCCTACTGCAGCGGCGTTTCGGAGCCGTCGTCGCCGCGGGCAAGCTCCATCTCCGTCATGGCGACGAGGATCTCGGCGCGCGTCTTCAGGTCGGGCGCTTCCAGGAGTGCCTGCTTCTCGCGGACGTCGAACGGGCTGAGCATGGACAGCGCATTCACCAGCGCTTCGTTGGAGGCATCCTCGATGCCCTTCCAGTCGACCGTGAGATCGTTGGCGTCGACGAAGGCCCTGAGGGTCCGGATGACCGAGCCGCGATCGACCTTGTCCTCCCCCGCGCGCGCCTCGAAATCGATCGGATAGGCGCCGAAGTCCACCTTGCATTGCCGATAGGCGGTCAGCGAGGGGAGTTCCTCCAGCACGCGGAACCGGGCCACGCCCGTGAGCGTCAGGAGGTAGCGCCCGTCTCCGGTCTCGGCCAGCTGCGTGATCCGTCCGGCGCAGCCCACGCCGAGGAGTCGCGGGATCTTGACGTCCGCGGTTCCGAGCTCGGGCTGGATCATGCCGATGATGCGCGACGACCGGATCGCGTCGTCCACCATCGCGACGTAGCGCGGCTCGAACACGTTGAGCGGCATCTCGCCTCGCGGCAGCAGCAGGGCGCCCGGCAGCGGGAAGACCGGGATGACACCCGGCAGGTCGTTGGGGCCGTTGTAGACGGCATTCATGCTCATCGGGCGGTCCCTGTTCGATCCACGTCGCAACTCCCTCGTCCGCCCCGGCGTTCCGGCGACGGCGTCAGCGAAACAGCACGGCCGAAAGCTTGCGCCGGCCGGCCACGGTCATGTCGTCCATCGGTCCCCAGGCCTCGAAGAACTGCACGAGCTGGCGACGCGCGCCGTCGTCGTTCCAGGTCCGGTCGCGCTTGATGATCTCGACGAGATGGTCCACGGCCGTCTCGCGGTCGCCGTTGGCGGCCAGCGCGAGGGCCAGGTCGAAGCGGGACTGGTGGTCGGCGGGATTGGCCGCGACCTTCGCCTCCAGGTCGCGCAGGTCACCCAGCGACGAGGCCTGCTCGGCCAGTTCGATGGCCGCGCGAACGCCTGCAACGGCGGCGTCCGACGCCTTTTCGGCCGGCACCGCGGCCAGGACATCCTTCGCCGCCTGGAGTTCGCCGCGCTCGACGTGGATCTTGGCGAGGCCGGCAAGGGCGGGAACATTGGCCGGCTCTTCCGCCAGGATCGCGCCGTAGACCTGGGACGCCGAATCGAGGTCACCCTCGGCCAGCAGCGCCGCGGCCTCCTGCAGCGCTTCCTCGATGGGTCCGGGGCCGACCGGCCCCGCCACCCGCTCGATGAAGGCCTTGACCTGGCTCTCCGGCAGGGCCCCCATGAAACCGTCGACCGGCTGGCCGTTCTGGAAGGCGATCACGGCCGGGATCGACTGGATGCCGAGCTGGCCGGCGATCTGCGGGTGCTCGTCGATGTTCATCTTGACGAGCTTCACCTTGCCGCCGGCCTCCCGGACGACCTTCTCCAGCACGGGCGTCAGCTGCTTGCAGGGCCCGCACCAGGGCGCCCAGAAGTCCACGAGGACCGGCCGCCGGGTCGATTCCGTCAGCACGTCCTGGCGGAAGCTGGCGGTGGTGGTGTCCGAAATCGTGGTGTCGGGGCTGCCGCCGGCAGCCATCGTCGCATCAAGTGCCATGGTCCATGTCTCCCCGGTGCCGTCCCCGCCTTGCCCCGCAGTCGCGACGCACCGGCGATATCCCGGCCCGGTCAATCGGCGGACGCGCCGCCTGCCTCGTTCGATCCGCTCCCAATCTGGGGTGTATGGGGCGGGACTGCAACTCGACCCTCAGCCCGGGCCCGCTTCTTCCGGCATGGACCGGATCGTCGCAACCATCGGCGGGTGACCGGTCCACTCCAGGAAGGCGACCAGGTCGGGGCGTGAGAGTCCCGTGGTCATGGTGTTGACCAGCGGATGGACGTTGATCCGCTCATGCTCCATGAGGCGGTCGTCGAGCACCACGGTCACCCGGCCGGCCGTGTCGTTGACGGCGGCCAGCGGCGTGACCGAGCCGGGTTCCACGCCGAGAACCTCGCGCAGCAGGTCGGCCGAGCCGAAGGACACCCGCCCGGAGCCGCCGATGATCTCGTGGATGCGCTTCAGGTCGATCTGCGTGTCCTCGACCGCCGAGATCAGGAAGAGGCGCCCCTTCTTGTCCTTGACGAACAGGTTCTTCACATGGGCGCCGGGCAGTTCGCCGCGCAGCCGCTTCGATTCCTCGACCGTGAACACGGCGGGGTGCTCTACGGTTTCGTGGCCTATCCCGAGCGTTTCGAAGTCCCTGAAGAGGTCGGTGGCGGTGCGGTGTCGCGGAGCGTCGTCTGTCATGGCCGGTGCCTCGGAGCCGGGCGGACGCTGCCCGCCCTCGGTTCAAGCCTTGTAGGGGAGCGCGAGCGGGGCCGGCAAGTCGCCAACCATGCCGCCGAAAGCCTGTTGCATCCCCCGGCGAGTTGCGGCATATACCGCCTCGCCGACGGTTTTCCGTCCGCGGGACAGGATGCGGGTGTAGCTCAGGGGTAGAGCACAACCTTGCCAAGGTTGGGGTCGAGGGTTCGAATCCCTTCGCCCGCTCCAGTTCCCGACAGTTCAGGAGTCTGAACTCCAGCGATCGGTCGCCCTCGGGCGGCCTTTTTCGTTTCGGGCGAAGCGCATCTCGCTGCCTCCGTGATGCCGCCGTTGCATGGTTGGCTGCAGGCCGTCCACGGCTCGACGCGGGCACGCACGAGGAGATTCACGATGGGTCGGTTGCTTGCGGTCGCCTTTGCGACGATCGGCCTTGGCTTCGCCCACGGTGCGCTGGCGCAGGACAACGACGCCCGCTTCTCCATGACGCCTACGGCGGACGGCTATCTCAAGCTGGACCGCAGGACCGGCGTCGTCAGCCAGTGCACGAAGCAGGACAGCCTCTATCGTTGCACCGTCGTGCCGGATGAGCGCCACGCGCTGCAAGACGAGATCGACCGCCTTTCCCGCGAAAACGCGGAGCTGCGGGCGCGGCTGGATGCGGCGGCGACCGCCGGGTCCGGCGCCGCGAAGCCGCCGGCCCTCCCGTCCGAAGCGGAACTGGACCGGGCGCTGTCGCTGATGGAACGCGCCCTTCGCCGTTTCAAGGACATGATGCGCGAACCCGCGGACGGCAAGCCACTGTAAGCCTGAGTCGCTTCCGCCGGGTTTCGTTTAGGGATGGTTGTCTTTTCGCTGATAAGCGTTCCACAGGACAGCCGCGGGGTATTCGCGTGGACATGACGACCAAGGCGGTCGGGTATTTCAGGATCTCGGGGAAGCAGCAGGGCATGCTGCGCGCCGAGCTCGAGAGCCAGCGCCAACGCCTCAAGTCGCACGTCCTGGAGCATCGGCTCCAGCTCCTCGGCGAATTCGTCGACTACGAGAACGGCAGCCGGGCGGCCTTCGTGCAGCTCGACAAGGCGATCCGCCTCTGCCAGCAGCGCGGAGCCGTCATCATCCTGCCGAAGGTGGGACTGATGATCCGGGACTGGTCGTTCCTCGCCCAGCTGCATGCCGCCGACATCGGGATCGTGGCGCTCGATACTTCGGGCCTGACGCGCATGTCGGTGGGAGAACTCGCCGTCATCGCCCGTCGCAGCGACCGCAGGCTGCCTCCGGAGAAGCGGGTCGCGCCGGCCCCGCTGCATCGTGCGGACCCGGTTGCTACGGTGCGGGCCGGGCGCTGATCTTCTTCACGTCGACCAGGATTCCATGCATCGTCGTCCGCTTCTGGAACGACAGCGTGTCGCCGGGCTCCATGACGCCGACCTCGACGTCGCGGTCCGGCAGGACCACCGTGGCCGCCTTGTTGACGAACACGATGACATGCTTGTTCTCGGCCAGCGCCGCCTGCGCCCAGCGCTTGAACTGCTCGTAATAGGGCGCCTGCTTCCACGCCCGCGATTGACCGGGATCGACCTGCACGAGCAGGTTCCGGGTGGCCGGGTCGTTCGTCAGCACGAATTTCGCGCGCTCCGGCTTCCATTCGTCGCCCAGCCATGGCGCCGTCATCCAGAGGCAGTGGAACGCCCGGCAGTGCTGGGGCCTCGTCTCGTGGATTCCGCACCCCCGGCCCGGGAGGCAGTGCTTGCACCATTGGCCCGCCGGCTTCTCCAGCGACGGAACGTCGAAAACCTTGCAGCACAATGTGCAGGTTCCGCAGGAACGGCCCTCGGCTGGAACCGACACGAAGGCGGCGGGATCGTAGGTCATGCGGCGTGAACCCTGCGCGGCGTCTCGTCAGCCGAACAGATACCCTTATCCGCGGCGGAATGCAGCCTCCGAAGTGCGCCGCGCAACGACCTCATCGGCTGCGCGCTAGCGCCAGTGCATGCATGTCCCGCGAGACCGGACCGATCAGGTCCTGGCCCCAGAGCAGTGCGGCGGTCGAACCGTTCGCTGTCTGCGGCGTTGCATGGCGACTGCAACAATTTGAGGAGATCGACGATGTCCAGCGTGACCTTGAAGACGACGATCCTCGCCGCGTGCCTCGCGCTGGCGCTTCCGGCTGCGGCCATGGCCCAGACCGGCGGTGGCGCCGGAGGTGCGGGCGGTGCGGCGGGTGGCGGCCTCGGCGGCGGCGGCACGGCGGCCAGTCCCTCGACGGGCGGCGCGGGAGCGGCCGGCGGCGGCGCGGGCGGGACGATCAATCCGGGCGGTACTACCGACCCGGCGACGACCGGAACGGTCCAGGGCGGCGACAACCAGTGCGCCGCGGTCCTCGCCAACCGCGCCCGGTACCCGGCCGACATGGTCGCCGGCTGCGAAAAGAAGTAAACGCCGCCTCGAGGACGGCAGGGTGGAGCACCTCCCGACGTGGGGGGTGCTCTTTTTTGCGTCCAGCGCCCCGTTTCGGGAGGTGTCGCATCCGTGCTATGGGCCGGACCGCCCCGATGCGGGGCAGGTGCCGGCATGTCACGCGTCGGTCCCAGATCGTTCGGCTGAGGCATGGCACAAGATCGATCCCGGCAGGCGCTGCTGAAGTCCGACGCGCTACCCCTCATCAGGCGCCTGTGGCGCGACTGGATGCGCCCGCACAAGGCCATGCTCCTGCTCGTTCTGGCGATCGTGATCGTGCTTGCGGGCGCCAGCAGTCTCTATCCCGTCGTGATCAAGACGGCGTTCGACGCCTTCGACCAGCAGAACAAGCGACTGGTCCAGCTGATTCCCTTCATCGTCATCGCGGTGACGACCGTGAAGGGCTTCGCCATGCTGGCCCAGACGGTGCTGACGAACCGCATCGTCACCCGCATCGAGGCGGACATGCAGTCGGCGCTCTACGCCCGGCTGATCGATGCCGACCTCGCGCAGGCGTCGCGCGAGGCGCCGGCGGCGCTGACCCAGCGCTTCACGACCGACTTCCTCTATATTCGCGAGGCGCTGACCCGCCTGTCCACCGTCGCCCTGCGCGACATCGCGACCGCCTTGGCACTCGTCGGCGTGATGTTCTGGATCGACTGGCAGGTCACGCTGCTGGCGCTCGTCGTCCTGCCCCTCGTCGCACCGGCCATCGTCAAGGTCGGCCGGAAGCTGCGGCGGACCGCGGTGGACACGCAGGAGCAGACCGGTGCGATGGCGAGCATGATCGCCGAGAGCCTGGGCGCCCTCCGCGTTGCCAAGACCTACCGGATGGAAGGCTATCTCAAGGCGCGCGCCAGCGCGGCCTTCGAGCAGATCCGCCGCCTGAAGATGAAGTCGGCGAACCAGCGTGCGCGGCTCGACCCCATCCTCGAGATTGCCGGCGGTTTCGCGGTGGCCGGCGTCCTCGTGTTCATCGGCTGGCGGATCGTCAAGAACCAGACGACCATCGGCGACTTCACCGGATTCGTCACCGCCCTGCTGCTGGCCGCGCAGTCGCTGCGAACGCTGGGCAACCTCAACTCGATCCTGCAGGAAGCGGCGGCGTCCCTGTCGCGCGTCTTCACGCTTCTGGACGAGACGCCCGTGATCGTCGACAGGGCCGGCGCGACGCCGCTGCGGGTCCCGCGCGGCGAGGTGGCCTTCCGCAACCTCTCCTTCAGCTATCCGGATGGAACGCAGGCCCTGCACGACATCGACCTCGTGGTGCCGGCCGGCGCCATGACGGCCCTGGTCGGGCGTTCGGGATCCGGCAAGTCCAGCCTGATGAACCTCGTTCCCCGGCTGTTCGACCCCGAACGGGGCCGGATCGAGATCGACGGCACGGATATCCGCGACGTCACCCTGGCAAGCCTCCGGGGCTCGATCGGCGTCGTGGCGCAGGATGCGGTCCTGTTCGACGACACGGTCCGCGCCAACATCCTGTTTGGCCGGCCCGACGCGACGCAGGCGGACGTCGAGGCTGCAGCGCGGGCCGCGGCGGCCCACGATTTCATCGCCCGGCTTCCCGAGGGCTACGAAACCCGGGTTGGTGACCGCGGGTCGCGCCTGTCCGGCGGGGAGCGCCAGCGCGTCGCGATCGCCCGGGCGCTTCTCAAGAATGCGCCGATCCTGCTGCTCGACGAAGCAACGAGCGCCCTCGACAGCGAGAGCGAGCGCTTGATCCAGGATGCGCTCGCACGCCTGACGAAGGGGCGCACCAGTCTCGTCGTCGCGCACCGCCTGTCCACGATCCGTGCGGCGGACCTCATCGTCGTGATGGAGGGCGGCAGGATTGCCGAGATGGGTACGCACGAGGAGTTGCTCGCGCGCGATGGCATCTACGCCAGGCTGCATCGCCTGCAGCGGGGTGACGTCCTTGTCGAGGATGCCCTCGACGACGCCGGACCCGCCGCGCCGGTCACTCCCGCCTGAGCAGCCTGTCGACCACGAAGTCGGAAAACGCATGGGGGCGGAAATCCCGCTCCAGCGCCTCGGGGTCGTAGATCGTCCGGGCCCAGGTGACGAAGTCGATACCCTTCGCCTCGCCCTCGTCGCGATAGGATTCGACGAAGGCGTCGAGGATTCCCGTCTTGGCGAAGCGGAAATGCCCGTACCGGGGGTGCAGCTGCTGCAGCGCCTCGGCCGCCGGTCGCTTCTCGTGCACCAGGAGGTAGAGGGCTGCCACGAAGCCGGCCCGGTCGGCCCCGGACTTGCAGTGGATCAGCGCGGGATAGGCGATCGAGTCGAACAGTGCCGGGGCGGCGAGAAGCGTCTCGCGGTCGGGCGCGCCGCGCGACCGCACGACAAAATCCACCAGCGCGACGCCATGTCGCTCGCAGGCCTCGCGTTCCAGCGGCCATGAGCCGTATTCGCGTCCGCCCCGCAGGTTGACGACGGTGCGCAGGCCGAGCCTCGCCAGCCGCGCGATGTCGCCCGGCGCCGGCTGCGCCGAGCGCCAGACCTTGCTGCCGACCGCATGACGGTTCAGGTAGGCCAGCCTGAAGATGCCGTGATCGGCCAACAGCATGTTGGTCCAGGCCGCGATCCGGTCCCAGCGCCCTCCGACAGGCCTGTCCCACCGGGCGATCCGCGCCATGCGGCGCCGGTAGCGCTCCTCGGGCGGCGTCCGGAAGGATGTGATCAGGTTCTTCAACACGGGCTCGCGCTTGCGGGACGGCGGCGCCGGGCCATAGCAGCGATGGGGGGCGCGGGCAATCGCGCACTGCAGCGTAAGCTCTTTACGGATGCGGCCCGCCGGTACAATCTCTTCCCGTGACCCAGGTCGACATCAGCATCCGGTCCGCTCGACCGGCCGACGCCGCCGCCATCGCCGCCGTCCACGACGTGGCCTGGCGCGAGGCGTATCGCGGCATCATCCCCGGTCGCGAACTGGAGCAGATGATCCAGCGGCGCGGCCCGGTCTGGTGGCGCACGATCCTCGACCGGGGCGCCCGCATCGCCGTCCTCGAGATCGACGACAGCCTGCGAGGCTATGCCAGCTACGGCCGCAACCGTCTCGCGGCGTCTCCCTATCTCGGCGAGATCTTCGAGTTGTATCTTGCCCCCGAGTATCAGGGACTCGGCTTCGGCCGCCGGCTGTTCGCCGCCGCCCGCCGCGACCTCGACGCGCGCGGTCTGAAGGGTCTTCTGGTCTGGGCTCTCGCCGACAACGACCGCGCCTGCGCGTTCTACGCGCGTCTTGGCGGCATCAAGGTCCGCGAGATGGACGAGACGTTCGGCACCGTCGTGCGCGCCCGGCATGCCTTCGGCTGGGTCTGACCGGGACCGCCGACCCGCTTCCGCGCTTAAGCATGACCGGAAAGTCGTTCTTGTCGGCTGTCGCGGCGCCGCATAAACAGCCGTTCCGTCCGGGAGGTTAGCGCTTCCGGTCCCGAGGAGATCAACCATGCGCATCGACGCCGTCCCCGTCGGCAAGAATCCGCCCCACGAGGTCAACGTGATCATCGAGGTGCCGATCGGCGGCGAGCCGATCAAGTACGAGATGGACAAGGCCTCCGGCGCGCTGGTGGTCGACCGGTTCCTATACACGTCCATGCGCTAGCCCGGAAACTACGGCTTCATCCCGCCTACGCT
>CAZJCW010000133.1:0-11329 GCA_964544365.1 uncultured Alsobacter sp.
GGTTGTCGATGCCGACCTGCTCGAACATGCCGATGGAGGCGATCTTGTCGAACTCCCCGTCCATCTGGCGGTAGTCCTTGAGGACGATGGTCACGCGGTCGGCGAGGCCGCGCGCGGCCGCCTTCTCGCGGGCCAGGGCCGCCTGCTCCTCCGACAGCGTCACCCCGGTCGCGATCACGCCGTAGTGCTCCGCCGCGTGGCACACGAGGGCGCCCCATCCCGAGCCGATGTCGAGGAAGCGGTCGCCCGGCTTGAGGCGCAGCTTGCGGCAGACCATGTCGATCTTGTCACGCTGCGCGCGGGCGATGTCGCCGTGCCAGTCGGGCTGGAAGTAGGCGCAGGTGTAGACCATGTCCTCGTCGAGGAAGAGCCGGTAGAACGCGTTCGACACGTCGTAGTGGTAGGCGACGTTCCGCTTGTTCACGGCGGCGTCGCCGGAACGGGCGTCGGCGTTCTCCCGGATGGCCGCGAGATAGCCCGGTGCGGGCTTCGGTGCCCGCAGGAAGAGGCCAGCGGCCTTCAGCAGGCGCCATTTGCCGAGCTTGCGCAGGGTGCGGCCGACCTTGCCGTCCGGCCGCGCCGCGGCGATGTCGAACAGCGTGCCGTTCTCCCAGGTGATCCGCCCGGACACGTGGGCGTCGATGACGGTCTCGAGCTTCGGCCGGCGCAGGAGGGCGGTGAAGACACCCTCGTCGGCGATGGCGATCGCAAGGCTGCCGTCGGGGAGGCCGGCCGGAACGGTGCTGCCGTCCCAGAGCCTGAAGCCAAAGCGCAGGCCGAGCGTGCGGTGGGCGTCCTCGAGGACGGCCCGGGCGGCGGCGAGCCGCCCGGCGCGCGCGGCGGCTGAACTGGCACCGCTTTCACGGTTGCCGGTGTGGTTCGTGTCGTCGGCCATGCGCCCCCGCGCCCTCCAGAGTGGCCGGAACAGTGGCACGATCGAACGGCGTGGCCAACGGGTCCGGCGTCGAATCGACAGGCGGCGCGTGGGCCGTTCAGAAGTCCGAGGCCAGGCCCTTGACCTCCCAGTCCCCATAGCGGACCGGCTCCAGCCCGCCGCGGCCGTCGCGTTCGCGCGCCCGGGCCACCTCGGCGGCGTGGGCGTCGATGGCCGCGCGGCGCGCCTGTGCCTCGGCCAGGGCACGCCGGGCCGCTTCGCTCAGCGGCTTTTCGGGCGCCGCTGCGGTTGCTTCGGCGCCCGGGGCGTCGGGTGCCCCGGGAACGGGCGTGTCGGTCATCCTGCGGCTCCGCTGGTCGATGGCCCTCGAACCCGTCATAAAGGGGCGGACCGGCGCGAAGGCAATGCCTCTTGCGTCGAACGCATTGCCGGAGATCCCCTTTCGCATGACCGAGCACTCCCGACGGGCGAAGCCGCGCCCGGGCAAGCCCCCCGCCGAGCGCGATTCCGCCGGCCTACCGGCCCGGCGCATCGCCGCCGAGGCCTTCGCCGCCGTCACCGAGGACGGACTTGCCCTCGACGAGACCCTGGACCGGCTTCTCGCCGCGCCGCAGGGCCAGGCGCTGCCGGACCGGGACCGGATGCTGGTGCGCGCCATCGCCACGGTCACGGTGCGGCGCTTCGGCACGATCCGCCGCGCCCTGCTCGACCGGCTGGCGACCGGGCTGCCCGACCAGGGCGGCCCGCTGCCGCAGGTGCTGGCCACCGCAGCCGCGCAGCTGCTGTTCATGGACGTGCCCGACCACGCGGCCGTCGATATCGCGATCCGCCTGCTGCAGCAGGACCGGCACGGCTCCCGCTACACCAAGCTCGCCAACGGGTTGCTGCGCAGGATCGGCCGGGAGCGCGACGAGATCCTCGCCGCGCTGGACCCCCTCGCGCTCGATACGCCGGCCTGGCTGAGGCGTCGCTGGATCGCCGCCTATGGCGAGGCGACGGCGGCCCGGATCGCGGCCGCGCACATGCGCGAGGCCTCGGTCGACATCACCGTCAAGTCGGATCCCGAGGGCTGGGCGCAGCGCCTGGACGCCTTCCTCCTGCCGACCGGTTCGCTGCGGCTGCGCGAGCGCACGGCGCTGGCGGCGCTGGCCGGCTACGAGGACGGCGAGTGGTGGGTCCAGGACGCCGCCGCCGCGCTGCCGGCGCGGATCCTCGGCGCCAGGCCAGGCGAGCGGATCGCCGACCTGTGCGCCGCGCCGGGCGGAAAGACCGCGCAGCTCGCGGCGGCGGGCGCGCAGGTGATGGCAGTGGACCGTTCCGAGCCGCGCATGCGGCGGCTCGTCGGAAATCTCGCGCGGCTGAAGCTGTCCATCGACACCACGGTCGCCGACGCCGCGAACCTTCCGGCCGCCGACTACGACGCCGTGCTGCTCGACGCCCCATGCACCGCGACGGGAACGCTCCGGCGGCATCCCGACGTCGCCTGGACGAAGTCGGAGGAGGACGTGGCCCGCCTTGCCGCGCTGCAGGGGCGCCTGTTGGCCCGGGCGGTCGAACTGGTGCGGCCGGGCGGCCGCATCGTCTACTGCACCTGTTCGCTCGAGCCGGAAGAAGGCGAGGCGCAGGTCGAGGCGCTGCTCGCCCGGGACGACAGGGTTCGGCGCGATCCGATCTCGCCGGCGGACGTTCCGGGCCTGCCCGAGGCCGTCACGCCGGCCGGCGACCTGCGCACGCTGCCCTTCATGCTGGAGCACGAGGATCCGCGACTGGCCGGAATCGACGGCTTTTTCGCGACACGCCTTGTCCGGATACGGTAAACGTCCATTAACCATATCGCGGCAGTGTCGGGCCGGGGCGATGCACGCGGCGCCGGGCGACCAACCGCGGAATGGTGAGGGCTGAGTGACGACTGGGGCGATCGGAGATCGCTGGCGCGTCGCGATGATCGTGGCGCGCCAGAACGCGCGCCGCGCGGTTCGGCTCGCGACAGCCCCGTTGCGCCTGCTGCTGCCCGGTCCCCGCGGCTCCTCGCCGGACCGCCTCGTCATCGCGCCGCAGGACCTGCGCACGACCGACCCCACCGTGGCCAACGACATCTATGCCGGCTACTTCGCCTTCGCGGGCAAGGTCGTGGCGGTCGGCGGGGCGTCGCCCTTCAAGGTGCCGCCGCCGTCCGAGGCGTGGAGCGAGGCGCTGATGGGGTTCGGCTGGCTGCGCCACCTGCGCGCCGCCGATTCCGCGCTGGCCCGCGCGAACGCCCGCGCCCTCGTCAACGACTGGATCACCGAGCGCGGCCGGCCCCGGCCCTCGCCGGCGTGGAAGCCCGAGGTGGTTTCGCGGCGCCTGATCTCGTGGGTCACCCAGTCGCCGCTGATCCTCGAAGGCGCCGACCGCACCTTCTACAAGCGCTTCCTGCGTTCGGTCGGCCGGCAGACCGTCTGGCTCGCCAATGCGATGGGCGACATCCCGGACGGCGAGACGCGGCTCAACGCCGCCATCGCGCTGGCCTATGTCGCCCTGTGCACCGGCGGCCCGGCAGGGCAGGTGCGCCGCGCCTCGCGGCTCCTGGGCGAAATGCTGGACCGGCAGATCCTGCCCGACGGCGGCCATGTCGGGCGCAACCCGCAGACCATCGTCGACCTGCTGACCGACCTGCTGCCGCTTCGCCAGGCCTATGCCAACCAGGGGGTCGAGCCGCCTCGCCCGCTGCTCAACGCCGTCGACCGGATGATGCCGGCGATCAAGCTGTTCCGTCACGGCGACGGAGCGCTCGCGCTCTTCAACGGCATGAGCACGACGCCGCCCGACCGGCTGGCCACGCTGCTCGCCTACAACGATGCCCGGGTCCAGGCGATCGAGAATGCGCCGCACTCCGGATACCAGCGCCTGCAGGCGCGCAACGCGGTCGTGATCGTCGACGCGGGGCCGCCGCCGGCGCCCGCCTTCTCCGACCGGGCGCATGCGGGCTGCCTGTCCTTCGAGTTCTCCGACGGCGTCTCGCGGGTCGTCGTCAATTGCGGGTCCCCGCCTCCGGGGGTGGAGCAATGGCGCCAGATCGCGCGCGCCACCGCCGCGCACTCCACCGTGACGGTCGCCGATACATCGTCGTGCCGGTTCGCCAGCATCCAGGGACCGGGTGCGGCGCTCTCGACGCCGATCATCGGCGGACCGGCCGCCGTGCCGATGCAGCGGGAGATCCAGAAGGGTCCGGCCGGACCCGGGCCGGGCCTCGTCGCGACGCATGACGGCTACGAGGCCGCATTCGGCGTCGTGCACCAGCGCAGGCTCGTCCTGGAGGCCGACGGACGACGCCTCATCGGCGAGGACCGGCTGGTCGTGACGCATGTCGGCCGCGGCACGAGCGACGCCTACGTGCTGCGCTTCCACCTGCACCCGTCCGTCCGGGCGACGCGGACGGAAGACGGGGCGGCCGTCCTGCTCGACCTGCCGAACGGGCGGACATGGACGTTCTCGGCCGGCGGCCTGCCGACCGTGATCGAGGAAAGCATCTTCTTCGCCGCCCCGGACGGCGCGCGGGCGAGCGAGCAGATCGTCGTGTCCGGCGGCTTCAACGCGCTTCCCGCCGTGTCCTGGCGATTCGAGCGGGACGATGCGGGACGGGTGGACGAAACCTTCGAAGGCGACACGGACGGACGGGAAGACCTCTGATCGTGACAGGGCTGATCAGCCCTTCGCCTCGGTTTTCCACCCGGTGCAATCGTGCTAAGCGCCGCCCGTCTGCCGGGGGATCGGCCCGCCGGCGGTCCTTTCTGCGAGCAGGTGTCCCATGGCGAGCGATCTCCGGCGCGTGACGCGCGCCCTCCTGTCCGTCTCCGACAAGGGCGGACTCATCGACTTCGCCCGGGCGCTGCACGGGGCGGGCGTGGCCCTCGTGTCGACCGGCGGCACCCGGAAGGCCATCGCCGACGCCGGCCTGCCGGTGACCGACGTCTCCGACCTCACGGGCTTTCCCGAGATGATGGACGGGCGGGTGAAGACGCTGCACCCCAAGGTGCATGGCGGGCTTCTGGCGATCCGCGAGAATCCCGAGCACGAGGCGGCGATGCTGGCGCACGGGATCGGCCCGATCGACCTGCTGGTCGTGAACCTCTATCCGTTCGAGTCGACGGTCGCCGGGGGCAAGCCTTTCGACGACTGCATCGAGAACATCGACATCGGCGGACCGGCGATGATCCGCGCCGCCGCCAAGAACCACGCGGACGTCGCCGTGGTCGTCGACAGCGCCGACTATGCAAAGGTCATGAGCGAGATCGCCGAGACGGGCGGGTCGACGTCGCTGACAACCCGGCGGCACCTGGCCGCCAAGGCGTATTCGCGCACCGCCGCCTATGACGCCGCGATCTCGAACTGGTTCCTCGCGCAGCTCGGCGACACGACCCCCCGCTACCGGGCTCTTGGCGGCACGCTCGCTGAGACCATGCGCTATGGAGAAAACCCGCATCAGTGGGCCGGCTTCTACCGCACGGCCGAGACGAGGCCGGGCGTTTCGACGGCCCGCCAGCTGCAGGGCAAGCAGCTGTCCTACAACAACATCAACGACACCGACGCCGCCTTCGAGTGCGTCGCCGAGTTCGATCCGCTGGCGAGCGCGGCCGTGGCGATCATCAAGCACGCCAATCCCTGCGGCGTGGCGACGGGCGAGACGCTCGCGCAGGCCTACGCCCTCGCGCTGCGCTGCGATCCGGTGTCGGCGTTCGGCGGCATCGTGGCACTCAATCGTCGCCTCGACGGCGAGGCGGCCAGGGCGATCGTCGAGATCTTCACCGAGGTGATCATCGCGCCCGAGGCGGACGAGGAGGCGGTGGCCATCGTCGCGGCGAAGAAGAACCTGCGGCTCCTCGTCACCGGCGGCTTGCCCGATCCGCGGGCCGAAGGCGTGACGGTGCGCACCGTCGCCGGCGGATTTCTCGCCCAGGCGCGAGACAACGCCGTCGTCGAGGACATGGACCTGCGCGTCGTGACGAAACGCCAGCCGAGCGAGCGCGAACTCGCCGACCTGCAGTTCGCCTTCCGCGTGGCCAAGCACGTGAAGTCGAACGCCATCGTCTATGCCCGCGACGGCGCGACCGTCGGCATCGGCGCGGGACAGATGAGCCGGGTCGATTCCTCGCGCATCGCGGCCTGGAAGGCCGGCGAGGCAGCGCGGGCGGCCGGCCTGCCGGACAGCCTCGCCAAGGGCTCGGTGGTGGCTTCCGACGCGTTCTTCCCGTTCGCCGACGGCCTCCTGGCGGCCGCCGAGGCGGGTGCGACGGCGGTCATCCAGCCCGGGGGCTCGATGCGCGACGACGACGTGATCAAGGCCGCCGACGAGGCAGGCCTCGCCATGGTCTTCACCGGGCACCGGCACTTCCGGCACTGAGGCTGCGGATCAGCACCAGTCCCGTCGCGAAGAACACGAGCAGCACCGCGACGCCGGCGCGCTGGCTCTCGGCAAGCCCCGTGATCACCGCGACGAGCGTCGGGCCGAGGAAGGACGTCACCTTCCCCGACAGGGCGAACAGCCCGAAGCACTGGCCGATGTCGTCCGGCGGGGCGAGGCGCACGAGCAGCGTGCGCGAGGCGGCCTGCAGCGGGCCGGCGACGAGCCCGATCAGCAGGCCGAGCGCCAGGTACATCCGCTCCGAGGCGGCCACGAACAGGCCGTCTCCGGGCGTGGGCGGCGCCACCGCGACGACGAAGAGGATGCCGTCCCGCGTGGTCCCGAGGATGCCGACCACGGCGACGATGAGCAGCACGAGGCTGGCGGACACCACGGCGCGCGGGCCGAACAGGTCGTCCAGGCGGCCGCCGACGAGGGCTCCGATCGTGCCGGTCACGGTGAGCATGATCCCGAAGATGCCGATCTCGGTCGTGCTCCAGCCGAAGGCGCCCGCGGCATAGATGCCGCCGAACGCGAACAGCGCCACCAGGCCGTCGGCGTAGATCATGTTGGCCAGAAGGAAGCGGGCCAGATCGCGCCGCCCGCGCAGTCCCCGCACGGTGCGCAGCAGGCCGGCCACGCCCTCGCGCGCCGCCTCGGCCAGGGAGCGGCCCCTCGACGGCATGTCGGGCGTCAGCAGGAAAAGCGGCAGGACGAACAGCAGGAACCAGGCGGCGGCGAAGGGGCCGGTGGCGCGGTCGCCCTCATGCGTCGCCGGATCCAGTCCGAAGGCCGGCACCAGGCCGATCAGCGTCCGCCCCGTGTCGGGCGGCGCGGCCAGGAAGGCCAGGGTCAGGCCCAGCGAGACCAGTCCGCCCAGATAGCCCATGGCCCAGCCGAGACCGGACAGCCGGCCGAGCCGGGAGGCCGGGGCGAGGCTCGGCATCATCGCGTTGTTGAACACGGAGGCGAACTCGGCGCCGACGGTGGCGATCATGAACCCCGCAAGCGCGATGGCCACGGCTCCCGGCATGCCCGGCGCCGCCCACCAGAGCATCGCGCAGCCCGTGACGAGCAGCGCCCCGAACCCTGCGATCCACGGCTTGCGGGGGCCCGACGCGTCGGCGACGGCGCCGAGCGCGGGAGAACAGAGGGCGATGACGAGGCCGGCGAAGCCCGTGGCATAGCCCCAGAGCTCCTGGCCCTCGACGGGGCTCGGCGCCAGGGCGGCGGCGAAGAAGGGCGCGAAGATGAAGGTCGTGACGAGGGTGAAGAACGGCTGGCAGGCCCAGTCGAACATCACCCAGCCCAGCCGTGCCGGCCGGCCCGGCCAGCGCCCGCCCCGGGATGAGGCATCGTCGGCTCCTGGGGCGTCAGGCGGGATCATCATGCGTCCAGTGTCGCGCGGCGAGACGATTCGTGCGAGGGCGGCCGCGCTGCCATCGTCCGGTCGCTTTCCACGGTCATCGGAGGACACCGGCGCGGCCGGGATCCCCTCTCCATCGCGCCATTTTGTCCGCGTTCCCCTGTACCCAACCCTACCCGACATGCTCTAGAAGTGTCCGCATGTGGCGCTACGCGAACCCCACCGTCTTCCTCGGCATCGCCTCCTGGCTGATCCCGGTCCTCTCCGTGCTGGCGGCGGGACTGGCCGTCGTCGGTCTGTGGATGGTCTTTTTCGTCGCTCCTGCGGACTACCAGCAGGGCGAGACGGTCAAGATCATGTACATCCACGTGCCGGCGGCGTGGCTGGCGATGGGCTGCTACTCCGTCATGGCGCTCTCGGCGCTGGGAACCCTCGTGTGGCGGCATCCGCTGGCCGACGTCTCGGCCAAGGCCGCCGCGCCGCTCGGGGCCGCCTTCACGGCACTGTGCCTGCTCACCGGTTCGCTGTGGGGCAAGCCGATGTGGGGCACGTGGTGGGTGTGGGACGCGCGCCTCACCTCGGTGCTGGTCCTGTTCCTGATGTATTGCGGCGTCATGGCGCTGTGGAACGCCATCGAGGACCCGACCAGGGCGGGGCGGTCCGTCGCCATCCTGACGCTGGTCGGCTTCGTCAACATTCCGATCGTGAAGTTCTCCGTGGACTGGTGGAACACGCTGCACCAGCCCGCCAGCGTCATCCGGCTGGACGGGCCGACCATCGATCCCTCGATGCTCTGGCCGCTGCTGATCATGGCCGTCGCGGCCACGCTGCTCTTCGTCGCGCTTCACCTCGCCGGCATGCGAAACGAGATCCTGCGGCGGCGCGTGAGGACGCTGGGCCTCCTGGCGGCATCGCAGGGCGAGGCGCCGGACTTCGCCGTGGCCGAGGGAACACGCTGATGCTCGGGCTGGGACCCCATGGCGGCTTCATCGTCGCCTCGTATGCCGCCGCGGTGCTGATCGTCGGCGGGCTCATCGTCCGGGCCGTCGTCGACCACCGCCTGCAGAAGGCCGCGCTGGAGCGGCTGGAGGCGCAGGGCGCGCGGCGGCGCTCGGACCGGGCGCGGGACGCGCAGCCGTGACCGAACGTCCCGTCGACGCACCTTCCGCCGGCGGACGGCGATGGCTCGTGATGCTGCCGGTGGTGCTGTTCGCGGCGCTGGCCGGGCTTTTCCTGGTGCGGCTCTTCGCCGGCGACCCTTCCAAGTTGCCGTCGACGCTCATCGGGCGGCCGGTGCCGGCGTTCACGCTGCCGCCGCTGGCCGGGCTGGCCGTGGACGGGAAGCCGGTGCCGGGCCTCGCGACGGCCGACCTCAAGGGCACGGTGACGGTGGTCAACGTGTGGGCCTCGTGGTGCGCGCCGTGCCGGGACGAGCATCCGCTGCTGCTCGAGCTGGCGAAGATGCCGGGCGTCCGCGTCGTCGGCATCAACTACAAGGACCAGCCTGAAAACGCTCGCCGGTTCCTCGGCGCCCTGGGCAACCCGTTTGCCGCGGTCGGGGTCGATTCGTCGGGCCGGGCGGCCATCGACTGGGGGGTCTACGGGGTTCCGGAGAGCTTCGTCGTGGCGCCGGACGGCACGATCTCGCACAAGCATGTCGGGCCGCTGTCGGCGGCGTCGCTCCAGGGGAGCTTCAAGGCGGCCCTGGCCGCCGCGGCGGCGAAAAAGCCCTGATCGTCAGGACTTTTGCCCGTCCTTCGCCTCGTAGCGGAGGATCAGGGGGGTCTGGGCCAACGCGAAGGCCAGCGTCAGCGGCATGATCGCGAACACCTTGAAGTTGACCCAGAAGTCGGTTGTCTGCGTCCGCCATACGACCTCGTTCAGGACGGCCAGGACGAAAAAGAAGATGGCCCACCGGAACGTCAGCTTGCGCCATCCCTCGTCCGTGAGCTGGAACACCGTGTCCAGTACCAGCGGCAGAAGCGGCCTGCCGAAGGCGAGGCCGCCGAGGAGCACCGCGCCGAACATCGTGTTCACGATGGTCGGCTTGAGCTTGATGAAGAGCTCGTCCTGCAGGAACAGGGTCAGCCCGCCGAACACCAGCACGACGACGGCGGACACCATCGGCATCACGGGGAGGTGCCGGGTCAGCGCGTAGGAGACGGCCAGCGAGGCGATGACCGCGGCCATGAACAGCCCGGTGGCCGGGAAGATGCCGGCGCGCTGGTTGGCGATGAAGAACACCACCAGCGGACCGATCTCGAGCGCCAGCTTGAGGAAGGGGTTCAGCGAGCGGATCGCCGGGCCCTCCACGAGGCCGCCGCCGTCCCTGGTCCCGCCTGCCCGGCTCGCGCCGTCCCCGTTCGTCTCGGCCATCGCATGCTCCGCCCGGCGCACCGGCGCCGGTTCCCTTCTAGACCATGCCGCGGCGCGACGGAAACGTGGCATGCCCGAGGATCCGGGGTGTCGCATGCTTTTTTCGCCGGGCCGGTCGCCGCTTCTTCCGGCAGCCGCGGGCCGGGGCGCTCCGGCGTACGCCGCCGGCTTCCGCCGCCGGCTACCGCGCCAGCCGGTCCGGGCGCATGCGGCTTGACGCCGGCCGCGCGGGCCTTACCTGCGATGGGGTGTTCCGGACGGAGACTGCACCCATGCCCCAGCGGATCCCGATCGCTTCCCCGCCCGCCCTCCCGGCTGCTTCCGCCCGTCCGAGGTCCCGTGCCGGCGTGCTCGCGGCCTCGCTCGCCGCCTCCCTCGTGCTGGCCGCGGGCGGCGCGGCGGCGCACCATGGCTGGGGCAGCTACGACGCGGCGAAGGGCTTCACGATGACCGGCCCGATCAAGATGGTCGACTGGTCCAACCCCCACGTGCACGTGATGGTCGACCACGACGGCGCGACCTGGGAGGCGACGCTGGCGCCGCTGTTCCGCATGGAGGCGCGCGGCCTGTCCGCCGACATGCTGAAGGCCGGCGCCACGGTGAGCATCGAGGGCTATCCTTCCACGCGGACCAGGAACGAAATGCGGGCGGAGCGGATCACGATCGCCGGCCGCACCTTCGAGCTGCGCTAGGCCCGTGTACGCCGAGGCGCTCGCGGCGCTCGAGGCCTCCGCCCTGGCGCGCGCCGCCCGCGGGCTGACATGGCTCTACCCCCTGGCGAACCTCGTCCACGTGCTCGGGTCCGCCCTGCTGGTCGGCGCCATCGCGGTGTTCGACATCGCCGTGCTGCGTGGCCGGACCGGCGAGGCCGCCGTCGCGCGCATCGCCATCGCCGTGGCGACCGTGGGGCTGCTGCTGCAGATCCCGTCCGGCATCGTGCTCCTGTCCGCCGAGGCGACGGCCGTGGGCGTGAACCCCGCCTTCCTGCTGAAAATGGCGCTGATCGCCATCGGCCTCGTCAACGTCGCCTATGTGCATGTGCGGTTCGGCGCGCTGCTGGCCGCCAACGAACTGCCGACGGCGGCGACGATCCCGGCCGTGGTCTCGCTGGCGTGCTGGATCGTCGCCCTGCTGGCGGGCCGGGCCATCGCCTATCTCTGACCCGCCGCCTGCTTCCGCCCCGTGGCGTCCGGCCGCGCGGGCTCAGTCGAGGCCCGCGATGGCCCGCGCGAACTCCGAAGCCTCGAAGGGCTCCAGGTCGTCGATGCCCTCGCCGATGCCGATGAAATGCACCGGAAGCCCGAATCTGGCG
>CAZJCW010000134.1:0-11283 GCA_964544365.1 uncultured Alsobacter sp.
TCGAGGCGTGCCTGTGCGCTGACCGGCTCCGCCATGACCTCGCGGAGGCGTCGCAGCAGAAGGCGCGGACCGCCAAGAGCGCCTCGCATCAGCCTGTCCTCACGTCAAACCGCCGCCGGACACGCCGTCCGAATCGCCGGGGGAGCGGCGCCCCACCGCCCCCTTCGATTTAGCCTACCCCCGCTGCTGAATGCAAAGGCCGGACCTGCCGGTCCGCGTCTCCGGCCGTCAGGCCTTGTCGAGGCCGTAGAGCGAATGCAGCGTTCGCACCGCCAGCTCGGTATAGGCCGCGTCGATCAGCACCGAGAACTTGATCTCCGACGTGGTGATGGCGCGGATGTTGATGCCCTTGTCGGCCAATGCCCGGAAGGCCTTGGCGGCGACGCCGGCATGGCTGCGCATCCCGATTCCGATGGCCGACACCTTGACCACGTCCGTCGCCCCCTGCAGCGAGGCGTAGGCGATCTGCTCGCGCGAGCGCTCGAGGATCGTCCGGGCCCGCTCGAAATCGGCGGTTGGCACCGTGAAGGTGATGTCGGTCGTGGTCGTGTCATCGGACACGACCTGGATGATCATGTCGACGTTGATGTTGGCATCCGCGAGCGGACCGAAGATCGCCGCGGCGACGCCGGGCTTGTCGGCAACCCGGCGGAGCGTGATCTGGGCCTCGTCCTTGGAATAGGCGATGCCGGTGACGATCTGCTGTTCCACGATCTCCTCCTCGTCGCAGATGAGGGTGCCGGCCTGGGGCGACGCCGGGTCGTCGAAGGACGAGCGCACATAGGTGCGCACCTTGTGCACCATGGCGAGCTCGACCGAACGGACCTGAAGCACCTTGGCGCCGAGCGACGCCATTTCGAGCATTTCCTCGAACGCCACGCGGTCGAGGCGCTTGGCCTTCGATACGATCCGCGGGTCGGTCGTGTAGACACCGTCGACATCCGTGTAGATGTCGCAACGGTCCGCGCCGATGGCGGCGGCAATGGCGACGGCGCTGGTGTCCGAGCCGCCGCGCCCGAGCGTCGCGATCTGCCCGGTCGGCGCGTGAATGCCCTGGAACCCCGAGATCACGGCAACCTCGCCACGCGCGAACCCGTCGGCCAGACCGGCGCCGTCGACGCTTTCGATGCGGGCCGCGCCGTGCGCGGAATCGGTCCGGATCGGGATCTGCCAGCCCTGCCAGGACCGGGCGGGCATGCCCATGTCTTTCAGCACAAGGGCGAGAAGCCCCGAGGTCACCTGCTCGCCCGACGCCACGACCACGTCGTACTCCGTCGGATCGTACAGTGGCGCGGCCTCCTTCACCCAGCCGACGAGTTCGTTGGTCTTCCCCGACATGGCGGAGACGACAACGGCGACGTGATGGCCGGCCTTCACCTCGCGCTCGACGTGGCGTGCCACGTTGCGGATGCGCTCGACGGTGGCGACGGACGTGCCGCCGAACTTCATGACGAGACGGGCCATGGCGGTCTCGGGGGTCTCTCGATGGGGCTCCGGGCGACGCTGCCTTGCGTCGCATCCGTTGCCGTTGGAAAAGGGCGCACACTCATGACGGCGGTGACTGGGCCTGTCAACGGGAACAACCCGCCGCCACGCCGCAGAAAGGGACCAAGACGATGCCCTCGACAGCCTCCGGAACCGTCGACCCCGCCGAGGTCGCCCGCTTCGAGCGCATCGCCCGGACGTGGTGGGACCCCGACGGTGCGATGAAGACGCTGCACCGGTTCAATCCCGTCCGGGTCGGCTTCGTCCGCGACCGGGCAGCCGTGCGCTGGGACCGCGACATTCGTGGCGGGCGGCCGCTCGCCGGGCTCAGCGTTCTCGACGTGGGCTGCGGCGGGGGGCTGCTCTGCGAGCCGCTCGCCCGCCTTGGCGCCACCGTCACGGGAATCGACCCCGCTCCCACCAATATCGAGGTCGCCCGCCTGCATGCCGCGCGCTCGGGGCTCGAAATCGCCTACGAGCAGACACAGGTCGAGGATCTCGTCGCCGCCGGCCGCCGGTTCGACATCGTCCTCGCCATGGAGGTCGTGGAGCACGTGGCGGACGTCGACCTGTTCGTGTCCGCCTGCTGCAAGGCGGTGAAGCCGGGCGGCCAGCTCTACATGGCGACGCTCAACCGGACGCTGCGAGCCTTCGCGCTCGCCATCGTCGGGGCGGAGTATGTCCTGGGCTGGCTGCCGAAGGGCACGCACCAATGGGAGAAATTCGTGACGCCGCGTGAGCTTTCGGACGCGATCGACGCCGGCGGTCTGGCGGTGGTGGAAGAGCACGGCGTCGTGTTCAATCCCCTGACGAGTACCTGGCGCATGTCCCGCGACCTTTCGGTCAACTACATGGTGCTCGCCGAAGGTGTCGATCCGGTGGGGTGAAGGGGAGCACCCGGTTTCGCCGGGGTCGTGGCCCTGCCGCGAAGCGCGGGGCTGGACCCGCCCTGATCGAGAGCGGTGAGCAGCGCGGTCCCGGCCGAGAAGGCGGCGGAGCCCAGTTCGGTGATCTCCTTCGACTGCCGGTCGGCGAGTCCCACGAGCCGGGCGGTTTCCGCGGTTGTCGCGGCGATCTCGCTCGTGGAGCTGACCTGGATCATCAGGGCTTCGGCGACGCGCGAAAAGCGCTCCCGGAGATCGCTCACCGTGCCGTTGATCGTGGAAACGCCGTCGATTCCGGCGAGGGCGCCAGAGCGCACGCCCGCGATGCCGGCCGCCGCGCGCCGCGTCGCGTCCTGGGTCGCGACGGATAGATCCTTCACCTCCTGGGCCAGGACCGCGAAGCTGCGACCCGCTTCGCCTGCCCGCGCCGCCTCGATCGCCGCGTTGAGCGCCAGCAGGTTGGTCTTGCGCGCGATCGAGGCGATGAGTTCGACCACCTTCGAAATCTCGGTCAGCGCCTCATGCAGGGCGTCGACACCCGCGCAGGCGACACGAACCTGATTCCCGGCGGTTTCGACCACGTCGTGCGCGCCGCGAACCTGTTCCGCTATGGTGCGTCCAGTCGCCGTGAGCTCCTCCAGGGCCGTTGCCAGCCCGCCCACGCTGTCATGCACGTCGCGGGCGGTCAGGACGAACTCGCCTGCCAGGCTCCGGATGTCGGATGAATGGGCCACGAGGGCGGCCGCGTGCTCCGCAATCGCGCCCGGACCCGCCGGCGTCGCGATGTCTAGCGTTGCAACGGCGCATGCCGGCGCGTGTCCGGCGGTGGGACTGCCCGTTACGGCAGGGATCAAAATGGACATGATGCAATGACGGCCTGAAATGACCGCCAGCGTGCACCGTGTCGGTTAATTTTCCCTCATGTCTCGCCTCCGCGGCCTGACGCGGCGGTTCCGCGGACGTCAGTTGTGATCGTCCGGCAGGAACGGCAACGGCATGGCCTCTATCCCCTCTTCGGCGAGTGCCATCGCCTCCTCAGGCGTCGCCTCGCCGTAGATGGCGCGGAATTCCGAGAGGCCGTCGTGCATCCGGCGGGCTTCCTCCGCGAACCGCGGGCCGACATGCTCGGCGGTCTCGACGACATGGCGCCTGACGGCGCGCAGCAGCTCCCGGAAGGCTGCCTCACGTTCCGTCAGAAGGGCCACCGGCACGGGTGCGGCGTCGGGCGGCGGCGGCGCCTGCGTCTCGTCCGGGGCCGGCAGTGCAGGCCGGTCGCGGTCCGTTCGGGCCACACTGGGCGCCATGATCTGCTTCTCGACCCGCGCACTGCCGCACGCCGGGCAGGTCACGAACCCGGCACGCTGCTGCTCGTCGAAGGACACACTGTCGCGGAACCAGCTTTCGAAGGCATGTCCCGCCTCGCAGGCGAGGGCATATCGGATCATCGCCGCGGATACCCGGGTCGGGGCGGGCGCAAGGCGTTCACCGCGCTCAAGCTGCCGTCTCGGCGGGGGTGCCGGCGAGTTGCACGGTCACCGGCCGCGTGTGCTGGAGCGTCGGGATCCGCCCGCGGGCATCGCCGACGAGGGCCGGATCGATGCGCGCCAGGATCACGCCCGGCGCATCGTCGGCCTCGGCCAGGATCCTGCCCCAAGGATCCACGATGATGGAGTGGCCGAACGTGTCACGCCCGTCCTCGTGGTGGCCGGCCTGCGCGGCCGAAACCATGAACGAACCCGTTTCGATGGCGCGCGCCCGCTGCAGGACGACCCAATGGGCCTCGCCCGTCTGCTTCGTGAAGCAGGCCGGAGCCGACAGCATCCCGGATCCCGCCTCCGCGAGCGACCGGTAGAGATAGGGAAAGCGGATGTCGTAGCAGATGCTCAGGCCCAGCCGGATCTCCGGCAGATCCACCGCCACGGCGGATTGTCCGCCGGTGTAGGTGTTGGATTCCCGCCAGCTTTCGCCGTTCGGCAGGTCGACGTCGAAAAGGTGCAACTTGTCATAGCGGGCGGTGACTTCGCCCGCCGGATCGATGACGAAGGCCCGGTTCGCCACTTTTCCATCGGGCCGAAGGATGGCGAGCGAGCCGGCATGCAGCGTGATGCCGAGATCACGGGCGAGCGCGCGAAACGCCGCCAGCATGGGGTCGCGCTCTTCCGGGGCCAGGGTGGCGAACAGCCCGTCGCGGGAGCGGTTCACCGCATTGGACATCTCCGGCGTCTGGACATAGCGCGCGCCTGCCGAGGCGGCCTCGCGGATCATCCGGACCGCGGCGTCGATGTTGGCCTGCGGGTCGACGCCGGAGCGCATCTGGACGCAGGCGGCGATGAAGGGTGAAGCGGAGACCGGGGGCATCGGATCGTCCTTATGACGCGAGAAGCGGATCGAGCTTGCCCGAGGCATCCAGGGCGTGCAGGTCGTCGCAGCCTCCGACATGGGTCTCGCCGATGAAGATCTGCGGCACCGTCGAGCGTCCGCCCGCGCGCTTGGCCATGGCCGACTGGGCCTGCGGGTCGGCCACGTCGATCTCTTGGAACGAAACGCCCTTCTTCGCCAGCAACGCCTTGGCGGCGCTGCAGTACGGGCACCAGGACTTCGTGTAGATCGTCACGTCGGGCATTCGTCTTCTCCTGCGCCGTCCAGGGCGCCCACGTCACTCTATATAGGGGCGTCGACCCGTTGCGTCCAAGCGGGCCCGTCAGGGTGCGGCGCAGACCGTGGCGAAGGTCAGCACGTCCACCCGCGCCGCTCCGGCGCGCAGCAGCACACGGGCGGCGGCGTTGGCGGTCGCCCCGGTCGTCATCACGTCGTCGACGAGGACCACGTTGCGGCCGCCCAGGACGGACGGTGCCGTCGCGCCCGTCCTGAAGGCGCCGCGCAGGTTCTCGGCGCGCTCGTTCCGCGACAGTCCCGGTTGCGGACGCGTCGCCCGGACGCGCTTCAGAAGGTCGTTTCTGACCGGGACACCGGTTCGACGGGACAGCGCGCCGGCCAGGACGGCGGCCTGGTTGTGGCGCCGGCGCCAGAGTCGCCAGCGGTGAAGCGGAACGGGGACCAGCAGGGCGGCATCGCCCAGGACGTCGCCTCCCGCCGCCGCCATCCAGGCTCCCATCGACGGCGCGAGGTCGAGCCGGTCGCCGTATTTGAGCCGATGCACCAGGTCGCGTGCCGGCCCCTCGTAGCGCGTCGCCGCGCGGGCCCTGGCGAAGGCGGGAGGGTCCGCCATCGCCGCCGGCGAGACGAGGCCGGGCCCCGCGTCGAACGCGAACGGCGTGCCGAGGCGCTCGCAGAACGGCCGCGCGATGAACGGCATGGCGCCCCAGCAGGTCGCGCACAGCGCGTGGGCCACGCCTGTCGGTGCGGAGCAGGCGATGCAGGCGGGTGGATACAGAAAGTCGGCCAGCCCTCGTGCGGCCGTCGTGGCGGCGGCGCGCCAGGCGGAACCGGCGGGAAGAACGAACGGCGGCATGGGGCCAGGATATCGCGTCCTCCGGCATCGATCACCACAGCTTTGGCGCGTCTCGACGCCCGGGGCGATCTGACGATTGCAGGGCTGCCCGGCGGTGTCGACTTTGACGGGAGCGCCCGCCCGGCCCATAACGCGGACCCGTCTCGACCTCCGGATTGGCCATGGCCGGCGCCCCGCTCCTGTTCGACCGCGACCTGTTGCGCCGCCGTGCCGGGCGGGCGCGGCTGCGCGGCGAGGACGCGTTCTTCCTCGTGCGCCGCTGCGCTGACGACCTGTCGGACCGGCTCGCCGCGGTCCTGCGCCGGTTTCCGGTCGCCGCCGACATCGGCACTCCGACCGGGGACGCCGCCCGGATCCTGTCCACCGCGCCCCAGGTCGACACGGTCGTGCGCCTCGCTCCCGCGCCGGGGCCTGCCGACGGGGCGGACCTGCTCGCCGTCGCCGACGAGGAGCGGTTGCCGCTTGGGCCGGAAACCCTGGACCTCGCCGTGTCCCTCCTCGCATTGCAGGGTGTCAACGATCTGCCCGGCGCCCTCGTCCAGATCCGCAGGGCCCTGAGGCCCGACGGGCTGTTCGTCGGCTGCATGCTCGGCGGCGAGAGCCTGTCCGAGTTGCGTCGCTGCTTTGCCCTTGCGGAAAGCGAGGTCGAGGGCGGCGCGAGCCCGCGGGTGGCACCCTTTGCCGACATCCGCGACCTCGGCAGCCTGCTGCAGCGGGCCGGCTTCGCGCTGCCGGTGACCGACACCGACACGACGACCGTCCGCTACGCCGATCCGTTCGCCCTGATGGCCGACCTGCGGGCCGCCGGCGCCGCGAACGCGCTCGTCGAACGCCGGCGCACGCCGCTGCGACGCGCCACGCTCCTGCGGGCGGCCGAGCTCTATGTAAGAGACTTCTCGGATCCGGACGGCCGCGTGCGGGCGACGGTCGAGATCGTCTGGATGTCGGGATGGGCGCCGCACGACAGCCAGCAGAAGCCGCTCAGGCCCGGCTCCGCCCGCATGCGCCTCGCCGAGGCGCTGGGCGTGCCGGAGCGATCTGCCGGCGATCCCGAGGACTGATCGTCGGGCGGGGGCGGCGGCTCAGCCGCGCGCCTGGTCGACCATCGTCTTCACGCCCAGACGGATCTGCTGCACGTCGTTGCCGATGGCGATCAGGTCGTAGCCCCTGGCGCGCATCTGCCTGGCGCGCTCGCCCGTCGTGGCGAACATGCAGGCTGCCTTGCCATGCGCGCGGCAGCGCTTCAGGACGTGGTCGAGCATCTCGTCCACGGCCTTGCTGTTGGCATCGAGCACCGGCGGCGACGACAGCGCGATGGACAGGTCCGACGGGCCCACGAAAACCCCGTCGATGCCGGGCACCGCAAGGATGTCGTCGAGGATGGCGAGCGATTCGCGCGTCTCGACCATGGCGATGGCGACGGTCAGTCCGTTGGCGCGCTCGAGATAGTCCTGCATGGCGAGGCCGGAGACGTTGAGAGCCAGCGGCGGGCCCCAGCTGCGTTCCCCGACCGGCGGGAACTTGGTGTAGGCCGCCAGCAGCCTGGCGTCATCGACGGTGTTGATCATCGGCGCGATGATCCCGGACGCGCCCACGTCGAGCATCCGCGAGGCGGTCTGGAACTCGCCGACGGGAATGCGAACGATGGCCGGCTTGCCGCCGAGCAGGACCTGCCCGATGCCCTGGACGGCCGTGCCGATGGTCACCGACCCGTGCTGCATGTCGAGCGTCACCGCGTCGACGTTCTCGCGGGCGACGAGGCCTGCGATCAGCGGATCGGGAAGGCCGACCCAGCCGGTCAGAAGGCCCGACCCTCCGCCGATCTTGCGGGACAGGGCGGCAAAGGTCTCGGCGCTCGACATCGGCGTTCATCCCCCCGGATGCGGGCCGGCTCGATGCCGGCCTCGGAAAGCGCGGAGACTAGAAGCGGGGCCGCCGCCCCGCAAGCCGAAGAAGACAGGACAGCATTGCGCGGCGGGTACCCGCCGCGCCGGTCCGGCCGGGCCTCAGCCGTTGTCGCGGATGTCGGCGATGGCCTTCGCCAGCATCTCGTCCATGGCGACGCGGATCTGCTGCTCGCCGATCGCGATGCCGGCGGCGTCGAAGTCGCCCTTCACCTTGCGCAGGACGTCATCGTCGCCTGCTTCCTCGAAGTCGGCGAGAATCACCGACTTGGCGTAGGCCTCGGCGTCGGGCCCGGACTTGCCGAGCTGGCCGGCGGCCCACAGGCCGAGCATCTTGTTGCGGCGAGCCATCGCCTTGAACTTCAGTTCCTCGTCGTGGGCGAACTTCTTCTCGAAGCCTTCCTCGCGCTTCTGGAACGTGCTCATGACCATCCTCTCCTGGAAAGCGACGCGCCCGGATGCCGCGCCGTGGTTGTCGACGGCATATAGCCACGCCTCGGTCGCTTCGCCATAAGCCGGTTCCAAGAATTTGCGTTTTGGGCGTCGATGCACCATATAGCCCGCGAGCCGGGCCGACGCCCTTGGCGCCGCGGAACCGCCCGGCACCGTCGTTGTGCTCGAACAGTCGATCGGCTAGCGTTCAATCTTGGCCTTCAGCCGGGTTGGGATCCGGTCGCCCGCGTTTCGCCCGCCGGTCTCCCGCGGTCGTCCCAAGGTGAGCCACGGCATCCGATGGATTTTCTCAAGACACGGTACACCCCAATGAACCGCCGCCGTCGCATCTACGAAGGCAAGGCCAAGGTCCTTTACGAAGGGCCGGAGCCGGGTACGCTGATCCAGCATTTCAAGGACGATGCGACCGCGTTCAACGCCAAGAAGCACGAGGTGATTGACGGAAAAGGGGTCCTGAACAACCGGATCTCCGAGTACATCTTCCAGCACCTCAACGATATCGGCGTGCCGACGCACTTCATTCGCCGGCTGAACATGCGCGAGCAGCTCATCCGCGAGGTGGAGATCATTCCGCTCGAGATCGTCGTGCGCAACGTGGCGGCCGGCTCGCTCGCCACACGGCTTGGCATCGAGGAAGGCACCCAGCTTCCGCGCTCGATCATCGAATTCTACTACAAGAACGACGCGCTGAACGATCCCATGGTCTCCGAGGAGCACATCACCGCCTTCGGATGGGCGACGCCGCAGGAAATCGACGACGTGATGGCGCTCGCCATCCGCGTCAATGACTTCCTGTCCGGCCTCTTCCTGGGCGTCGGCATTCGCCTCGTCGATTTCAAGATGGAGTGCGGGCGCCTCTGGGAAGGCGACATGATGCGAATCGTCGTCGCCGACGAGATCAGCCCGGACAGCTGCCGCCTGTGGGACATCAAGTCCAACGACAAGCTGGACAAGGACCGGTTCCGCCGGGATCTCGGCGGCCTCGTCGAGGCCTATACGGAAGTCGCCCGCCGGCTCGGCATCATCACCGAGAACGAGCGCATCGGCGCTACGGGGCCCAAGCTGGTCCAGTGACGGCGGCGTCCCTGCATCGTGAAGCGACGGCCCGCCCTCGGCGGGCCGTTTCGTTTTCCAGGCCTGTCCCCGTCTCCGTGCTCGCGCCGCGGCGTCCCGGGGTTGCCTTGCCGGGCGCGAGCCTCTATCGCGATAACGGTCCCGACCCGACCGGAAGCACCGGCTTCCGGCTTCGCGCCGCCCGCCGAGGAGTCCGCACGATGAAAGCCCGCGTCACCGTCACGCTGAAGACCGGCGTCCTCGATCCGCAGGGCAAGGCCATCGAAGGCGCCCTCCGCTCCCTGGGGATCGACGGGGTCGACAGCGTCCGACAGGGCAAGGTCTTCGACATCGAACTCGCCCAGCAGGACCGAGCCCGCGCCGAGGAGGCGCTCAAGGCGGCCTGCGAGAAGCTGCTGGCGAACACCGTGATCGAGAATTACCGCGTCGAGATCGTGGGTTGAGGCCATGAAAGCCGCCGTCGTCGTCTTCCCGGGATCCAATCGCGAGCGCGACATCGGTCATGCTCTGGCGCTCTCGACCGGGCGCGAGCCGCTCTATGTCTGGCACGCCGACACCGCCCTGCCGGCCGGCACCGACCTCGTGGTCCTCCCCGGCGGGTTCAGCTACGGGGACTATCTGCGCTGCGGCGCCATTGCCGGCCGGGCCAACATCATGGATGCGGTGCGCGCCCATGCCGGCCGCGGCGGCCTTGTGCTGGGCGTGTGCAACGGCTTCCAGATCCTCGTGGAATCAGGCCTGCTTCCCGGCGTGCTCATGCGCAACGCGCAGCTGAAGTTCGTGTGCCGGATGCAGCACCTCAAGGTCGGGCGCACCGACACCGCCTTCACCTCGGCCTATCGCGAGGGGCAGGTGATCGAGGTCTGCATCGCCCATGGCGAGGGCAACTACATCGCCGATGGGGACACCATCGCCCGGCTCGAGGGCGAAGGGCGCGTCGCTTTCCGCTATTGCGACGCGACCGGCGCTGTCGGCGGGGCGGCGAACCCGAACGGCTCCATGAACGACATTGCCGGGATCTACTCCGAGCGCTTCAACGTGCTCGGCATGATGCCGCACCCCGAGAATCTCATCGACCCGCTGGCCGGCGGAACCGATGGCAAGGGCCTCTTCGACAGTCTTGCGGCGGGACGGTCGATCGCCGCCTGACCCCGGGACGCTGCCGCAACCCGTGCCGGGTGTGGCGATGCAACGCTTCAAGTGCAGGAAACGGAGACCGGCGTGATCCGCAACGACATCAAGATCACTCCCCAGCTGGTTGCCGAGCACGGCCTGAAGCCGGACGAATACCAGCGGATCCTGGCGCTGATCGGCCGCGAGCCGACCTTCACGGAGCTCGGCATCTTCTCGGCGATGTGGAACGAGCACTGTTCGTACAAGTCCTCGCGCCTCCATCTGAAAACGCTGCCGACGAGCGCCCCGTGGGTCATCCAGGGCCCGGGCGAGAACGCCGGCGTGATCGACATCGGCGACGGTCTCGCCTGCATCTTCAAGATGGAGAGCCACAACCACCCGAGCTTCATCGAGCCCTACCAGGGGGCGACGACCGGCGTCGGTGGAATCCTGCGCGACGTGTTCACGATGGGCGCGAGGCCCGTGGCCTGCCTCAACGCCCTTCGCTTCGGCGATCCGGCGCACCCGCGCACCCGTCACCTCGTGGCCGGCGTGGTTGCAGGCATCGGCGGCTACGGCAACTCCTTCGGCGTGCCGACGGTGGGCGGCCAGATGGGCTTCCACACGCGTTACGACGGCAACATCCTCGTCAACGCCATGGCGGTCGGCATCGCCCGTACCGACGAGATCTTCTATGCCAAGGCCACGGGAGTCGGGAACCCGATCGTCTATCTGGGGTCCAAAACGGGACGGGACGGCATCCACGGCGCGACCATGGCCTCGGCCGAGTTCGACGACAAGTCGGAGGAAAAGCGCCCGACCGTGCAGGTCGGCGACCCCTTCGCCGAGAAGCTGCTGCTCGAGGCCTGCCTCGAACTGATGAAAACCGGCTCCGTCA
>CAZJCW010000135.1:0-11274 GCA_964544365.1 uncultured Alsobacter sp.
GAAGTCGCGCGCGCCCTCCGGCGAGGAGGCCGTCAGGATCGGCGTCTGGAACTCGTTGAAGCCCTGCCCCTTCATGCGCTGGCGCAGGCTGTCGATGACGGCGACGCGCGTCATGATGTTGCGGTGCAGCCCCTCGCGGCGCAGGTCCAGGAAGCGGTACTTGAGCCGCGTCTCCTCCGGGAAGGGCTGGTCGCCGAACACCTGCACGGGCAATTCGGCCGCCGCGCCGAGCACTTCGATCGCGGTGACGAACATCTCGACCTGCCCCGTGGCGAGGTCGGCGTTCTCGGTGCCCGCCGGACGCGCGCGCACCTTGCCGTCGAGGCGCACGACCCATTCGGCCCGCAGCACCTCGGCATCCTTGAAGGCGGGCGAGTCGGGGTCGATGACGCATTGCGTCATGCCGTAGTGGTCGCGCAGGTCGATGAACAGCACGCCGCCGTGGTCGCGGATGCGGTGGCACCAGCCGGACAGGCGCACCTGCGAACCGATGTCGGCGGTGCGAAGCGCGCCGCAGGTGTGGGTGCGATAGCGGTGCATGATGGCTCGTCCTCGCGTCACAAGTCGGCGCGGAGAACGCATGCGCCGGCGCCGATTGTCAAGGAGTCGCCCCGACAGCGAAAAAGCGAGGCTCCGGCATGCCATCGGATCGTGGCGCCGCAACGATCTTTGGGCTAACAGTGGCTTCCATGCCTTTGATCGCCTCCTCCGAATCCCTCGCCGAGGCCTGCGCCCGGCTCGCCCGCCATCCTTTCGTGACCTTCGACACGGAGTTCATGCGGGAAACGACCTATTATCCGAAGCTCTGCCTCATCCAGCTGGCGACCGAGGAGGACGTGATCCTTGTCGATCCCCTGGCTCCCGGCATCGACCTTTCACCCTTTCTCGCGCTCATGCGCGACCCCGCGGTGATGAAGGTCGTGCATTCCGGCCGCCAGGACCTCGAAATCCTCTGGAACATCGACCGCTGCATCCCCGACCCGCTGTTCGACACCCAGGTGGCGGCCATGGTGTGCGGCTACGGCGACAGCGTGTCCTACGAGCAGCTGGCCCACGACCTCGCCAAGGCCCGCATCGACAAGTCGTCGCGCTTCACGGACTGGTCGAAGCGACCGCTGTCGGAGGCCCAGCTGACCTATGCCCGCTCGGACGTGACGCATCTGCGTCAGGTCTATACCGAGCTGTCGCGGAAACTCGAGAAGACCGGCCGGCTGCACTGGCTTGCCGACGAGATGGAGGTCCTCACCTCCCCGGCCACCTATTCCGCCCACCCCGAGGACGCCTGGCAGCGCCTCAAGGGACGAATCCGCAAGCCGAAGGAGCTGGCCGTCCTGATGGAACTCGCCGCCTGGCGCGAGCGCGAGGCGCAGACGCGCGACGTGCCGCGCAGCCGCGTGCTGAAGGACGACGCCATGATGGACATCGTCACCGCAGCCCCGCGCAGCGTCGAGGCGCTGGGGCACCTGCGTTCGATCCCGTCCGGGTTCGAGCGCTCGCGGGCGGGCAGCGAGATCGTCGCCGCTGTGGAACGCGGTCTGGCGAGGGACGCGAAGGACCTGCCGGCGCTCGAGCGCAACAACCGTCGCGCCGCCAACCCCGCGACCGTCGACCTGCTCAAGGTTCTCCTCAAGATGGTCTCGGAGGCCGAGGGCGTCGCTGCGAAGATCCTTGCGACCGTCGACGATCTCGAGGCCATCGCCGCGGACGACACGGCCGACGTGGCGGCCCTGCGCGGCTGGCGCCGCGATGTCTTCGGCGAGCGCGCCATCGGCCTCAAGCACGGCCGCGTGGCCCTGGCCGTCGAAAGCGGCAAGGTCGTCGCCCTGCCACGCTGACGGCGTTGTCCGTCAGGACATCGAGGCCGTCGGGCGAGCCGGCGCAGGAGCAATCACGATGTTGGGCGTGCGGCCGATGATGCGCGCCAGCTGCTTGAGGCGGTTGAACACCCGGTCGCTGGCCAGCGGCGCGAGGTCGGCCGGAAGCTCGAGGTCGAGCAGGCCGTGCGCGCAGACCATCGGAACCCGCGGAAGAATGCCCGGCGACGCCGCGCTCACCAGGTAGGCGACCCGCATCGCGGCGCCGAGGATGCGCGCCCGGTCGAGCATGCGGGTCGAGACGAGTTCACGCAGGCGGGGGCTCACGTCGTCGTCGCTCAGCCCCATGTGGCGGTAGGCGACCGACAGCGCGAGATAGGCCCGGCCCGGGTGATCGATCCCGATGAAGCCGGCATGCGCGATGATGTTCAGCGACTGCTCGCCCCGGTAGTCGGGATGGGCCCGCCAGCCGATATCGGCCAGCAGGCAGCCGGCATGGCGCAGCCGCCGTTCCTCCGCGCTCTCGTCGAGGCCGGTGGACTGCATGAACCGGTCGGTCCAGGCGCAGAGCTCGTCGCCGTGGGCGGGAGCGCGGGAGCGCAGGACGTTCAGTTCGCTCGCCATCGCGATCAGCGGGTCCTGCGTCCGCTTGTCGTCGTCGAGCATCTCGTACAGCAGGCCCTCGCGAACGCCGAGCGCGGACACCACGATCTCGGACGGCCTTGCCAGCTTGATGTACTGGTCGAGCACGAGGGCGCCGTAGCCCAGCAGTGGCCGCCGCTGGGCGGACACGGTCTCGATGGAGACCAGCGTTTCCGCCTCGACCCGCTCGACGAGCCGGGCGAAGTCCTCCGCGTCGCGAGCCGGGATCACGTAATTGTGCATGACATGAAGGGGATAGCCACGCTGCTTCATGTGCAGTCGGGCCAGCGCGCGCCACGTGCCCCCGATGGCATAGAAGGCGCGTCCCTTCGCGTTCTGGATGAGCGGCTGGTCCTCGAGCGCCTTGCGGACGATCTTGATCGCCTTCTTGAGGGTGCCGCCGGACTGGTCCTGCAGGGCGAGGCCCCCCAGCGGCAGGGAAACCGCCCCCGTCAGCTTGTGGCCGCGAATGTCGATGAGCTCCAGCGAGCCGCCGCCCATGTCACCGACGATGCCGTCCGGCTTCCAGATCCCCGACACGATGCCGAGCGCCGACAGCTTCGCCTCGCGCTTGCCGGAGAGGAGATGGACCTGGCATCCGCTCACGCGCTCGCACTCGGCGAGAAAGGCCGGCCCGTTGCTCGCGTCGCGCGCCGCCGCCGTGGCCAGAACGCGGATGTCGGTGATGCCCATCACCTGGCAGAGAGCGCGGAACCGCGAGAGCGCCGCCAGCGCCTTGGCCATCGCCTCCTCGGACAGCCGCCCGGTCGACAGAACCCCACGGCCGAGGCCGGCGAGCACCTTCTCGTTGAAGATCGGCGTCGGCGCCCGCGTCAGCCCCTCATAGGCCACGAGACGGACGGAGTTGGACCCGATATCGATGATGGCGATGGGTTCGCCGACGCGAAGGCGGCCCTGAGGATGCTGCGGCATGACCGACCTGTCGCGGATCGCACCGCGCAAGTCAACGCGTCCGGCCGCCTTCTCCACGATTGCCTTGCCCCACCCGGGCCTAGCGCCCCTTCCCGAGGCTCTTCGGGCTGGAACTCTTCAGCGACTTGCCGCGCCCCGACAGGCTCGGATTGGTCATGAAGTACTTGTGGGCGTTGAAGGGCCGCTCGTCCTTGCCGGCCGAGATGCGCCGGCTGGAGCCGTCCGGCAGGACCTGCCAGCTCTGTTCGTTGTCCAGAAGGTTGGCCAGCATGATCTGGTCGAGGATCTGCTGGTGCACCGTCGGGTTGAGGATCGGCATCATCGCCTCGACCCGGCGGTCGAGATTGCGCTGCATCAGGTCCGCCGAGGAAATGTAGAGATGGGCCTTCGCGCTGGGCAGCCCGTGGCCGTTGCCGAAGGCGTAGATCCGGGAGTGCTCCAGGAACCGGCCGACGATGGACTTCACCCGGATGTTGTCGGACAGGCCCTTGATGCCAGGCCGCAGGCAGCAGATGCCGCGCACGACGAGGTCGATCTGCACGCCGGCGATGCTCGCATCGTAAAGCGCGTCGATGATCTGGGCGTCGACGAGGGCATTGCACTTGCACCAGATCGCGGCGGGACGTCCGGCCTTGGCGTGCTCGATCTCGTCCGCGATGTGCTGCAGGAGCCGCTTCTTCAGCGTCAGGGGCGACACCGCCATCCGCTCGAGTTCGGCGGGCTCGGCATAGCCTGTGATGAAGTTGAAGATCCGCGCCACGTCCCGCGCCATCACCGGATCGGCGGTGAAGAAGCTCAGGTCGGTATAGATGCGCGCGGTGATGGGGTGGTAGTTGCCCGTCCCGACATGGCAGAAGGTGACGAGCTGCCCCGCCTCGCGACGCACCACCATCGACAGTTTCGCGTGAGTCTTCAGCTCGATGAAGCCGAACACCACCTGCACGCCGGCCTTCTCGAGGTCACGCGCCCAGCGGATGTTGGCCTCCTCGTCGAACCGCGCCTTGAGCTCGACCAGCGCGGTGACCGACTTGCCCGCCTCCGCGGCCTCCGCCAGCGCCTTGACGATCGGGCTGTCCGACGACGTGCGGTAGAGCGTCTGCTTGATCGCGATGACGTTGGGGTCGCGCGCCGCCTGGTTCAGGAACTGCACCACCACATCGAACGACTCGTAGGGGTGGTGGACGACGATGTCCTTCTGCCGGATGGCCGCGAAGCAGTCGCCGGCATGGTCGCGGATGCGCTCCGGAAAGCGCGGGTTGTAGGGCGTGAACTTGAGGTCGGGCCGCTCGAGCCCGACCAGCTGCGACAGGTCGTTGATCGCCAGCATGCCTTCGACGAGGAACAACTCGTCGGCCGGCACGTCGAACTCCTCCGCCACGAACTGGCGCAGGCTTTCCGGCATGCTCGCATCGACCTCCAGCCGGATGGCCGACCCGCGCCTGCGCTGCTTGAGGGCGGTCTCGAACAGGCGGACGAGGTCTTCCGCCTCCTCCTCGATCTCGATGTCGCTGTCCCGGATGACCCGGAAGCCGCCAAGCCCGCGGATCGTGTAGCCGGGGAACAGCCGTCCGGTGAAGAGCGCGATCGCCTGCTCCAGCGCGATGAACCGCGCCGCGCCGGTCTCGGCCAGATCCGGCAGGCGGATGAACCGGTCGATCGTGTTCGGCACGCGGATCAGGGCGTTGAGCGTCCGCCCGTCGGTCGCGCGGAACAGCTCCAGCGCCAGCGTGAAGCCGAGGTTCGGGATGAACGGGAACGGGTGCGCCGGGTCGACCGCCAGCGGGGTCAGCACCGGGAAGACATGGAGGAGGAAGAAGTCGTCGAGCCAGGCATGCTCGGCCTTGGAGAGCTGCGTGCCATCGACGAGGACGATACCGACTTCCAGCAGCTGGTCGCGGAGTTCCGTCCAGCGGCGCTGCTGGTCGCTTGCCAGCACCGAAACGGCCTCGGCTATCTTCGCCAGTTGCTCGGCGGGAGTCAGTCCGTCCTGCGACAGCTGCGCCACCCCGGTTCGGACCTGACCCTTGAGTCCCGCGGCGCGGACCATGAAGAACTCGTCGAGATTGTTCGCCGAGATCGACAGGAAGCGAAGCTGTTCGAGAAGCGGGTGGCTGCGGTTGGAGGCTTCCTCGAACACCCGCCGGTTGAAATGCAGCCAGGAGAGTTCGCGGTTGAAGAAGCGCTCGGGGGAGTGGCGCAGCTCCGACGGCACGGGGACGGGAGGCGCGACCTGAGCCTGCGTGGCGGCGGCCTTGCGAGACGCGACGTCTTCCTTCACGGCCACGAACCACCTCCCGTTGCGGCCCGGCACGCGGGCGCGCTTCTTGTTTCAGGCGATCACGACAGAACAACGACGGCGCCGGGTCAAGTCGCAGGATCGCCGGCCCTTGTTTCGTCGTCGGAAACATGGTCGCGCATGATCTCGCCGGCGAGCGCCCGCGTGATCCGCCGTCCGCGCTCGAGGCCCAGACGGTCGAGCCGCTCCACCGCCTCGCGCGCGGCGGCGATCGAGCGGTCGAGCCGCAGCGCCAGGAACTCGACGACGCTGGTGTCGACCACCAGCTGGCGCTCGACGAAGAGCTTCACCAGGACGGCGCGCAGGAGCCCGTCGTCCGGCTCCTCGATGGCGACCCGAGGCGCCAGCCGGAGCCGGGACAAAAGGTCGGCGGTCGACAGGCCCCAGTGCTCCGGCGCCCGCTCCGCGGTGAGCAGCACGCTGGTGCGCCGCTCGCGCGCCAGGTTCAGAAGGTGGAAAAGCGCCGCCTCGTGACCCTGCACGCGGTCGCAATCCTCGACCACGAGCGCCCCGGCCGAGACGAGGCGCGGCACGTCCTCCTCCCGCAGCGCGGCGCGTGTCAACGACCACGCATGGGCCCGCGCGGCCCAGATGGCGGCGCAATGGCTCTTGCCGGACGATGGCGGGCCGGTCAGCAGCAGGATCGGGTCAGGCCAGTCGGGCCAGGCCTCGAGGACGGAATACGCCGCCTCGTTGCTGGCGCTGACGAGAAAATCCTCCGCCTCCATCGGGCTTTCGACCGGCAGGTCGAGGGCAAGCTGGCGTGGCGGGTCAACCACCTCAGGCATCCGTCTCGGGACCGGCCCGTACCTCGGTGGATCCACCGGAATAGAGCCGGCTCGCGAGGTACTGCCGCAGCGCGAAGCGCGTCAGCACCCCCGCGGTGGCGGCCAGCGGGACCGCGAGAAGCAGGCCGACGAAACCGAAGATCGAGCCGAACGCAAACAGGGCGAACATCAGCCAGACGGGATGCAGACCGACGGCGCCGCCGACGAGCTTGGGCGACAGGATGTTGCCCTCCACGAACTGGCCGGCGAAGAAAACCACCAGTACCGCCCCGATCATCACCGGGTCGGGCCAGAACTGCACGATGGCGACGCCTGCCGCCATCACGAGCCCAGTCAGCGATCCGACATAGGGAATGAAGGTCAGGAATCCCGCGATCATTCCGATCAGGAATCCGAAATTCAGCCCCAGCAGGCTCAGCCCGACCGCATACCAGCCGCCCAGGATCAGGCAGACAAGCGCCTGCCCCCGGATGAAGCCGGCGATGGCGGCGTCGATCTCGCGCGCCAGCTGGCGGATCGTGTCGCGGTGCAGGCGCGGCAGCCAGGAGTCGACCTTGGCGATCATGTCGTCCCAGTCGACGAGCAGGTAAAAGGCGACGACGGGAGTGACCACGACGAGCGAAAGAACGCCCAGAAGAGCCTGGCCGCCGGTCCAGATCGATCCGAGAAGATCGCCAAGCCATGCCGCGCCCCGGCTGATCACCGTCCCGAACTGGCCCTGCAGGTCCGGCAGGGACAGGTCCATCCCGAGCCTCTCGAGATAGGGCGCGCCGCGGGTCGCCAGCAGCCCCTGGAGCTGCTTCGCGTAGTCGGGGACACGGGCGATGAAGCGCGTCAGGTCCGAGGCGACGAGAGGAATGAAGAGGAGCAGCGTGACCACGAACAGCAGCACGAACAGGCCGAGGATGGTCAGCGTCGCCAGCAGCCGGCTGAAGCCGATGCGCTCCAGCCTGTCGGCCAGCGGGTCGAGGAAATAGGCGAGCACCAGTCCGGCGACGAAGGGCAGCAGGATCCCGCTGAACACCCACAACGCCAGCACGATCAACGCCAGCGCGGCCAACCAGAACGAAACTTGTCGCTGCAGCGTCATGTCGCCCCCGGGCGGTGGTCAGGACGTCATGTGCCTGAGCCACTGGCCGAGATAGGCGGCTGCGGAAGCCGTCGTCAAGGCGGCCACGGTCATCATCAGCTCCCAGCGGAGGACCACGTCCTCGATGGCAAAGGCGTGCGCGCCGAGCGCGAGGCCCGCCAACCCGATCTGCGCCGCGGTGTTCAGCTTGGACAGACGCGACGGGTTGATCTCGACGGGGTTGTCGAGGAGCCACGACAGCACGACGGCGCCCATGATCATGATGTCCCGCGACACCACCACGATGGCCAGCCAGCCCGGCATCACGCCGACGATGGCGAGGGTCACGTAGATCGAGACGAGCAGCGCCTTGTCGGCCAGAGGGTCCAGATAGGCGCCGAGCTCCGAACGCATGTCGAAGCGCCGGGCGATGAAGCCGTCGACCGCATCGGAAATGCCCGCCAGAACGAAGGCGAAGAAGGCCAGCTGCCAGTTTTCGCGCGTGATCATCGCCACGACGAACGGCACGAGGAACAGCCGGCCGATGGTGATGATGTTGGGCAGGTTGACTGACACCGTCGCGGACCTCCGGTCCAAGCTTAGTCGATTTGCCGCCGAAGGGGAGGTTGCGGCCGCCGCAAACACGGAGAAAACAAGATCATAGAGTGAGCGATCGGATTCAGAAGGCCTGCACGCTGCCTGGAGGTTCCCGGAGCTGCGGGAGTGGATGGCGGCTCCTGACCCCCGCCCGCCCCTTGCGCCCGCGCTCACGGGAGCTTACTCCGGCCGCGACGATGGAGACACCCGCATGGCCGACACGCCTCCAGACGGCGCCCCTTCTGCCGATGAAGCCCCGGCCCGCAAGGCGCCGAACGGCCTGACCTACGCCGACGCGGGCGTCGACATCGACGCCGGCAACGCCATGGTCGAAGCCATCAAGCCGCTCGTCCGTGCCACGCGACGCCCCGGTGCGGATGCCGAGATCGGCGGGTTCGGCGGACTGTTCGACCTGAAGGCGGCCGGTTTCAAGGATCCGGTGCTCGTCGCCGCCAATGACGGCGTCGGCACCAAGGTCATGATCGCCATCGAAAGCGGACTTCACCAGACGATCGGCATCGACCTGGTGGCGATGAGCGTCAACGACCTCGTCGTCCAGGGCGCGGAGCCCCTGTTCTTCCTCGACTATTTCGCGACCGGAAAGCTCGCTCCGTCCGTCGGCGCCGAGGTCGTCAAGGGGATCGCCCAGGCCTGCATCGAATCCGGATGCGCGCTGATCGGCGGCGAAACCGCCGAGATGCCGGGCCTCTACAAGGCCGGCGACTACGACCTCGCCGGCTTCGCCGTCGGTGCCGCGGAGCGCGGAACGATGTTGCCGCGCCCGGACATCGCGGCCGGCGACGTCGTCCTCGGCCTGCCCTCCTCCGGCGTGCACTCGAACGGCTTCTCGCTGGTGCGTCGCATCGTCGAGGCCAGCGGCGCGGCCCTCGACGCCCCGGCGCCCTTCGCGCCGGAGGTCAGCCTTGCCGCGGCTCTGCTCGAACCGACCCGGCTCTACGTGAAGCCCGTGCTGGCGGCGCTGCGGGCCTCCCAGGGCATCAAGGCCCTCGCCCACATCACCGGCGGCGGCTTTCCGGACAACATTCCGCGCGTCCTCCCGCCCGACCTCGCCGTCAGGCTCGACCTGGACCGCATTCCCGTCCTGCCGGTGTTCCGGTGGCTCGCAAAGGCCGGCGGCGTGGCCGAGGCGGAGATGCTGCGCACATTCAACTGCGGAATCGGCATGGTCGTCGTGGTCGCCGCCTCTCGCGTGGGAGATGTAGAGGCCGCCTTCCGCGCCTCCGGCGAGCATCCTGTCCGCCTTGGCGCGGTCATCGCGCGCGACGGCGGGCCGGGTGTCGTCACGACGGGCTCGCTGGCCCTGTGACCGCCCGGCCGACGCGGCGGCGGACCGCAATCCTGATCTCGGGGCGCGGTTCCAACATGACCGCGCTGATCGAGGCCTCGCGTGAGCCGTCCTACCCCGCCGGCATCGACCTCGTGCTGTCGAACCGGCCGGACGCCGCCGGACTGGCCCGGGCCGAAGCGGCCGGGATCGCCACGGCCTGCGTCGACCATCGCGCCTATCCCGATCGCGAGGGGTTCGAACGCGCCGTGCAGGCGGTGCTCGTCGAGCACGACATCGAGCTCGTGTGCCTCGCGGGCTTCATGCGGGTGCTGACGCCATGGTTCATCGCGCAGTGGGACGGAAAGCTGATCAACATCCACCCGTCGCTGCTGCCGTCGTTCCGCGGGCTGCACACCCATGAGCGGGCGCTCGACGCCGGCGTCATGATCCACGGCGCGACCGTCCACTTCGTCGTGCCGGAACTCGATGCGGGTCCGATCGTCGCGCAGGCCGCCGTGCCTGTCGAAGCAGGCGATACGCCCGACACGCTCGGCGCGCGGGTTCTCGAGGCGGAACACAGGCTCTATCCCCACGCCCTCGCGCTGGTCGCGTCCGGCGTGGCATCGCTGAAGGGCGGGCGTCTGGCGGGACATCGGACGCCGACCGGGCCGGGCACCATGCTCGTCGTGCCCCCCCCGACGCCCTGACCGGAGGTCATTGCTTGCCACGATTGTGGCAGGATCCGTCCGTCCCGACCCCAGCTTGACCATGTTGCGGCCAGCATTCGCCGCCTGACTGGACCCAGACAGTCAAAGCGATTCGGGATCCCCCATGCCCAGCAACAGAACATCCTTCGGAGCCCTGCTCCTCGCCTTCGCCGCCGTGGTGGTCGGCTTTCTCGTCGCGGTCGACGCCCTGGCCGCCGCGCAGAATCCGGACAACCGCCTTGCCGTCTACAAGGCAAGGCACTTCGCCCCGCATTGAGGCGCCGGGCCGCGGCGTCCGGGACGGATCTCAGCGACTGCTGCGGATCACCTGGATGTCGAGATCCCGGATCTTCTTGCGCAACGTGTTCCGGTTGAGCCCGAGCAGTTCCGCCGCCTTGATCTGGTTGCCGCGCGTTGCGGCCAGCGCAGCGCCGATGAGCGGCTCCTCGATGTCCCGCAGGATGCGGTGGTAGAGGCCGGGCGGCGGCAGGTCCCCCCTGAACTGCGAGAAGTAGTCCGACAGGTGTCGCTCGACCGAACCCGAGAGCGTGTCGTCGGCGGACTTCGAATCGGTCCGGCCGCCATTGGCCGGAGACAGGGACGGTTCCGCGAGTTCGGTCTCGATCTGCGCTTCGCCGATGGTCTCCTGCGGGTAGAGCGCCGCCAGCCGGCGGACCAGGTTCTCCAGCTCGCGAACGTTGCCGGGCCACCGATAGCGCTTCAGCCGCTCGAGCGCGTCCGCGTCGATCTGCTTGCGCGGCAGGCCCTCCTTCTCGACGATCCCGAAGAAGTGACGCACCAGGTCCGGCACGTCCTCGGACCGCTCGCGCAGCGGCGGAAGCCGCAGCGGAACGACGTTGAGGCGGAAGAACAGATCCTCGCGGAACAGGCCCTGCTGGATCGAGATCCGCAGGTCCTTGTTGGTCGCGGCGACGATCCGGACATTGGTCTTGATCGGCGTCCGCCCGCCGACGGTGGTGTACTCGCCCTGCTGCAAGACGCGCAGCAGGCGTGTCTGGGCCTCCATCGGCATGTCGCCGATCTCGTCGAGGAACAGCGTTCCGCCTTCCGCCTGCTCGAAGCGACCCGATGCGCGCTGAAGAGCGCCCGTGAAGGCGCCCTTCTCGTGGCCGAACAGCT
>CAZJCW010000136.1:0-11238 GCA_964544365.1 uncultured Alsobacter sp.
AGCCCCATGAACATGACGATGCGCATCCGCATGCGGTGCGTGCTCGACACCACGAAGTTCAGGCCCACCACCATGAGGACGGCCAGCGCGAAGACGCCCCATGCGCCGCGCGAGAAGGTGAGCAGCAGCCCGACGGTGATGAACCCCAGCATCGCCGTCGCCAGCACGAAATGCCGGGTGGCGCCGGTGAGCAGCCGCTGCACGATGAACACCGCCGGCAGCACCAGGAAGGGGCCGAGCACGTTGGGATCCTTGAAGGTCCCCGACGCGCGGGTGCCGTCGTAGCGGGTCAGCCGGTCGCCCAGGCCCGCGATGTCGAAGAAGCCGATCATGGCCGCCAGCGAGGCGAGCAGCGCCGCAAGAATGTAGCCTTTTTCGAGAGCAGAGAGACGTCCGGACGTGTCGGCCATCATCGCGAGGACGAAGAAGATGGCGGTGACGCCGAGATAGAACGAGATCGCGACGAACATCACCGGCTTCGTTTCGTCGAAGAACGGCAGCAGCGAGAACAACCCGCCGATGTTGTAGGCCAGGAGCAACGCGATCAGCAGCGTCACCTCCCGCACCACTTTCAGGCCCGTCGCCAGAAACACGAGGGCACAGACGACGAACATGACCTCGTAGGGCGACGGCTCGATGAAGGCGACGAAGCTCGACGCGGTCAGGGCGAAGAGGAAGGCCCGCTGCAGCGCATGCGCCGAGACGAGCCCGCGAGGCCGGCTCCATCCTGCGTCATAGGGCAGGGCGCTCAATAGGCGTTGTCCGTCTTGGTGAGGGCGAAGGGCGTGACGGCGAGGATGTAGAGGTCGAGGAACACCGACCAGTTCTCGATGTAGTAGAGGTCGTGCTCGACGCGCTTCTGGATCTTCTCCAGCGTGTCCGTCTCGCCGCGCCAGCCGTGGATCTGGGCCCACCCGGTGATGCCCGGCTTGACCCGATGCCGCGCGAAGTAGCCGTCGACGGCGTCGTCGTAGCGCTTGTTCGCCGCGCTCGCGTTGACCGCGTGCGGGCGGGGGCCGACAAGCGACAGGTTGCCCTTGAACACGACGTTGATCAGCTGCGGCAACTCGTCGAGGGAGGTCTTGCGGATGATGCGGCCGACCCGGGTGATGCGAGGATCGTCCCTCGTCGCGAGCCTGGCCGCCGTGTGGTCGGTCATCTCGGTGTACATCGAGCGGAACTTGTAGACCTCGATCAGCTCGTTGTTGAAGCCGTAGCGCTTCTGCTTGAAGAAGACCGGCCCCTTGGAATCGAGTTTCACGGCCAGCGCCGTCAGCAGCATGATGGGCGAGGTGAGCACCAGCGCCATGACGCCGACCACCTTGTCGAACACCCACTTGAGCACGACGTCCCAGTCTCCGATCGCACGATCGGAGACGGGAAGGACCGGCACGGAACCGATGTAGGAATAGGAGCGGGGACGCAGCCGCAGCTTGCTCTGGTGCGCGGCCAGGCGGATGTCCACCGGCAGGACCCACAGCTTCTTGAGCACCTGCAGGATGCGCTCCTCGGCCGTGATCGGCAGCGTGAAGATGACGAGATCGAGATTGGTGCGGCGGACGAAGTCGACGAGGTCGTCGGTCGTGCCGAGCTTCGGATAGCCACCCACCATGTCGGGCGAGCGGACGTCGTCGCGGTCGTCGAAGATGCCGCAGACCCGCACTTCGCTGTCTTCCTGCGAATCGAGGGCCTTGAGCAGTGCCTCGGCGGCAGGGCCGCCGCCGACGATCGCGGTGCGCCTGTCGAGGCGCCCGGCCCGAACGAGCCGGCGAACCTGGATCGAGGTGGCTAGGCGCATTCCCGCGAGGACGGCCCCGGCGACGAGATACCAGGACGCGAGCCATGACAGCGGCTGCAGGTCGCCCGAGCCCGCGACGACCGAAGCGGCGAGCGCGACGACGAAGACGGCGGACCAGGCCCCGAACAGGCGCAGCGTCTGGGCCACGGGCGCCCGGAGAGCGGCAAGGTCGTAGGCTCCGAGGGCCTGCAAGGCGACCACGATGGCCAGCGCGACGGCCGCCAGCGTCGCGGCGTGGCCGAGCGTGGGGACGGGAGACCCCGTCACGAGCCAATACGTCGCCGCGCCGGTCACGATCACCGCCACGGCCTCCGCAAGCGCCACCGACCCGCCCAGGACGGCGGGCGGAATCGACGGGCGGTAGGGATTCTGCGCGAATTCCTCGGCAAGCGCCGCGAGCTTGCGCAAGCCCCCCTGTTCCGACGCATGGGACGGCGCGGTCGCCGTCACGGGCTTCTGGTCACGAGGCTCTTCGGCAAGGCCGGGGTTCGCCATGTCAAACTCGATGCTTTCGAGAAACTGTTTACAACCCTAGATTTAGGCCGGCCGACGTAACGGAAGCTTTAACTCCGCGCGGCCATGGCGGCGCGGTACGCGTCCTCGATGCCACGGGACATGGTCTCCACGCTGAGATGGGCGCGCACGTGATCGCGCACTGCGTCCCGCCGCGCGGCAGAGCGCGCCGGGTCGTCCTCGAGCGTGGCCGCGATCACGGCCGCCAGGGCATTCGCGTCGCCGGGCGGAACAAGCCTGTCCGCCGCCGGCCCCATGGCCTCGGCGATCCCGCCGACCCGTGTCGCGACGATGTCGAGGCCACCCGCGGCCGCCTCGATCAGAACGTAGGGGAGGGATTCGAACAGCGACGGCAGCACGAAGATCCGCCCCAGCGCCAGCGCATCCCGCGCAGCCATGGCGTCGTGGACGCTCACCGAGCGAAGGTCGAGGGCGGCGATCCGCGCCTCCACGGCCGCCTTCTCGGGCCCCCCTCCGACCAGGACGGCGGACGCTTCGTAGCCCTGACGGCGACGCAGGATGTCCAGGGCATCCAGAAGGACGCCAAGTCCCTTGGCCTCCCTGAACTCGCCCAGGAAAACGAGGTCCGCGGCTCCGGGCGCGGCCACCACCGGCTCGAACTCCGCCGGGTGCGCGCCGTTCCGGACCACGCGGAAGAGCGTCTTCGGATCCCCCACCATGGAACGGAACCGATCAGCGGCGTACTGGCTCTCGAAGGTGAACACGTCGGTGCCGCGCCGCATGAAGCGCTCGACCGCCATGTAGAGGGCATGGCCGGGCTTGTCGGGGCCGAAATTCAGGCTTCCGCCATGCGGTGTGTAGGCCGTCACGAAGCGCCCGCGGATCCCGATGCTCGGCAGGGCGCGCGCGAGCAGCCCGCCCTTCGCCCCGTGGCCGTGCACGACGTCGGGCGCGTGGCGCCCGAGCAGGCTGCGGAAAGCGAGCAGGGTCGGCAGATCCCACGGGCCGGGGGCCCGCCGCATGGCCATGCGTGTCACGCCGAGCCTCAGCGTCGGCGCGATGCGCGCCAGCGCCTCGTCCGCACGCGGGCCGCCTTCGACGTCGCAGACGATCCCGACGGCGTGGCCAGAAGCAACCTGCTCGGCCGCAAGGTCCAGAACGTGCCTGAACAACCCGCCGATCGGGGCACGGAAGACGTGGATGATGCTCAGGGGTCGGAGGGCCGCGGGCGCATCCACCATGTCAGAACCACCGCTCCCGGATCGTGATCGTATCGCCCGGGCGCACCGGATAGGTGATGGGGACGGTCGCCGACATCAGTTCGCCACGCACCGTGCGGGTGACCGTCGCCACGTCCCGCTCGGCCCTCGGCGTGAAACCGCCGGCGATGGCGACCGCGTTCTGAACGGTCATGCCGTTCACGAAGGGAAACTGCCCCGAGGTCGTGACTTCCCCGAGGACGAAGAACGGGCGGTACTGCTCGACCTCGACGGCGACGCGCGGCTCGCGCAGGAAGCCGTTGCGGAGCTTGGCCTCGATGGAGCGCTCGAGCTGGGTGGTGGTGAGCCCGCCCGCCTGCACGAGCCCGATCAGGGGGAGCGAGATGCGGCCGGCCCCGTCGACCGCATAGCTGTTCGACAGGTTGTCCTGGCCGAACACGATGACGCGAAGGCGATCCCCGGCCGAGAGGGTGTAGGGGCCGTCGGTGCCGTCGGAGAACCCCGGCGGCAGGGGCGGCACATGGCTGCAGGCGGCAAGCGCCGTGCCGGCCAGAAGGGTGAGGATCGATCTGCGGTTCATCATGCCGGATGGGCCAATTCGAATGACCCGACCATGCCTCCGACGTGGTTAACAAACATTCACCGGAGGTTGCGCTTCCGAACCTCTGCTTAACCTTATCGAAACCTGAACAAGCGACTCTGCAGGCGTCACTTTCGGGTCGCGTGGAGCAGTGTCATGGGGTCGAACGCCGCGGGTCAGAACGCCGCCGCCACGGGCGAGGGCGCCGGCGATCTCGACCTGAACCAGCTCAGCTCGGCACTGTCCCGCGCCCGCTACTGGATCCTCGTGCCCACCGTCATCGTCGGCATCGGCGTCACGGTCGCGGTGAACCTCGTCACGCCGCGCTACACGGCCGAGACGAAGCTCATCCTCCAGAGCGGCGAGACGACGTTCACCCGCCCCGTCAGCAACACCACGCCGGAAGGCGCTGCCGGCGTGCTCGACGAGCGCGATCTGGGCAGCCAGGCGCTCGTCGCGGCCTCGAAAGACGTTGCGAGAGCGGCCATCGAGGCCCTGAATCTTCGGGGAAATCCCGAGTTCGACAAATACGCCAACCCGGGCGCCGTGCGGTCCGTGCTCATGGCAGTCGGCCTGTTGCGCGCCCCCACCGAGGCACAGCGCGAGGAGGCGCTGATCGAGACGTTCCGGGAGCGGCTGCTCGCCTTCACGACGGGGCTGTCGCGCGTCATGACCATCGAGTTCACCTCGGCGGACCCGGAACTCGCGGCGCGCGGCGCCAACACCGTGGCGGCGCTGTTCCTCGACGCGCAGGCCGAGAGCAAGAAGCAGGCGGCCCGCACGGCGGGAAGCTGGCTGCTGAACACGATCGAGCCGCTGCGCGAGAAGGTGGCTCTCGCCGAGGCGCGGGTCGAGGATTTCCGGGCCCGCAAGGGCCTTCTCGCCTCCGGGCCGAACTCGACTCTGCCGCAGCAGCAGCTCAGCGAGATGAACACCCAGCTCTCCGCGGCCCGCTCCGCGCAGGCCGATGCGGACGCCAAGGCGAGGCTCATCCGCGATGCGCTGGCAGCGGGCCGGCCACTGGAGATCTCCGAAGTCGCCAACAACGAACTGGTGCGCAAGCTGTCGGCCGACCGCGCGACGCTGCGCGCGCAGATCGCGCTCGAATCGCGGACGCTGCTGCCCGGCCACCCGCGGATGAAGGAGTTGACGGCGCAACTGTCCAATGTGGAGGCGGACATCCGCTCGAGCGGCGAGAAGGCGGTGCGCACGCTGGAAAACGATTCGCGCGTCCAGGGCGCGCGGGTCGCCCAGCTCACCGCCGCTCTCGACGACCTGAAGACGCGCAGCGCACGGGCGAACGAGGACGAGGTGGAACTGCGTTCGCTGGAGCGCGAGGCGCGGACCCAGCGCGAACAGCTCGAGGCGATGATGGCGCGCCACCGCGACGCCGTGGCGCGCGACGCGAAGGATGCGGTTCCGGCGGATGCGCGCATCATCTCGACCGCGACGCCGCCCGCGACGCCGTCCTTTCCCAAGCGGCTCCCGATCATCATCGTCTCGACGGTCTCGACGCTGCTTGTCGGCGCGGCGGTCGTCGTGACCCGCGAACTCCTGTCCGGACGCGCCTATGTCGGCGCAGGCCGGCTCCCGGCCGGGCAGGTGCCTGCCATCCCCGGACCGGCGATGCCCGCCCTCGTGGCGGGCGCCGAGACCGTGCGGCGGGACGAGGAGGTCCAGGACACCGCGGTCGCGGACGCGGACGACCGGGAGAAGGGCGGGCGAGGCGGCCTGCAGGACGGCCAGGGCGTCGGGCAGGATTTCGATGACGACGTCGGCCGGGATGACGGCGACGCCATCGCGGCCGATCCCGTCGAGCCCGTGGCGGCCGGCGCCGGCCTGTCGGAGGCGGGGGACGCCACGCCGCCGGAGGACGACGCGGCCGGACCGGTGGACGCGGCCGTCGTCGCCGACGCGATCACGGCGGCGGTTGCCGCCGCGGCGGGGCGCACGCCACTGGTGCTGTTCGTGTCTGCCGACGGCGCGATGGCGCGCGACAGCGGCTATTCCATCGGTCGCGCGATCGCGCGCGAGACGCGGACGGTGCTCGTCGAACTGCCGGGCACGGCGACGACGCCGGCTGCGGCGGACCTCGTCGGCCTGGGCGACGTCGTTGCCGGGCGCGCCGGCTTCACCGACGTCCTGCACCGCGATCCGACGAGCCGGCTCCACCTCGTCGCCCCCGGCGAGGCACTGGCCGGGACGGAGCAGGACTGGGCGGCCCCCCTCGGGCGTTGCCTTGAAGCCCTGCAGGGAACCTATGCCTGCGTCATCGCCTGCGCGGCCTCGCCGGCGGTGTCGCCGCAGGCCCAGGCCGTCGCGGCCGCCGCCGACCTGCTGGTGTTCGTCGCCGACACGGATGACGTCTACGCCGCGGACGCGCTGGCGGCGGCTTTGCCGCCGGGCTCTCCGGATCCGATCATCCTGCGGGTCGACGCAGCGTCCCGGGCCCGCGCGACCGCCTGAGCGGATCAGTCCCGGGGCTGCAGGCCGAGCCAGCCGGCAAGCCGGCGGGCCGGCCGCACGAGCCGCTCGTCGCGCTGCAGGAGTTCCTTGAGGCGCCCCGCCGTGCGCAGGGCGAGCAGGGCCGCGCCACCGAGCTGGGTCGCCGGGAGCATGGTGTCGACCATCGGCTGGTCCGCCTTGCAGAAGCGCGACTTGAGGGAGCCGCGGCCGATGCCGAGGTCGAACACGCGGATGCCGCGCGCGGCCGCGAGGCGGATGACCTCGACGAGGGCAAGCTCGCCGGGACTGCAGCGCGCGATCTCCGGATCGGGATCGAAGCAGATGAAGGACCCGCTGAGCCGGTCTCCGTTCGAGGCGGCGCCGAAGATGGCGACGGGCCGTTCGCCGCACCACAGCCCGAAGGTCTCCAGGCCGGGCCGGCCATCCCGCCGGCCGTCCACGATGGTGGCGCGCAGGAAGCCGGCGACACCCTCGTCCTCGAACGGGTTGGCGAGGCCGAGAGCCGCGAAGCGCTCGGCCTTCTGCCGGAGGAACGTGTCGAGCAGAAGGGCCGCCTCGGCGTGATCGGCGGCCGGGGCGAAGCGCAGCGCGCCCAGCTCGGCGAGGCGCTTGCGCTTCTTGACGAAATGCCGGCGCGTTCCGTGGCTGAGAACCCGGTTGAGCACCTCGTCCGCCGTCCCGTCGAGGTCGAGCCGGAACGACACGGCCGTGCTCGGCCGCGCCTCCGCCATCGCGGCCAGCGGATTGATGCCGGCGAGCGGCCACTCTGGCTGGTTCAGCAGCGCGTAGCCGTCGATCCGCATCGGACCGGTCGCGACGGCCACGAGGGCATCGCCCAGGGCGCCGGGATCGAGGGATCCGGAGAGCTCGGGATCGACCAGCGGGCCGCCGAGATTGGTCTGGCGGCCGCCCGGGAAGCGCGCGATCCTCGCCATGCCGAAGCCGGCGATCTCCAGCGGCAGCATCAGGGCCGTCCGGCCGTCGACGAGGATCTCGATGACGAGCGGCTGCATGTCCCGCCGGGCCGCGACACCGCGGTACCAGGGCGCCACGAAGTCGAAGCGCTGGTAGGGCAGGGCGCCGCCGGCCGCCTCGAGCCGCCGCCACACAGGCTCCAGCGCCTCCCAGTCGAGATGGGCGACGGTCCGCATGCGGTCCGTGATCGCGGCCTCGCGGCTTCTCACCATCACTATGTCGACCAGTCCCCGCCGATGCGGGTCGCCCTGCGCGCCCGTTGCTTCAACGGGTCTTAACGGTGGATCCCTTAATACTTCGCGAGCCGGCCGACGGGCCGGACCGGATCGCCGCGCCGGGGTCGCCGCGCGCAACAGGGGCGTACGCGTGCCGCTGAAACACGACATGTTCCGCGTGGCGTTCAAGCTGATGTCGGCGACCGGCGCGCATCGCCTGCCCGGCGGCCGGCTGCGCGGCAAGGGCGCGATCCTGATGCTGCACAACGTGCGGCCCTGGCAGGAGCGTGCCTACGCGCCCAATCGCCTGCTCGAGGTCACGCCCGAGTTCCTCGACGGCGCGCTCGGCCGGTGCCGCGAGGCGGGGCTCGACCTCGTCGCGATGGACGAGGTCCCCGCGAGGCTCGCCGATCCGGACGCTCCGCCCTTCGCCGCCGTGACCCTCGACGACGGCTATGTCGACACGCTCGAGGTGGCGCTGCCGGTGCTGCGGCGGCACGGGGCGCCGGCGACGGTGTATGTGACGCCGGGCTTCGCCGACCGGACGGCGACGCTGTGGTGGCTCGACCTCGAGGAGGCCATCGCGCGGCTCGACAGCGTCGCCCTCGATCTCGGCAACGGGCCGGAGACGCTGCCCGCCGGCTCGGCGTCGGAGAAGACGGCGGCCTTCGAGCGCGTCTACGGGGTGCTGCGCGCGGGACCGGAAGAACGCCTTCGCGCCGTCATCGCGGACCTGGCGGAAAGGGCGGGCGTCGACAGCCGCGCCAGCGTCGAGGCGCTGTGCCTCGACTGGGACGGCGTCCGCCGTCTCGCCTCCGATCCGCTGGTGACGATCGGCGCCCACACCCTGGCGCATCCGATGCTCGCCAAGCACCCGGCCGACGAGGTCCGCCGGGAAATGGAAGGCTCACGGGTGGTGATCGAGCGCAAGATCGGGCGGCCCGTGCATCACTTTGCCTATCCCGTCGGCGATCCCGGCTCGGCCGGGCCGCGCGAGTTCGCCCTCGCCAGGCGCCTCGGCTTCCGCACCGCGGTCACCACCCGGCCCGGGATGCTGTTTCCCGAGCATGCCGCCGTGCCGACCGCACTGCCGCGCGTGTCGCTCAACGGGTATTTCCAGAGCCTGGAGGCGTTCGACGTGCTGATGAGCGGGCTGCCGTTCTGGCTGTGGAACCGTGGCCGGCGGGTGAACGCGGCCTGAGCCGTCGGTGCGCAGGCCGGCCAGCGTCCCGATCGAGCGTTGTCTTGCGATGGCCGGCGGGTCCCTGGCGGCATGGGATCCTAGCCGCGGACGCCGAAGCGCAGGCCCGGCGCCGGGCGCTCCTGGACCACCTCGCGGCGGAAGCGGAACAGGGCGGCGGGGCGGCCACCCGTCATGGCGGTGCCGCCGGTCGGCTCGACCAGCGCCGTGCCCTCGACGATGCGGCGGAAGTTCTGCTTGTGCAGGTGCCGGCCGGAGATCGCCTCGACGGTGCGCTGCAGGGCCGTGAGGGTGAAGGTGTCGGGCAGGAGCTCGAACACGACGGGGCGATACTTCAGCTTGGCGCGAAGCCGGCCCATGGCGGTGGCCAGGATGCGGCGATGGTCGAACCGCATGGCCTCGCCGAGCGTGGGCGCATCCGTCCGCGCCAGCGCAGCCACGCGGCCGTCGCGCCGCGCCTCGACGAGCAGCCCGGCCTCGTACAGCAGTTCGTAGCGCTCGAGCACCTTTTCCTCGTCCCAGACGCCGGGCTCCACGGCGAAACCGCGCGCGGCGTCGCTGACGCCGAAGCTGAAGCGAAGGCGCTCGGCGCGCGACAGCGGACGGCGCGCGCCCTCGGCCGCCTCGGCCGCGGTGTCCGCCGCCCAGGCGCGCAGCGGCGGCAGGATTGCCCGGTCGAGAATGGCCGGCCTCCCGCCGCGCCAGTCCTCCCACGGGAAGAATTCGTACCAGGACCGCAGCCGCACGCCGGCCGGCAGCCCACCCGCCTCGGCGACGAGGCGCGTCAGGGCGAGGTAGCCGATCGAGACGACATGGGGCGCCTCGTCGCCGGGAGTGGCGTTCCGGCCCCGGTCGCCGAAGGTATAGAGCTGCTCGACATAGCCGAGGGACAGGCCGGTCTGGTCCGCCACGAAGGCGCGCAGGCCGATCTCGAGGGTTCGGTGCGACAGCGGGTCGAAGCGGCCGGCCGGCAGGCCCGCGGCGTCGTCGCCTGCCGCCCGCGACACGAGAATGCGGGGGGCGTTCGCCTCGACCGCGACGACCGCGGCGGCGACGCCGATCTCGATGGAGGTCTCCGCCGTCCCCCGCGCCATCGTCAGTCGACCGGAAGCCGGAACGGGGTGCCCTCGAAGGCATCCGCGCCGCGCCCGATGGCGGCGATGGCCTCGATCATGCGGCCGTTGCGGCCGAGCATCGCATCGGCCACGGCGACCAGCCGCGGATTGGGCGTTGCGGACGGAGAGGCCGCGCGCAGCGCCCCGGCGACCATGGCTTCGTTTCGCTCGGGCCGCAGCGAGCAGACCGTGATGAACGCCGCCGCCGTCGAGCGGCTGATGCCGGCCCAGCAGTGGATGACCATCGGGCGCGAGCGGTCCCAGTCCCGCACGAAACGCAGAAGGCGGTCGACATGGTCCTCGGCCGGGAGGATGTGGCCGTCCATGGACGCGGTGATGTCGCTGACGCCGATGAAGAGATGACGCTCCGGCGCAATCGCGGGCGGGCGCTCGACGACGGTCGAGGCGTTGATCAGCGTCACGACATGGGCCGCACCGCTGGCCTCCACGGTCTCATGCAGGCGCGAGAGGGGGGTGACGTGGATCTCGGGCATCGTCTGTCTCCGGTTCGCCGCCCAGCCTATCGCGCCACCAGACTGCAGCGCACGGGGCCGGTCGAATGCACGGCCCCGCGGCCGCCGTCCTCAGCCCCGCGCCCTGTCGAGCGCGGTGAAGCGTGCCAGGAACAGCCCCTTCGCCTCCTCGGCCGGGCAGGGCTCGATCAGGTGGTCCGCATCCGGCGGCACCGCAGCCGGGCGGCCGAAAAAGCGCAGCGCCTCCTCCGTGGCGAAGCCGGCGAGGCGCGTCGCCTCGAGGAACGCCGCCGCGCGGTCCGCGGTCTTGGCCAGCGCGGTGACCGCCTGCCCCGGCACGGCCGGCAGGCCGAAGCGCAGATGGATGGCGCCCAGCAGGCGGTTCTCCACGGCCTTGTAGGCGTCCCCGACGACGGCCTTGAAAGGCGAGATGATGTCGCCGACGACATATTCTGGTGCGTCGTGCAGCAGGACGACCAAGGCGGCGTCCGGGCCGAGTTCCGGCTCGACCTGCCGCGCGATGGCTTCCACCAGCAGCGAATGCTGCGCGACGGAGTAGATGTGCGCGCCGCGAGTCTGGCCGTTCCAGCGCGCCACGCGCGCCAGGCCGTGGGCGATGTCCTCGATCTCGACGTCGAGCGGCGAGGGATCGAGCAGGTCGAGCCGGCGTCCGGACAGCATGCGCTGCCATGCCCGCGGCGCGTCGTCCCTGGAAGCGGAC
>CAZJCW010000137.1:0-11206 GCA_964544365.1 uncultured Alsobacter sp.
CTGCATCTTGGGGATCAGGTCCTTGCGGATGATCGAGGCCGGCACGGTCCAGTAGGGGTTGAAGTTGATGTCCGTCGCGCGCGAGGTCATCACCGGCGACTGGCGGTCGATCTTGCCGACGCCGGCGGCGTGGCGGGTCATGACCATGCCGTTCTCGACCGTCTCCACCAGGGCGGCGGGGATGTTGGCGACGACGAAGCGGTTGCCCAGGTTGCCGGCATAGGAGCGCAGGCGGACGACGTTGGTCTCGAGCTGGCGCAGGCGCACGTCCGCCGGCACGTTCATCGCGGTCACCGTCGCGGCATTGACGACGCCGGTGGGAATGAGGCCGTGACGCTCCTGGAAGCGGCGCACGCCGGCTTCGACGAAGCTGTCATAGGTCTGCGAACCGCCCAGCGACGGATCGAGATCGTTCGAGGCGATGAGGCGGCGGCGCAGCGCGACGACCGTCGGGCCCTTCGCGCCGAGGCGCAGGTTGTTGGCCGCCGGCATCTGCGGGAAACCGCCCGCGGCGACGAGCCGCCGGTAGGTCTCGATCATCTGCTCGGTGGCCTGCAGCGTCATCGGCGACAGCACCGGCGTCGTGGACCGGGCGACGCGCAGGTTGGTCGCGGCGTCGTAGTTCTGCTTCCACTCGGCCTGGCCCAGGATCTCCTGCGCACCTGCCGCACCGACGCCTGCGGTGGTCGCGGCGAGGAGCGAAGCGAAGGCCGGAAGGAACTCGCGGCGGGACATCGATCTGAAAGCAGTCATGGGGCGTATCAGTACCGGTTGGCTTGAGGGCGGGCCGTGCCGTTGCGCTGATCCTTCGCAGGTCAGCGTAAACGATCCGTCACCAAGGGGGTTTTGGGGACAGTCGGACTGCAGAGGCGCCGTCCAGTCCGGCGAATTTAAGGCAAAACCGGCGCGGTGTCGCCCTGCCACACGAGACAGTGAACGCATGACGTCGATAACCGCATGGATTTCACCCGGATGGGGCGCGGCGCTCGCGGCCCTCGCGGTGACGCTCGTCGCCTTCACGCTCCTGTGGCGTCTGAGCCTGCGCAAGCGCGACTGCAGCGTGGTCGACCTGTACTGGGGCTTCGGGTTCGCGGTGATCGGCTGGATCGAGCTGACGCTCGTCGGCCAGTGGACGCTGCCGCGCGCCGTTTTCCTGCTGTTCGTGACGCTGTGGGCCGTCCGGCTGGGCGTGCACCTCACACGGCGACATCTCGCCGCAGAGGCCGAGGATCCGCGCTATGCGGCCATGCGCGCCGCCGATCCGCAGAACTGGCCGCGGCGCAGCCTTTGGATGGTCTTCGTGCTGCAGGCGGTGGTGATGTGGCTCGTCGCGACGCCGGTGCATGTCGCACTCGCTGCCGCGCCTGCCGGAGACCCCGACCTCGCCCTCGCGACCGTCGGCGCGATGGTGTTCCTCGCCGGCTTCGCGATCGAGGCGCTGGCCGACCGGCAGATCGTGCGCTTCAAGGCGGATCCGGCGAATCGGGACCGGCTGCTGACGACCGGCCTCTTCGCCTGGAGCCGGCATCCGAACTATTTCGGGGAAACGGTCCTGTGGTGGGGCCTCGGCCTGTTCGCATTCGCCATCGCAGGGTCGCTCTGGGCCTTTGCCGGCCCCGCGCTGCTGACATGGCTGCTCATCAAGGTCTCGGGCATCCCGCCGCTGGAGACGCACCTCTCGACCCGGCCGGGATTCGACTCGTATGCCGCGCGCACCAGCGCCTTCGTCCCGCTGCCGCCCGGGCGTGTCCTCGGCGCGGGCCGCATGACGGCCGACCAGGGACAGAAGTAACGCAGAGGCCGTCCCACGCAGGCCCTGCCCATACGAAAAGACGGCCGGATCGCTCCGGCCGTCGCTTCAAGGGGCAGGTGCAGGAAGGCTCAGAGACGATACCTGATGTGATCCGTCCAGAAGCGCTCGAGGCGAGCGAGCGCGGTGTTCACCTGGCGGAAATCGTCGGACGAGATGCCGCCGATCTGCTCCACCGTACGAACATGCTTGTCGTAGAGGGATTTCACGATCTCGTGGACCTCCCTCCCTTGCTCCGTCAGGCTGATCCGGACCGAGCGCCTGTCGACACGAGACCGCTGGTGGTGAAGGTAGCCCATCTCGACGAGCTTCTTCACGTTGTATGACACGTTCGAGCCGAGGTAGTAGCCGCGCGTGCGCAGTTCGCCCGCCGTCAACTCCTTGTCGCCGATGTTGTAGAGGAGCAGCGCCTGAACGCTGTTCACGTCGGAACGGCCGCGACGGTCGAATTCGTCCTTGATCACGTCGAGGAGACGGCGGTGAAGCCGCTCCACAAGCGTCAGCGCCTCGATGTAGAGGGGGCTGACGTCCGCTGATGCCGGCATGGTTTCGCGCTGATCAAGTGGCTTGAGAGCGGTCTTCATGTTCTGCCTCACTGCACTACCCTGTTTGACCGTGTTTTTTCCGGCCTGCGTTTCCAGAGTTGTAACCGGAGGGCATGAAGACGAGTTTAAGCAACGGAATGAATCGGTGATTCACGAAGTTGCAACAGTTTGAGTAAACTGAGACTCGACGTTTACCTAAACGGAAATTTACCAAGGCGTTGAAGTCTAGTCCTCGCGGGATGCCAGCCAGGAGAAGACGACGTAGGCTACGACAAGGGCAAGCTGGAACGCGGCTACAGCGGACGACGTGCCGAACTCGCCCGGACGCAGCACGGCGATGACGACGTTGGTCATCACCGCGAGCAGCCACATCACACCGCCCCAGGTGCTGGTCAGCCACAGGCCGATGGCGGCGACGAGATCGAGCACGGCGAAGGTCACGACGGTCGCCTGGCCGGCCAGCGGCAGGGCCTGGAACGACGGCAGGCCGGGCAGGCTGACGCCGAGGATGATCGTCCAGGCGAGCAGCCCCTTCATGATCCAGACCAGCGCCATGACGCGCATGAACCAGACCAGGATGAGATCCCACGCGATCCGCGCCGCCTTCCCGGCACGGTCGTCGGGCCGCGTGCCCTGGAGAGGCTCGCTCATCGAGGCGGGCGCCCGTCAGCGGCGAGTTCGCGGTCCAGCGGGGCGAAGAAACCGTCCACCATCGGCGCGGTGACGGCGGCGAGGTCCGCGGGCGACCAGCGCGGTGCCTGGTCCTTGTCGATGACGGCGGCCCGAACGCCCTCGAAGAAATCGGGATTGGCCATCATCCGCGACACGATCCGGAACTCGAGACGCATCGCATCCTCGAAGGACAGGCCGGCGCCCCGTTTCATCTGCTCGAGGGCGATGGCGAGGCTGAGCGGCGACTTCGTGCGGATGGTCGCGGCGGTCTGCGCGGCGAAGGCGGCGCCGTCCCCCGCCTCGGCGTCCAGCGCGGCAAGGATGGCGGCGATGCTGTTCCCGCCGAAGCAGCGCGCGATGACGGCGCGCTCGAAGGTGCCGAGCCGCGGCCCACCGGCGGCAGGCGCGGCAGCGGCGACGGCGGTGGAGGGATCGTCGCCGGCGACCAGGGCATCGCGCAGGCCGGCGAGGGAGGACGACGCGACGGCCGCGCTCGCCAGCCCGAGCGCCGCAGCGTCGGAACCGCCGACGCGTTGTCCCGTCAGCGCGATCCAGCGTCCGGCGTGTCCCGGAAGGCGAGGCAGGGCAAAGGTCGCCCCGACGTCGGGGAAGAAGCCGATGCCGACCTCCGGCATCGCGAAGGCAAACCGCTCGCCCGCCACCAGATGGCTGCCATGGAGCGACACGCCGACGCCGCCGCCCATGACGATCCCGTCGACGAGGGCCACGTAGGGCTTGGGGTAGCGCTTGATGCGGACGTTGAGTTCGTACTCGTCGCGCCAGAACGCGATCGCCTCGCCGTGGCGGCCGGCCTTGCCGAGGTCGTGCAGCACGCGGATGTCGCCGCCGGCGCAGAAGGCCCTGTCGCCCGCCCCCTCGACGACGACGGCGCGGACCGCCGCATCGTCGGCCCAGGCGTCGAGCGCGGCATGGATCGCCCGCACCATCCCGTGGGTCAGGGCGTTGAGGGCACGCGGCCGGTTGAGGAGAATGTGTCCGATCGCGCCGCGACGCTCGAGCAGCACTTCGGCCTCGCCGCCGCCACTCCCCTGCCCCGCACCCATGACCCGAGCGTCCCTTGTCCGCCTGCCCCGGCCGGGAGTTAGCCCGGTCGCGCGACGGGCGTCAACGCAGCCGCCGGCGCCAGCGCCATCGAACGTCGATCTTCCGGCGAGCCCGCAAACAATGTTACGATTCTAAACTAGGCCGCCGGACGATGCGGCCGGTCAGCAGGAGACGCTCCATGGCGATGCGCCCGGTCCCGGTGGGCCGCTCAACATCGGACAACGCCCCGTCCTACGCTTCGACGCGGTCGACACCGGACCTCGGCCTCATCCAGCGTCCCCGTCGCAACCGCAAGTCGGACTGGGCGCGCCGCCTCGTGCGCGAGAACACGCTCTCGGTCGACGACCTGATCTGGCCGATCTTCGTCGTCGACGGCGAGAAGCGCCGCGATCCGATCGCGTCCATGCCCGGCGTGGACCGCCTGACCGTGGACGAAGCGGTGCGCGCGGCGGAGCACGCCGCTTCGCTGGGCATCCCGGTGATCGCGCTGTTCCCCAACACCGACCGCGCGTTGCGCGACGAGCGCGGGTCCGAGGCCCTGAACCCGGGCAACCTGGTGAGCCGCGCCTGCCGCGCCATCAAGGCGGCCGTGCCGCAGATCGGCCTGCTGACGGACGTCGCGCTCGATCCCTATACGAGCCACGGCCATGACGGGCTTCTCGACGACGGACGCATCGTCAACGACGAGACCGTCGAGATCCTCGTCCGCCAGGCGGTGAACCAGGCGCGCGCCGGCGCCGACATCGTCGCGCCGTCCGACATGATGGACGGCCGCGTCGGCGAGATCCGGCGCGGGCTCGACGAGGAAGGCTTCCACGACGTCCAGATCATGGCCTACGCGGCGAAGTACGCCTCGGCCTTCTACGGCCCGTTCCGCGACGCCGTGGGCACCAGCGCGACGCTGACCGGCGACAAGCGCACCTACCAGATGGACCCCGGCAACACGGACGAGGCCATCCGCGAGGTCGAGCTCGACCTGCAGGAAGGCGCCGACATGGTGATGGTGAAGCCCGGCATGCCGTATCTCGACATCGTGCGCCGGGTGAAGGAGACCTTCGCCGTGCCGACCTTCGCCTACCAGGTGTCGGGCGAGTTCGCGATGATCAAGGCGGCGGCGCAGAACGGCTGGCTGGACGGCGACAAGGCGATGCTGGAGAGCCTGCTGGCGTTCAAGCGCGCGGGCGCGGACGGCGTCCTCACCTATTTCGCTCCCGCCGCCGCGGAGATCCTGAAGCGCGGGGCGTGAGCCGCCCCCCGCTCCCCGCGCCGCGTCCAGCCCGCCGCCCCATCGGAGCCGCGGCGCTCGTCGTCCTGGCGACGGCGCTGGGCCTCGCGGCATGCGAGCGCACGGTGGACGCGGACCAGGCCCGGCTCTGTCGCAGCCTGATCCCGGCGCTCAATCCGGCCGGCGCGGCGATCGAGGTCGTGCGGACGGTCCCGACGGACCAGGCCGGCCGGATCCGCGTGTACTACGCGGCGACGGACGCCGCGAGAGGACGCGGCAACCGCTTCGTCGAATGCACGTTCCGGGGCGATGCGCTGTCGCGCTCCCGGGGGGAACTCGTCGCGGTTGCGACCGAGCGCGGGCGCCTCGGCGAAGCATCCTTCCTGTTCCTCGAACGCTTCTACCTGCGTTCGCCGGACGCCACGCTCGACGATCCCGGCGGACTCGGATCGGAGGCAGCGCGCGTTCCCTTCGCCCTGGCCTACGGCGTCCAGACGCTGATGAACGCGCTCCCGCAGGCCGGCGTGTACGCGCTCCTGGCGGCCAGCTACTCGCTGATCTACGGGCTCGTCGGCCGGATCGTCTTCGGCTTCGGCGAGATCGCCGCGCTGGGCGGCTACGGCGCGCTGCTCGGGGTGACGCTGGCGCTGCAGGCCGGGGCGGACCATCCGCTGGCGGCGCTGGCGCTCGGCGGCCTCCTCGCGGCGCAGGCCGCGATGCTGCACGGGGTCGTGATCGGCCGCCTCGTCGTCGCGCCCCTGATCGCATCGCCCCTGCCGGTGCTGATCGGGACCACGGGCCTGATGCTGGTGATCTCGGAGTACCTCCGCCTCGCGCAGGGCGGCGACATGCGCTGGATCCCCCCGGTGTTCAACACCCCGCTGCCCTTGCTGCGGTCCGGCCCGTTCGTCGCGACGACGACGCCGGTCGCCCTCGTCACCGCGACCGGCACCGCCGTGCTGGCCGGTCTCCTGCTGGTCGTGATGCGCCGGACCGGGTTCGGCCGGAACTGGCGGGCCTTCGCCGACGACCCGATGGCGGCGAGCCTGTTCGGCGTCGATGCCCGCAGGGTCTTCGCCACGACATTCGCGCTGGCCGCGGCGCTGGCCGGGTTCGCGGGCTTCGTCATGACGGCCTTCTACGGCGGCGTCGGCTACGCGGCTGGGCTCGTGCTGGGGCTGAAGGCCCTCGTGGCGGCCGTGCTCGGCGGCATCGGCTCGGTCGGCGGGGCGCTGGTCGGAGGCCTCGCGATCGGGCTGGCGGAGGCGGTCTGGTCGGCTACGATGCCCATCGAATCCCGCGACATCGCGGTGTTCGTCCTGCTGTCGGTCGTGCTGGCCCTGCGACCGGGCGGACTGCGCGGCTTCGGCGACCTGTTGCCGCGCCGCGTCTGAACCTGGGGCCGGAGCCGTGGAGCCGCCGCGATGAGCCACGCCATCGGCATCGACGACATCCTGGCGGCACGCGCGATCATCGCCGACCAGGTGCAGCGCACGCCGATGCTGCCGTCCCCCCGCCTCTCGGCGGCGACGGGCGCGGATGTCTTCGTCAAGTACGAGAACATGCAGACGACGGGCTCCTTCAAGGAGCGCGGCGCGCTGGTGCGGCTGTCGCGGCTGGACGACGAGGAAAGGCGCCGCGGCGTCGTGACCATGTCGGCCGGGAACCACGCGCAGGCGGTCGCCTACCACGCCGCGCGGCTCGGCATCGACGCCACGATCGTGATGCCCGAGACCACGCCGCTGGTGAAGGTGGAGAACACGCGCGGCTTCGGCGCCACCGTCGTGCTGCACGGCGCGACGCTCTACGAATCGGCGGAGAAAGCCTCCGAACTCGTCGCCGCGGAGGGGCGCACGCTCGTGCACCCCTATGACGACGCGCATGTGATGGCCGGCCAGGGCAGCGTCGCCCTCGAGATGATCGAGGACACGCCGGACCTCGACTGCCTGGTCATCCCGATCGGCGGCGGCGGCCTGTTCGCCGGCATGGCGGTGGCGGCCAGGGCGCTGCGGCCCTCGATCGCGCTCTTCGGCGTGGAGGCGGCGCTCTACCCCTCCTTCGTCAACGCCATCGACGGCGGCGACCGGCCCGTCGGCGGCCCGACCCTGGCCGAGGGCATCGCCGTGAAGACCGTCGGCCGCCTGACGCTGCCCATCGTGCGCGACTTCGCGCAGGAGATCCTGCTGGTCGACGAGACCGCCATCGAGGACGGCGTGAACGCCTATGCCACGCTCGCCCGCACCATGGCGGAAGGCGCCGGCGCGGCCGGCCTCGCCGCCCTGCTCGCCTATCCCGACCGCTTCCGCGGCCGGCGGGTCGGCCTCGTGCTGTGCGGCGGGAACATCGACGCCCGGCTGCTGGCCTCGATCATGATCCGCTCGCTGGAACGGCAGGACAGGATCGCCCACCTGCGCATCACGACGGCGGACCGCCCGGGCCTGCTCGGCGTCATCGCCTCCCTGCTGGGCAGCCTCGGCGCCAATATCCTGGAAGTGTCGCACGGGCGCCTGTTCCTCGACGTCCCGGCCAAGGGCGTGTCGCTCGACGTCACCGTGGAGACGCGGGGCGCGGGCCATACCGCCGCGATCTTCGCCGCCCTGGAGGCCGGCGGCTATGCACCGCGCCGGATCGGCCGACGGAGCGCGACGTGAAGCGGGCCGTGCCCGGCGACGGCCCCGGCAGTCGAGCCCAGGGTTGTGAAACCGCCCGCCCGGGGCCATCTGATCGCTGAAACGCCTCCCCCGAAAGGAACCGCCGTGACGAACACGATGCCCGCCTACCCGCCCGTCCCGGATGTCCGCGGCGTGCTCGGCGCGCGGATCGGCGCCTTCTTCGTCGACTTCATCGTCATCGGCCTGCTGTGGGTGATCTTCTCGCTGGCGCTGATCGTCCTCGGCTTCGTCACCTTCGGGCTGTCGTGGCTGCTGCTGGCGCCGCTCTTTCCCGCCATCGCCCTGCTCTACAACGGCCTCACCGTTTCCGGCCGCCACCGCGGCACGGTCGGCATGCGCACCTTCGGCATCGAGCTGAGGACCGTGAACGGCAGCACGGCGCCGTTCGTCGTCGCCGCCGTCCATGCGCTGTTCTTCTACGTCACGGTGTCCATGCTGACGCCCTTCATTCTGCTCTTCGGCCTCGTGCGCGAGGACCGGCGCATGATCCACGACCTGCTGTCCGGCCTCATCGCGGTGCGACGCGGGCGCTGACGCCGGGAAGCCTGCCCGGGCAGGCGCGTCGCATTTCACGAACGCGATCTGTGATCGCCCCCCTTGAGACACGGCGACTGGCTGCTATCGTATAGGCTGGGCGTACCGTCGTGCGCCGCCGAGGACGAGCGGGTGACCAGCCAGTCGCGAGACCAGCCCCAGTTCTACCTGACTGCTCCGACCGCCTGCCCCTACCTGCCGGGCCGCCAGGAGCGCAAGGTGTTCACCCACCTCATCGGCAAGCGGGCCGGCGAGCTGAACGATGTGTTGACCCAGGGCGGCTTCCGCCGGTCGCAGACCATCGCCTACCGCCCCGCCTGCGACGGCTGCCGGGCCTGCGTATCCGTGCGCGTGCTTGCGGACGAGTTCCGCCTCTCCCGCAACATGCGGCGCGTGATGCAGGACAACGCGGACCTGATCGGCGAAATGAAGCCGAACGCCCCGACTTCCGAGCAATACTCGCTGTTCCGCGATTACCTGGACGGCCGCCACGCCGAGGGCGGCATGGCCGACATGACGGCGCTCGACTACGCGATGATGGTCGAGGACAGCCACGTCGAGACGCGGCTGGTCGAATATCGCCGGCGCGGCCCCGACAGCGGCTTCACCGGACGCGGCGTGGGACCGCTGGTCGCCACGGCGCTGACGGACGTGCTCGGGGACGGGCTGTCGATGGTCTATTCGTTCTACGATGCCGAGGCCGGCGACAGGAGCCTCGGCACCTTCATGATCCTCGACCACATCGCCCGGGCCCGCCGCATGGGCCTGCCGCACGTCTATCTCGGCTATTGGGTCGAGGGCTCGACGAAGATGGGCTACAAGTCCCGCTTCACGCCGCAGGAGCGGCTCGGCCCGAACGGCTGGATCCGCGTGGGCTGAGACGTCCCGGCGACGAACATTCGGCGCGAACGCCTCAGGCTCCCGGCTTCTTCATGACCTCGTAGGTGCAGCGGAAGGATGCGGCCGCGATGCGGTACGTGTCCTTGGGGTTGCCCGGATCCTGCACGATGGCGTCGCCGGCCTTGGCGACCATCGCCTCGCCCCAGGGCGCCTTGAAGGTCCACGGACCTTCCTTCTCGGACAGCACGAAGAAGTCCATCGCCACGCCCTTCGGGGCGAACGCCCTCCAGCCGGCGGCATCGGCCGTCCCGGTCGGCTCGCCATAGCGATCCTTCACCCGGTTGGCCTTGATCAGGTACTCCTCGTTGCCCGTTTCCGGGCACCGGTTGCGCACGACGAGGTCGCCCGCCTCGGCCGGCTTGCTCCTGGTCTCGATCCCCTCGCCCTTGATGAGGGTGACGATCACCTCGCCGACGACCGCCGGGCGACCATCGACGGCCTTCGTCTTCGCCGCGCTGCCGACCCGCCCCTCCGCCTTGGCCTTGGCGAACACGCCGACGATATCGACATCCTCGGCGAAGGCCGGTGAAGCCGTGACGACGGCCAACGCTGCGAGTGCCGCCATCGTCCTCACGGTGAAACGCTGCATCATCTCCCCCTCCATCGGAGGGGGAAGCTTACGAGCCCATTGGACGGGCGCAAGACGTGTTTTCAGGCATCCCGACCGGGACAGGCGCCCCGGTCAGCCGCCGAAGCGGTTCGACTTGGGGAAGCCCTTGGGCGGCAGGCGGCCGGCCTCGGCACGGTTGCCGATCCATTCGCGCAGTTCGGCCGACGACACGGTCCAGGTCCGGCCGGAGGTGTCGAGCCAGGTCAGGCCGGACTCGAGCGCGAACACCTTCGCGTCGGACAGTCCGCCATCCTTGTAGCGCTGAAGGCGCACGCCCTTGCCGCGGCCCATCTCGGGAACCTGATCGAGCGGGAACACGAGCAGCTTGCGGTTCTCGCCCACCACGGCGACGTGATCGCCCTCGGCGGGAACGGCGATCGTCGCCTTGAAGGGCGCGTCGACGTTCAGCACCTGCTTGCCCTTGCGGGTGTTGGCGAGCACGTCGTCGCCCGGCGCGACGAAACCGCGTCCCTCGCTGGTGGCGAAGAGCAGGCGGATCCCCGGCCTGTGCGGCCACACCGAGACGATGTCTGCGCCCTCGTCCATGTCCGCGATCAGCCGGATGGGATCGCCGAAGCCGCGACCACCGGGCAGCTTCGAGGCCTCGAGCGTGTACACCTTGCCGTTCGACGTCAGGACGAGGATGCGCGCCGTCGTCTCCGTGTGGAACGAGATCGACAGCCCGTCGTCACCCTTGAACTGCACCGAGGACAGGTCCTGGACGTGCCCCTTCATCGCGCGGATCCAGCCCATGCGCGAAACGACCACCGTGACGGGCTCCTTCTCGACCATCGCCTCGGCGAGATCGAGGTCCGACGTCTCCGGCGCATCGGCGAAGCTGGTGCGCCGCTTGCCCAGCGCGGTCTCGGGACCGAATGTCTTGCGGACCTCGCGGATCTGCCACGAGATCGTCTTCCACTGCTGGGCGTCGGATCCCAGCAGGGCCTCGATCTGGCTCTTCTCGGCCGTCAGCGTGTCGAGCTCGCGCTTGAGCTCCATCTCCTCCAGCTTGCGCAGCGAGCGGAGCCGGGTGTTGAGGATCGCCTCGGCCTGGACGTCGGAGAGCTCGAAGTACCGCATCAGCTCGGCCTTGGGCTCGTCCTCCTCGCGGATGATCTTGATGACCTTGTCGAGGTCCAGATAGACGATCAGCAGGCCGCGCAGGATCTCCAG
>CAZJCW010000138.1:0-8908 GCA_964544365.1 uncultured Alsobacter sp.
AGCGCGACGGGATCGCGGCCTGCCACTGGTTGAAGACGCGGCGGTTGGCGGCGAAGGAGACATAGGCCCGCTTGCGCGCCCGCGTCAGGCCGACATAGGCCAGACGCCGCTCTTCCTCGAGGCCGGCCTGCCCCTTGTCGTCGAGCGCGCGCTGGTTGGGGAACAGGCCTTCCTCCCAGCCGGGCAGGAACACCGTGTCGAACTCGAGCCCCTTGGCGCCATGCAGCGTCATGATCGACACCTTCTCGGTGGTGTCCTTGTCCGTCGCTTCCATGACCAGGGAGACGTGTTCCAGGAACGCGGCGAGGTCGGGGAACTCCTCCATGGAGCGGACGAGCTCCTTCAGGTTCTCCAGTCGCCCGGCGCTCTCGGCGGTGCGCTCCTTCTGCCAGTACTCGGTGTAGCCGCTCTCCTCCAGCACCAGCTCGGCCAGCTCGTTGTGCTTCATGCCCTCGGCCGCCGCGGACCAGCGCGCGAAGGCGGCGGTCAGATCGCGCAGCGCGGTGCGCGGCTTCGGCTTCAGTTCCTCGGACTCCGAAAGCTGCCGCGCCGCCTGCATGAGGGGCGTCCGCGTCTGCCGGGCGAAGCGGTGCATGAGCTCCAGCGTGGCGTCGCCGAGACCGCGCTTGGGCGTGTTGACGATGCGCTCGAAGGCGAGGTCGTCGGTCGGGTTGGCGACGCAGCGCAGATAGGCCAGCGCGTCGCGGATCTCGAGCCGCTCGTAGAAGCGCGGGCCGCCGATGACGCGATAGGGCAGGCCGAGGGTGACGAAGCGATCCTCGATCTCGCGCATCTGCGCCGAGATCCGCACGAGGACCGCCATGTCGGCGAGCGAACTGCCCTTGTTCTGCAGCGCCTCGATCTCCTCGCCGATCAGGCGGGCTTCCTCCTCGCTGTCCCATGCCCCGGTGATGGTCGGCTTCTCGCCGGCCTCGTCGTCGGTGAAGAGCGTCTTGCCGAGACGACCCTCGTTGTGGGCGATGAGGTGGGAGGCGGTGGCGAGGATGTGCCCCGTGGAGCGGTAGTTGCGCTCCAGCCGAACCACCGTGGCGCCGGGGAAGTCCTTCTCGAAGCGCAGGATGTTGTCGACCTCCGCGCCGCGCCAGCCGTAGATCGACTGGTCGTCGTCGCCGACGCAGGCGACGTTGCGGCGGCCCTGCGCCAGCAGGCGGAGCCAGAGGTACTGGGCGACATTGGTGTCCTGGTACTCGTCGACGAGGATGTACCGGAACTTCTCCTGGAAGCCCTGCAAGACGTCCGGGTGCTCCCGGAACAGCCGCAGGCACTCGATCAGCAGATCGCCGAAATCGGCGGCGTTGAGCTGCTTGAGCCGCTCCTGGTAGGCGGCATAGAGCTTTCCGCCACGGCCGCCGGCGAATGCGGACGCCTCGCCGGCGGGCACCTTGTCCGGCGTCAGGCCGCGGTTCTTCCAGCCGTCGATGAAGGCGGCCAGCGCGCGGGCGGGCCAGCGCTTCTCGTCGATGTCGGCGGCCTGGATGACCTGCCGCATGAGGCGGATCTGGTCGTCGGTGTCGAGGATGGTGAAGTCGGAGCGCAGGCCGACGAGTTCGGCGTGCTTGCGCAGGATCCGCGTGCCGATGGCATGGAAGGTTCCCAGCCAGGGCATGCTCTCGGCCACCGGGCCGACGAGATGGGCGATGCGCTCCTTCATCTCGCGCGCGGCCTTGTTCGTGAAGGTGACGGCGAGGATCTGCGACGGGTAGGCCCTGCCGGTCGCAATGATGTGGGCGATGCGCGTGGTGAGGACGCGCGTCTTGCCGGTGCCCGCACCGGCCAGCACGAGGACCGGGCCGTCGCTCGCCTCTACGGCCCGCCGCTGCTCCGGATTCAGTCCGTCCAGGTAGGGCTGAGGCGCCGCAACGGCCGCCCGCGCGCGCGCCGCCAATCCCCCCGCACGAGGTGCTGGAGCAAAGGGCGCGCCAAAATCATCGTCGTCGCTGTCTGCGGGACCGTTCACGGCATTCCGGATCGACGGACGGCCCCCTGGACCAACCGTCATGCTGAAGACTGGCCGACGTCCCGCGCGGGACGTCTCGAACCGACCCTATGTGGGCTGATTCTCGATCTGTTCAACATGCCCCGATCGGGGCGCCGTGTCGATGCAGGCAGCGGGGGCCAGATCCGGCAGGGACCGGCGCGTGCCCGGCTTCTGCGCAAAAGGGCACGGGCCATCCTGGCAGGAGAGGCAGTGCGGGCAGTCTCGCTCCGGGTCCCGCCGGACCGGTTGCCGGGGGCCCAGCAGCGATGCCGCCAATGCAATCACGGCGATGGCGCCGAAGGCCATCGCCGTGGCAGATTGCGCAGTGACCGCGGCCACAACCATGGTGCAACCTCTTTGCCAGCGAAGCGACTACAGTTTTGCAAAGCGACAAATAACACTTCTCTAAGACCAAGAAAACATTCGATGATTTTTTGCGCCGGGAATGCAACCTGAGTTAGAGAAGTGTGAGAACGAAGTACCATGAGTAGCGGTTTTTTCCTGGCGACTGTGTTCGCGGGGTTCATCTACGCGGTCACGCCGGGGCCGGCCTTCCTCGCGGTCTTCGCGCTCGCCGCGCAACATGGCCGGGAGGCGGGTGCGCGGTTTCTGTTCGGGCATCTGGCCGGAGACCTGCTGTGGGGCGGCCTCGCCCTGGCAGCCATCGTCGGCGTGAACGAACTCGGGCCGGCGCTCTTCGAGGCGCTGGGCGTGCTCTGCGGCGTCTATCTCGTCTGGCTCGGCGCCAAGGCGGTGCTGTCGCGCGGCGACGGGGCCGGCGCCACGGTGGGCGGGCTGCGGCCCGTCCGGGCGGGGCTGATCTTCGGCCTGACCAATCCGAAGGCCTATCCGGTGTCGCTCGCTGTGTTCACGGCGCTGACCGTGCGCTATGCCTCCGAGATGGACTGGAAGGCCGCCCCGGTGCTCATGGGCGCGGCGACGCTCGGATTCTTCCTCGGCTACATCGTCATCCTGTTCTGGGCGGGATTGCCGGGGATCAGGCGCTTCTTCCTCAAGCACGGCCGCGCGGTGACGCGCGTGGTGGGGATCACGTTCATCCTGTTCGGGGCGAAGTCGATCGCCGACGCGGGACGGAGCTTCGCCGGCCGGAGTTGAAGCCGGCGGCGCGGGATCGCGCAGGCGGATGGCCGGGCCGCCGGGGTCAGTGGATCCCGGTGCGGCCCGAGACCGATTTCTTGTGGATTCCCATGACGCGGCCCACGGCCTCCGGCCGCGGCAGGCCCGAATGGGCGGCCTTCATGATCCCGAGATTGGCGATGATGTCGCCCGGGAACGGCCGGACGCGGCGCTCGGTGAGGCCGACATGGAGGTTCATGCTCTCGGCGGTGGCGGAGAGCCAGAACTCGGTGGCATGGCGCAGCTCAAGGTAGAGGTGGATGCGCTTGTCGTCGAAATCCAGCAGCTGCACCGTGGCCCGCACGGGGTGGTCGAGCAGGAGCTCACGTCGGTAGACCACGTGCCACTCGGCGGTCATCGTCGTGGCGTCGCGCTCGTTGGCGTAGTCCCCGCCGAGTCCGATGATCGAAAACGCCTGTTCCAGCGCGCTGTCGAACAGCACGCCATAGTAGGCCATGTTGAGATGGCCGTTGTAGTCGATCCAAGAGGGGTCTATCCGCATCGTCGAGGAGACGAACGGGGCAAAGAAGAAGGGGTGGCTCTCGACGGCCTTCGTCATGACGAGATCCGGGTTCGACCAGGTCCTGCATCGCCGCGATGCGGGCCCGGGTTTGCCCCAGGGGGCACTCCGGATAGAATGATCGAAAATCACCGCGACAAAGGCAAGCTTCGATGAAGGTCACGTTGCGATGAGGGGCAAGGTTCGATGACGCTTGCCGTCAAGCCTGCGGAGCACATGCGCCCGGCCCCTGCGGTGGTCGAGGCGGTGACGGCTGCCCTGGCGGCGCGGTTCGGCAATCGCCTCGTCACGAGCCGGGCGGTGCGCGAGCAGCATGCCAACACCGTCACGTGGATCCGGCCACAGGCTCCGGACGCGGTGGTTTTTCCGCAGGACACCGACGAGGTGGCCGCCATCGTGCGGATCTGCGCGGCGCACAGGATGCCGGTCATCCCGTTCGGGGCCGGCACGTCGCTCGAGGGCCACACCAACGCGCCGTTCGGCGGCGTGTGCATCGACTTCGGCCAGATGAACGCCATCCTCGCGGTGCATGCCGAGGATCTCGACTGCGTCGTGCAGCCGGGCGTCACCCGCAAGCAGCTCAACGAGCACCTGCGCGACATGGGGCTGTTCTTCCCCATCGACCCGGGCGCCGACGCGACGATCGGCGGCATGGCGTCGACGCGAGCGTCCGGCACGAACGCCGTCCGCTACGGCACGATGAAGGACAACGTGCTGGCGCTGACCGTCGTGACGGCGTCCGGCGAGGTCATGCGCACGGCGCGGCGGGCGCGCAAGTCGTCGGCGGGATACGACCTGACGCGGCTCTTCGTGGGGGCGGAGGGAACGCTCGGCGTCATCACGGAGGTGACGCTGAGATTGCACGGCATCCCCGAGGCGATCTCGGCGGCCGTGTGCCCGTTCCCGAGCGTTCGGGCGGCATGCGATGCGACGATCCTCGCCATCCAGTCCGGCCTGCCCGTGGCGCGCATCGAACTGCTCGACGCGCTGCAGGTCCAGGCGGTGAACGCCTATTCCAAGCTGTCCCTGCCCGAGACCCCGATGCTGTTCCTCGAGTTCCACGGCACGCCGGATGGCGTGCGGGAACAGGCGGTTCGCTTCGGCGATATCGCGGAGGACTTCGGCGGGGGGCCCTTCGAGTGGGAGACGAAGGCCGAGGACAGGACGCGACTGTGGCAGGCGCGGCACGACGCGTACTGGGCGGCGGTGGCGATGCATCCCGGGCGCGCCGCACTCTCCACGGATGTCTGCGTGCCGATCTCCCGGCTTGCCGACTGCGTGGAGGAGACGCAGCGCGACATCGCCGAGACCGGACTTCTGGCGCCGATCGTCGGACATGTCGGCGACGGGAACTTCCATGTCCTGATCAGCTTCGACGCGGACGATCCGGACGCGGTGGCGCGGGTGGAGGCGTTCACCGACCGGCTGGTCGACCGGGCCCTGTCGATGGACGGCACATGCACGGGCGAGCATGGCGTGGGTCAGAAGAAGATCCGCTTTCTCGAGCGCGAGCATTCGCCCGCGGCACTCCTCGCCATGCGCTCCATCAAGGCGGCGCTGGACCCGGAGGGGATCATGAATCCGGGCAAGGTCGTCGTCGCGTGACCGGGGGCGAGGGCGTCATGCCGCGTCACCCTGCCGCCACGATGTCGGCTATGGTGGCGACCACCCTGATGCGGGGATCGCAAGGCGTTGCGTGACATCCTGACCGGGCTGGCCATTCTGCTGATCGTCGCGATCGCCGCGGCGATGGCCGTGCCGCATTTCGTCGACTGGTCTGCCTACCGTGGCACCTTCGAGGAGCGCATCGGACAGGCCGCCGGCATGCCGGTGACGATCGACGGCCCCATCGACCTGAAGCTCCTGCCGACACCGCGCCTCAGCGTGGCGGCCGCGGCCACGGGAATTCCGGGCGGCGGACCGGTCCTGACGGTGGGCCGGGCGCGGTTCGAGATCGCCGTGATGCCGCTCCTGCGCGGTGACATCCGGGTGATGGAGGCGACGCTCGAAGGACCGAGGCTCGAGGGCACTCTGAGACCCGACGGAAGCATCCAGGGGCTTTCGGAGGCTATCGCCGGCCTCGACGCGGCCTCGCGGGTGATCGTCGACCGTCTGGTGATCACCGGCGGTTCCGCCGCGCTGGACGATCCCTCCAGCCGCCGGACGCTGGCGTTCAGCGGCCTGGACATCGAGGCGGATGCCGGTGCGCTGGCCGGCCCGTGGCGCGCCAGCGGCCGGGCTGTTTTTGGCGACCAGCCGGTCGAGGTCCGGCTGACGACCGGGACGCCCGAACCGGACGGAACGCGGGTCAAGATCGGCCTTGTCGGGGATGCGGGGCGCCAGCGCGCGGACATCGACGCACGTTTCACGGTCGTCGATGGCCAGCCCATGCTCGACGGGCGCGTGTCGGCGAGCGGCCGTGTCCGATGGCCGGACCGGGAGGGGTTCTCGGGTCGTCCGTGGTCCTTCGGCAGTGGCCTCAAGCTGACCGGCCGCTCGGGCACGCTCGAGTCCGTCGAACTGGATGCGGGAGGCGACGAGGCTCCGGTGAAGTTCACCGGCAGCGGGCAGATCGAACTGGGCACGGCGCCGCGCCTGCGGCTGGCGCTCGAAGCCAAGCAGATCGACCTCGACCGGCCGTTCACCGGCCCCGTGGTCATCGGACAGCCATCGCCGTTCGTTCCTCTTGGGACGGTCCTGTCCGGCTGGCTTGCAGCCCTCGGTGGCGGAACGGGCGGCCTCATTCCGCTGCCACCGATCGACGTCGGGGTGACCGTACCCAACATCATCGCCGGCGCGGAGACGATCTCCGGCTTCGCCGCGGAGGCCACCCTCGCCGACGGCGGGATCGGCCTGAAGTCCCTTTCGGGAACGCTGCCCGGCGGCACCGGCCTGCAGGCGCGGGGCGAGGCGCGCCTCGGCGACGGTGGCAGTTTCGCGGGGCACGTCACCCTGCGCACCCGCGAGGCGGGGCGGCTGCTGGCCTGGGCGGAAGGCGAGCGGGCAGGGCGGTCCGCGCGCGTCGGGGACATCCGCGACCTGACCTTCGACGCCGACGTTGCGCTATCGAACGCGGTGTTCGCGGCCCGCTCGATCCGGCTGACGCTCGACCGCTCGCAGATCCTCGGCACCGTGCGCTATTCGCTGCCGGAAGGCGTGAACCGGGGCCGCTTCGAGGCACAGCTGACCGCCGACGGACTGACGATGGACCAGGTCCCCGACCTGTCGACCGTGACCGGCGCGGCGCGCGGGGTTGACGTGCTGCTGACCATCGACGCCCGGAACGTCCGCGTGGGGCAGGCGACAGGCCCGAATGTCGGCGCCGGCCGGGTCGGGCTGCGCCTCTCGGCAACGCAGGACGGCATCCAGGTCGATACGCTCGACATCACCGACGTGGGCGGCGCCACCGTTCGGGCCAGCGGTCGCGTGGGTGCCTCGGGCGGGCGGCTGGACGCCACGATCGACGCGCGGCGGGTCGAACCGCTGGCCGAACTGCTGCGCAAGCTCGTTCCCGGCCGCCTGCCCGGCATGATCGCGGCTCGGGCGCCCACGCTGGGGCCGCTGCGGCTGCGCCTCGTGGCCGAGAAGGCCGGCGTCGATGCCGAGGCGAAGATCACCGCCGACGGCACGGCGGCAGCCTCGCGGATCACGGGCGCTGCGACGATCGGCGGCCCGTCGGGCGACGACCGCGTCGCCGGCACCCTGCGCATCGAGGCGCCGGACAGCGCCGCCTTCCTGGCCCAGCTCGGGCTGGAGGCGCTTCCGCTCCCGGGTTTCGGACCCGGGCGTGTCGTGGCGGACCTGGATGGCCGGTTCGGCCAGGGCGCCACCATCAAGGTCACCGGCACGGCGGCCGGGGTGCAAGTGTCGGGCGAAGGGCGCCTCGGGGTCGCAGCGCAGGACCGCGATCTCGCCGGGACGCTGTCGCTCGACACGGCGGACATCGGGCCCCTGCTTCAGATCCTCGCGCTGCCCGGCCCCGATGGTCTGGGCCGCCTTCCGTTGCAACTGAAGGCGAACGGGGCGCTGGCGGGAGACCGGTTCGAACTCGCCGATCTTTCCGGCCGCTTCGCCGGGGAGCCCTTGGCGGGACGGCTTGCGCTCGACCTCGGTCGCGGACGGCTCGAAGGCGCCTTGCAGTTGGAACGGCTGGCGGTTTCGGCCCTGTCCGGACTCGCGCTCGGTCGCCTGCAAGCACCCCTGCCGGGAAGCCTGTGGCCGGGCGGCCGGTTCGGCGGCGTGCTCCCGCCGCCGTTCGAGACGACACTCCGACTGTCGGCAAGACAGCTCGACCTCGGTGCCGGTCCGCCGGCCACCGATGCGGCGGCGACGCTGCGCTGGACGGCGGAGTCCCTCGACGTGACGCAGGGCGAGATGGCATTCGCCGGCGGCCGGCTGGGCGGCGGCTTTACCGTTCGCCGGCAGGGCGGGCAGGCGGCCTTCTCGGTCAAGGTCGTCGGCCAGGGCCTCGACGTGCCTGTCCTCCTGCCTCAGGCGGGGATCGGCGGGCGGGCGGACATCGAGCTCGACGGCGCGGCCGCCTCGGACACGGTCGCCGGGCTCGTCGGCGGGCTCTCGGGCGGCGGATTGATCCGCATGCGGGGCGCGACGCTGGCGCGCTTCGACACGGCCGCGCTGGCGGCGGTGACCACGGTCTTCGATGCCGAGCGCGACCCTCCGGATCTGGCCCGTGTGCGTGCGAGCCTCGCAACGGCCCTCGACAAGGGGCCCGTGCGGGTGGCGGCACTGGAAGCGCCGCTCACGCTGTCGGGCGGCGTGCTCCGGGCGGGACCGATGACGGCGCGAGTCGTCGACGTCGAGATGAATGGAAGCGCCGCTTACGACCTGCGGACCGGACGGGTCGATGCGCGCGCCGTCCTCGTCGCGGCGGCTCCGCCCGGCTGGAGCGGGCCCGCGCCGCAGGCTTCGGTGCTCTGGCGGACGGGACGGTCCGGCGTCGTCGAGCGCGACATCGACGTCGCCGCCCTCACCAACGTCCTGACGACGCGGGCGGTGGCCCGCGAACTCGAGCGCATCGAGGCGGCGGAATCGGACCTCCGGGAGCGGAGCTTCTTTCTTCGCAGGCAGAAATCCGAGCGCGAACGGCTGGAACGTGAGCTTCGGGAGGCGGAGGAAGCGCGCCTTGCCGAGGAAGCCCGGATCGCCGAGGAGGCCCGCAAGGCCGAGGAAGCCCGCCGTGCCGAGCAGGCTCGCCGGGAGGAAGAGGCTCGCCGCGCCGAGCAGGCTCGCCG
>CAZJCW010000138.1:9008-11162 GCA_964544365.1 uncultured Alsobacter sp.
GTGCCGAGCAGGCTCGCCGGGAGGAAGAGGCTCGCCGCGCCGAGCAGGCTCGCCGTGAGGAAGAGGCCCGCCGCGCCGAGCAGGCTCGCCGGGAGGACGAGGCCCGCCGTGCCGAGCAGGCTCGCCGTGAGGACGAGGCCCGACGGGCCGAGCAGGCTCGCCGTGAGGAAGAGGCTCGCCGCGCCGAGCAGGCTCGCCGGGAGGACGAGGCCCGTCGCGCCGAGCAGGCTCGCCGGGAGGACGAGGCCCGCCGGGCCGAGCAGGTGCGCCGGGAGGAAGAGATCCGCCGTGCGGAGCAGGCGCGCCGCGACGATGAGATCCGTCGTGCCGATGAAGCGCGACGGGCTGCCGAGGAGGCGGCGCGGCAGGCGCAGACCCCGCCGCAAACGCTCCAGCAGCGTAGCGAGCCCGCCTCCGCGCCGCAGGCCGGCTCTTCCGGCAGCGACCAGACCGAAAGCGCGAGCGCAGGTGTCGAGGAGGCAGCGCGGTTGCTCGGCCTGCCGCCGCCCTCGGCCGGCGCCGGCGCCACTCCGGTTGCGCCTTTGCCGCCGCCGACGCTGGTGCGACCGGCGCCGGGAGCCGGTTTGCGTCAGCCGCTCGCGCCCTGAGCCGACGCGGCGCGATAGTGCGCCAGAACGGCGAGGCGGATCGCCGATGACAGGTTCGTCGTCGAGCGCTCGGCATCGATGGTCGCGACGAGAGCGCTCAGGCTTTGGCCCCGGCTTCGGGCGATCTCCTTCAAGGCCTCCCAGAACGGCGCCTCGACGGATACGCTGGTGGTGTGACCGGCGATGCGGACCGTCCGCTTCACCACCGCATCGTCGCTCACGTCTCGTCCTTCGGGATGTCCGGCATGCTGGCTGAATCCTCGCGACCGAGCCTGTGACCTTCCAGCCTGCGCGACTCGAGATCCGACCGGGCGCGCAGCATGTCGCGCTCTGCCCGGGTCCGGCCATGCTTCGTGCGGTTTTCCTCGGCCCTGGCTTCGCGCTCGGCGCGCTCCCGTGCCTTGCGGGCCTTGCGCAGATTGACGATCTCCGCCGTCACGGCACGGCCCGCCGCGTCAGGTCTTCTTGCGGAAGGCGTCGAGGCTCACGACCTCGGCGCCGGGCACGTCGGCCGGCTTCGCCTTGTCCTTCTGAGCCCGCGAAGCCTTGCCCGCCGTCTTGGACTCGCCACCGGGACCTGCAGCCGGCTTGCCATCGGAGGACTTGCCTTCCGTGGACTTGCCTTCCGCGGACTTGCTCTCGGCGGACTTTCCGTCCGTCGTCTTCGCGTCCGCGGCCTTGGCCCGCGCGGCGGCCTTTCGGGCATTGTCGCGGGTCTCGGCGGTCGGAACGCGGGCGGGAAGAGGCAGCGGCGTCGGTGCCGGAGATGCCGGCATCTCGTCGCTCTCGGCGTCCCCGTCCTCCTCGTCGTTGTCTGCGGGTTCCGCTCCCGACAGTTCGAACTTGAGGCCGAACTGGACGGAGGGGTCGAAGAACCCGGTCAAGGCGTCGAAGGGGATGAGAAGACGCTCCGGAATTCCGGAGAAGGAGAGCCCGACCTCGAAGGCGTGCTCGGTGACCGCGAGGTCCCAGAACTGGTGCTGGAGGATGATGGTCATCTCCTCCGGATACTTCTCGCGCAGGCGCTGCGACATCCGCAGGCCCGGCTCCGCGGTGCGGAACGAGACGTAGAAATGATGGTCGCCCGGCAGGCCGCGCTCGGCGGCGTCCGTCAGCACCTTGCGCACCACGCCCTTCAGCGCGTCCTGGACGAGGAGATCGTAGCGGATGAGATCCTGGGGCATGAGGCCGTCGCGCGCAGGGCTTTCGGGGGAAGCAAGGTGGAGGTTTCTGTTGCCAGGTACCTCCGGACCCCGCCTTACGGTGCTACCCGCAAGGGCTTGGTTTCGGCTTTAGGGACCGCTTACGCGGCCACCGCAACCGGAGCATAGTTGTCGTTGGCAACTATATGTTCGGCCCGATAACGGCGGAACCATGCCGGGCAAAAGTACACCCTTTACACCCTCGTCGATCCTATTTCGCCCCCGCCGGAAACCACCCCGAATGATGCGGAACCGTGCCGCTGGTGGTTTCTGGTGGAGGCGCCGGGTACCGCCCCCGGGTCCGAAAGGCTTATTTCGATGTCCGTTTATCGCCATAGCCGTCT
>CAZJCW010000139.1:0-11137 GCA_964544365.1 uncultured Alsobacter sp.
TTGATTTCGGCGCGCATTTAGGGCGATGCTGCGGCCGAAATCAAATCGGTTCGATCAAGAGCCGATGCGCGCGACATGCGGGGGAGACCGGAAATGGCGGGCAAGGACAAGGGCGGCAAGACCGCCGCGAAGACCGGCAACGGCGCGAAGGCCAAGGCGCCCGCCAAGGGCAAGACCGTGGCGAAGACGGCGACGAAGACCGCTGCGGAGGCAAAGCGCCGGCTGCGCTCCCAGCTGTGGTTCGACAACCCGGACAACCCCGGCATGACGGCGCTCTATCTCGAGCGCTACCTCAACTTCGGCCTGACCCGCGAGGAGCTGATGTCGGGCAAGCCGATCATCGGCATCGCCCAGACGGGCTCCGACCTGTCGCCGTGCAACCGCCACCATCTCGATCTCGCGAAGCGGGTGCGCGAGGGCATCACGGCCATGGGTGGCGTGTGCTTCGAGTTCCCGGTCCATCCGATCCAGGAGACGGGCAAGCGGCCGACGGCGTCGCTCGACCGGAACCTCGCCTATCTGGGCCTCGTCGAGATCCTCTACGGCTACCCGCTCGACGGCGTCGTGCTGACGACCGGCTGCGACAAGACGACCCCCGCCTGCATCATGGCGGCGGCGACGGTGAACATTCCCGCCATCGTCCTCTCCGGCGGCCCGATGCTGAACGGCTGGTGGAAGGGCGAGCGCTCGGGATCGGGCACCATCGTCTGGAAGAGCCGCGAGCGGCTGGCCTCGGGCGAGATCGGCTATGACGAGTTCATGGACATCGTCGCCTCGTCGGCGCCGTCGGTCGGTCACTGCAACACGATGGGCACGGCCTCGACGATGAACTCGCTGGCCGAGGCTCTCGGCATGTCGCTGCCGGGCTGCGCCGCCATCCCCGCGCCCTACCGCGAGCGCGGGCAGATCGCCTACGAGACCGGCAAGCGGATCGTGGACATGGTGTGGGAGGACCTGAAGCCGTCCGACATCCTGACGCGCAAGGCCTTCGAGAACTGCATCGTCGTGAACTCCGCCATCGGCGGTTCGACGAATGCGCCGATCCACATCAACGCCATCGCCCGCCACATCGGCGTCGACCTGCGGGTCGAGGACTGGGAGAAGGTCGGCCTGAAGGTTCCGCTGATCGTCAACCTGCAGCCGGCCGGCAAGTATCTCGGCGAGGAGTACCACCGGGCCGGCGGCGTGCCGGCGGTGGTCAACGAGCTGATGAAGAAGAAGCTCATCCACGAGGATGCGCTGACCGTGAACGGCCGATCGATGGGCGACAACTGCCGCACGACGGTGGTGCAGGACAACGACGTCATCCTTCCCATCGACAAGCCGATGATGAAGAACGCCGGCTTCCTGGTGCTGAAGGGCAACCTGTTCGACAACGCGGTGATGAAGACGAGCGTGATCTCGGAGGAGTTCCGCAAGCGCTACCTGTCGAACCCGAAGGATCCGGAGGCGTTCGAGGGCCGCGCCATCGTGTTCGACGGGCCGGAGGACTACCACCACCGGATCGACGACCCGAAGCTGAAGATCGACGAGAACTGCATGCTGTTCATGCGCGGCACCGGGCCGATCGGCTATCCGGGCGCCGCCGAGGTGGTGAACATGCAGCCTCCGGCGGCCCTGCTGAAGCGTGGCATCACCTCGCTGCCCTGCATCGGCGACGGCCGGCAGTCGGGCACGTCGGGCTCGCCCTCCATCCTCAACGCCTCGCCGGAGGCGGCGGCCGGCGGCGGGCTCGCCCTGCTCAAGACCGGTGACCGGGTGCGCATCGACCTGAAGAAGGGCACGGCCAACATCCTCGTCAGCGACGACGAGATGGCCAAGCGGCGGGCTGACCTGGCCAAGAAGGGCGGCTTCAAGATCCCCGACAGCCAGACGCCCTGGCAGGAGATCCAGCGCTCGATGGTCGACCAGCTCGGCAACGGCATGGTCCTGAAGCCGGCCGTGAAGTACCAGAAGGTGGCGCAGACCAAGGGCACCCCGCGCGACAACCACTGACGCGGACGCACACGCGGGGACGGAAGCTCCGGGGCGACGGGATGAGCGACAGCGACGTGCCGGCCGGCCTGCCGATCGGTAATCCCGTTTCCACCGCTCCGGCCCTGCGGCCGGCGCGGACGACGCTGGCCGGACGGTTCGTGACGCTCGTGCCACTCGATCCGGCACGGCATGCGGCGGAGCTTTTCGCGCAGACGCACGGCGCCGACGCGGAGCGGCGGTGGTGGTATCTCGGGGACGGGCCCTATCCCGACCTCGCGACCTTCACCGCATCGCTGGAGGAGAAGGCGGCCTCGCCGGACCCGCTGTTCTTCGCCGTGCTCGACGCGGCGAGCGGACAGGCGCTGGGCTACCAGACCCTGATGCGCATCGACGCGCCCAACCGGGTCATCGAGGTGGGCAACATCGTCTATGGCCGCGCGCTGCAGCGCACGCCGGCCTCCACGGAGGCGCAGCTGCTGTTCATGCGGCACGCCTTCGACGATCTCGGCTATCGACGCTACGAATGGAAGTGCAACGCGCTGAACGCGCCCTCGCGTGCCGCGGCGCTGCGCTTCGGCTTCACGTTCGAGGGCGTGTTCCGCAGCCACATGATCATGAAGGGTCGCAACCGCGACACGGCCTGGTACTCGATCATCGAGGACGAGTGGCCGACCCGCCGCGACGCGCTCGAGGCGTGGCTGTCGCCGGGCAATTTCGATCCACAGGGGCGCCAGCGCCGGCGGCTCGAGGAGTTTCGTCCGTGAACGCGGAGCGACAGCCGGTCGTCCGCACCGGAGCGACAAGACGGGGGAGATGACATGGCAGGACGTTTGAAGGGCAAGGTCGCGGTCGTCACCGCGGCCGGACAGGGCATCGGCCGGGCAATCGCGGAGGCCTATGTCGCGGAGGGCGCCACGGTGTGGGCGACGGATCTGGACGTCGCCAAGCTCGACGGCCTCGCGCGGGCCAAGCGGCGGAAGCTCGACGTGCTGTCCGACCGGCAGGTCGCGAACTTCGCGGAGAAGGTCGGGCCCATCGACATCCTCGTGAATGCCGCCGGTTACGTCCACCACGGCACCGTGCTGGACTGCGACGACAAGGCCTGGGACTTCTCGTTCGACCTCAACGTGCGGTCCATGCACCGCATGATCAAGGCGTTCCTGCCGGGGATGCTCGCCAAGGGCGGCGGCTCCATCGTCAACATCGCCTCTGGCGCGAGCTCGGTCCGCGGCATCCCGAACCGCTACGTCTACGGCACGACCAAGGCTGCCGTCGTCGGCCTGACGAAGGCGGTCGCGGCCGACTTCATCCGCAAGGGCATCCGCTCCAACGCCATCTGCCCCGGGACGATCGAGTCGCCCTCGCTCGACGAGCGCATCGCGACGCTGGCCAGGGACACGAAGCAGAAGGTCGAGACCGTGCGCCAGGCCTTCATCGACCGTCAGCCGATCGGCCGGCTCGGCAAGCCGGAGGAAATCGCCGCGATGGCGGTGTACCTGGCGGCGGACGAGGCCTCCTACACGACGGGGCAGATTTTCCTTGTCGACGGCGGCTTTGCGCTGTGACGTGTTGATCTCCGGCGTGCTGCATGGCATCCGGACCCTGCGAGCGGCAGCCGGATTTCAGGCCTGACGCGCCGCTCCGGGGAGGAGGCGGGGACGGTTTCGTCCAAGCGCCACCCCGGACCTGACGGGGCATCGTGACCTTCCGCGACTTTTCAGGCGGCAGGACGATGTCCCGAAGAGGCTCCGCCGGGAGCCGTCGCCCCGGTTCTCTTGTTTCATGGAAGATTTTTCCAATGGATCGCTTTGCCGTTTTTGTCGATGCCGGCTACCTGTTCGCCCAGGGTTCGGCACTTCTCGCAGGCGAAAAGCAGCCCCGCCGCCTGATCGAGCTCCACGTCCCCACCCTGCACCGCGCCCTGCTGGAGCTCGGCGCGGCAAAGGCCCGGCACCGATCCGCCTTGCGGACCTACTGGTACGACGGCGCGCCGCATGGACGCCTCACGGCGCAACAGGCGGACATCGGGGAAACCGACGGCATCAAGCTGCGGATCGGCTTCATCAGCTCCGCCGGCGAACAGAAGGGTGTTGATTCCCTGATCGTCGCCGACCTGATCGAACTCGCCCGCAACAGGGCAATCGAGGACGCCGTGGTGATGTCGGGAGACGAGGACATCATCGTCGGCGTCGTCGCGGCACAGAGCTTCGGCGTGCGGGTGCACCTGGTCGGGATCGAGCCGGCACGCGGTACCGTATCCCAGCAGCTGCGGCTGGAAGCCGACACCCTGACGGAATTGTGCGCGGCGGATATCGCGGACTTCATGGCGGTCATCCCGCACAGGCGCCCCCAGATCGCACCAATCCGCGCCGATGACGTGGCGCACGAGCCCGAGCCGGATTCAGGGGAGGCCCTGGCCATCATCGCGTCTCTCGTGGAGGAGGAGGTGGCGGACCTCGAGCCGCGGCTTCTCGATCTGGGGCGACGCCACATCGCGGAAGGGCTCCCGGGCCTGCCGCCGGAGATCGACGGCCCGATCCTGGCGGCCTGCGGGCGGGCCGTCGGCCGCAAACTGACCGACGACGAGCGTCGGGCCCTCAGGCAGCTTGCCCGGGCGCGCGTCCAGGGTGTACCAGCAATGGAGGATCAATAAGACGTCGAACGGGCGGGAAACGCATGCACATCCTCATCATCGGCGCGGCCGGCATGGTCGGCCGCAAGTTCACCGAACGACTGGTGCGCGACGCCGGCCTCGGCGGAAAGGCCATCACGAAGGCCACCCTGCACGACGTGATCGAGCCCAAGGCCCCCGCGGCGGCGCCCTTCGCGGTCACCACGGTCGCGTCCGACTTCTCCGAGCCCGGCGAAGCGGCCAAGCTCGTGGCCGGCCGGCCCGACCTGATCGTCCACCTTGCGGCCATCGTTTCCGGCGAAGCGGAGGCTGATTTCGACAAGGGATACCGAATCAACCTCGACGGCACGTGGCGCCTGTTCGAGGCGATCCGGGCCGTCGGTGACGGCTACAAGCCGCGGGTGGTGTTCACGTCGTCCATCGCCGTGTTCGGAGCGCCCTTCCCCGAGGCCATCGGGGACGAATTCTTCACGACGCCGCTGACCTCCTACGGCACGCAGAAGGCGGTCGGCGAGCTGCTGCTGTCGGACTATTCCCGCAAGGGCATCTTCGATGGCGTCGGCATTCGCCTTCCGACGATCTGCGTGCGCCCCGGCACGCCCAACAAGGCCGCGTCCGGCTTCTTCTCGAACATCATCCGCGAGCCCCTGGCCGGCCATGAAGCGGTTCTTCCCGTCCCGGAGGATGTTCGGCACTGGCATGCCTCTCCGCGTTCGGCCGTGGGCTTCCTCGTCCATGCCGCCACGATCGACACCGCAACCGTCGGACCGCGCAGGACGCTGACGATGCCCGGGCTGTCCTGCACGGTCGGAGAGCAGATCGCGGCGCTGAAGCGCGTGGCGGGTGACCGCGTGGTGGCGCGCATCCGGCGCGAGCCGGACGAGACGATCATGAGGATCGTCGCCGGCTGGCCCCGCAACTTCGACCCCAAGCGCGCGCTTGCCCTCGGCTTCAAGGCGGAAAGCTCGTTCGACGAGATCATTCGCGTCCATCTGGACGACGAGCTGGGCGGTCGGATCGCCTAGGGTCCCAGGAGGCCCGGCGGCACACTGCGGCTCGCCGGGTCGTCCTTTCGCGCCTTCACCCTTCGCCGGGTCACCGCGCGCCGGCGCGGGACACGTCAGGCCACGGACTGCCGTTCAGGCAGCCGGCCCTCGGCGACCGCGTGGCACGCGACACCGTCGATTGCGGCCGGAGCTTCGGCGCGGCAGCGGTCGGTGGCGAGGCCGCAGCGCGGATGAAAGGTGCAGCCGCTCGGCGGCGCGATCGGGTTGGGGATCTCGCCCTGCACCGGTGTTCGCGGGCGCCCGCTCATGCCGAGATCCGGCACCGCGTCGAGCAGCATGCGGGTGTAGGGATGGCGCGGCGCGGCGAAAAGCTGGCGCGCCGGGGCGACCTCGACGAGGCGCCCGAGATACATGACACCGATGGTCGTCGCCATGTGCCGCACGACGGCGAGGTTGTGGCTGATGAAGAGATAGGTCAGGCCGAGCCTGTCCTGCAGATCGCGCATCAGGTTGAGGATCTGCGCCTGCACGGAGACGTCGAGCGCCGACGTGGGTTCGTCGCAGACGATGAAATCGGATTCCGCCGCGAGCGCACGCGCAATGGCGATGCGCTGGCGCTGGCCGCCCGAGAACTCGTGCGGAAACTTGCGGGCGTCGGCGGGATCGAGGCCGACCAGCCGAAGCAGTTCCGCGACGCGGTCGGCCACGTCCTGCCTGTTCTCGGCCACGCCGAAGGCGCGGATCGGCTCGCCGACGATGTCCCCCACGCGCCAGCGGGGATCGAGGCTGGCGAATGGATCCTGGAAGATCATCTGGATGCGTCGGCGCAGGCGGCGCCGCTCGGCGGCCTGGCCGGCACCCGTCATCGATACGCCGGCGATGCGCACCTCGCCGCCGGACGGCGGGAGCAGGCCGACGACCATGCGTGCCACGGTCGACTTGCCGGAGCCGGACTCGCCGACGAGTGCGAACGTCTCGCCCTTCCGGATCTGGAAGGACACGCCGTCGACTGCTTTCAGCAGCTGGCGACCCTCGCGCGCCATGGTGCGCTCCAGCCACGGGCGCGAGACGTCGAAGGTGCGACGCAGACCGGACACGTCGACGAGCGGCAGTTCGCTCATGGCTGAGCCCCTGCTTCGGGAAGGGTCTGCCCTGCGGCGGGCGCTCCGACCGCGGGAATGCCCTGCTCGTAGAGGAAACAGGCGACATCGTGCTCGCCGACGCGCATCGGCTCGGGGCGCTCGACATGGCAGCGGGCGAAGGCGCGCCCGCAGCGCGGTCGGAAGGCGCAACCGCGCGGGATCGCGTTGAGCCGCGGCATCGAGCCGGGAATCTGGACGAGCCTTTCGGCCGAGCCCTCGAGGGTCGGGATGGAGCCCATCAGGCCGCTGGCATAGGGGTGCAGCGGATCCTTCACGACGGCGCGGACGGGTCCGATCTCGGCCACGCGGCCGGCATACATGACGGCGACGCGGTCGGCGGTCTCGGCGATGACACCCATGTCGTGGGTGATCAGCATGACGGCGGTGCCGCGCTCCGCGCAGAGGCGTCGCAGCAGCGCGATGATCTGTGCCTGCACCGAGACATCGAGGGCGGTTGTCGGTTCGTCGGCGATCACGAGATCCGGCTCCGCGCACAGAGCGAGGGCCAGCACCACGCGCTGGCGCATGCCGCCGGAGAACTCGTGCGGATAGCCGTCGATCCGCCGCTCGGCAGCCGGGATGCCGACCTCCTTCAGCAGGTCGATGGCACGACGGCGCGCTTCGGCGGCGGAGACGTCGAGGTGGGCGAGGATCGTCTCGGTGATCTGGTCGCCGACGCGGTAGAGCGGGTTGAGGCTCGTCAGCGGATCCTGGAACACCATGCCGATGCGCCGCCCGCGGATTTCGCGCATGGCGTGCGACGGCAAATTGTCGATCCGCTCTCCCTTGAGGCGGATCTCGCCGCCGGCGATCCGGCCGGGTGGATCGATGAGGCCGATCACGGCAGACCCGGTGAGAGACTTGCCGGCGCCCGATTCGCCGACGACGCCCAGCACTTCCCCGCGCGCGATATCGAACGACACGCCGTCGATGGCGCGCAGGACGCCGCGGCGCGTGACGAACTCGACCTTCAGGTCGCGGATGGAGAGAACGGGCTGGCTCATCGCAGTTTCGGGTTGAGGGCGTCGCGCAGCCAGTCGCCCACGAGGTTCACGGCCAGAACGAAGGCGGCCAGCGTGATGCCCGGGAAGGCGACGATCCACCATTCGCCGGAGAACAGGAAGTCGTTGCCGATGCGAATGAGGGTGCCGAGGGACGGTTGGGTCGGCGGCAGGCCGACGCCCAGGAAGGAGAGCGTCGCCTCGGTGATGACCGCAAGCGCGATGTTGATGGTCAGGATGACGAGCACCGGCCCGATGACGTTGGGCAGCACGTGCTTCAGCAGGATCAGCGGCGCCGGAATGCCGATGAGGCGGGCGGCCTGCACGTAGTCCTTGTTCTTCTCGACCATCGTCGAGCCGCGCACGGTGCGCGCGTACTGGACCCAGAAGGACAGGCCGATCGACAGGATGAGAACGGCGAAGGCCGTCTGCTCGCGCTGCGCATTGCCGACGATGCCGTGGACGACGCCGTCGATCAGCAGCGCGATCAGGATTGCGGGGAAGGTGAGCTGGACATCGGCGACGCGCATGACGAAGGCGTCGACCCGACCGCCGACCCAGCCCGCGAGCAGCCCGAGGCCGATGCCGAGCACGGCCGCGATCGCAACGCCGGCAAGGCCGATGATGAGCGACACCCGCATGCCGTAGAGGATGGCGGAGTAGAGGTCGCGCCCCTGGTTGTCGGTGCCGAGCAGGAAGCGCGGGTCCCCGCCTTCCACCCACCGCGGCGGCATCAGCGAGTCCATCAGGTCGACGCTGCCGGGGTCGAACGGGTTCGACGGCGCGATCAGCGGGGCGAGCAGCGATCCGCCGATGAGCAGCACGGAGATGAGGGCGGAGACAACGGTGACCTTGGACGACAGGAAGCTCGCGACCATGTCGCTGTCGCGCCAGCCGCCGGGCCGGGCGGGCGGCGTCGCCACCGCGCCGTCCGGCGCGTTGCCCGTCTCGTGGTTGCCGGTCGTGGCCTGGGTGCTCATGGGATCACGCCGTCCGCACGCTGGTCCGCAGCCGCGGATCGACGACGGAATAGAGAAGATCGACCACCAGGTTGATCGTCACGAACATGAAGGCGATCAGCATCAGGTAGGCGGCCATGATCGGGATGTCCACGTTCTGCACCGCGCCGAGGAAGAGCACGCCCATCCCCGGCCACTGGAAGACGTACTCGGTGATCAGCGCGAAGGCGATGATCGATCCCAGTTGCAGGCCGGTGATGGTGATCACGGGGACGAGCGTGTTCTTCAGCGCATGGCCGAAGTGGATGGAGCGCGTGCGCAGGCCGCGCGCGCGGGCGAACCGGATGTAGTCGGTGCGCAGCACTTCCAGCATCTCGGCGCGCACCAGGCGCATGATCAGCGTCATCTGGAAAAGGCCGAGGGTGATGGCGGGCAGGATCAGAGCCTTGAGGCCCGACAGGGTGAGCAGACCCGTCGTCCAGTAGCCGAGATTGACGACCTCGCCGCGGCCGAAGGACGGCAGCCAGCCCAGCTGCACGGAAAAGACGTAGCGCAGAAGAATGGCGATGAGGAAGGTCGGCAGCGACACGCCGACGAGCGAGACGGTCATGAAGAAAGACGACAGCATCGAATGTCGTCGCAGCGCCGTGTAGACGCCCATCGGGATGCCGACGACGAGCGCCATGAGGGCGGCAGCGAAGGCAAGCTCCAGCGTGGCGGGCATGCGTTCGCCGATCAGCGTCGTGACCGGCGTCCGGAACTGGTAGGAAATGCCGAAGTCGAGTTGCGCCGCGCGCTTCAGGTAATTGACGAACTGGATCGGCACCGGATCGTCCAGGCCCATGGCCTTGCGGATCTGCTCGCGCTGCTCGCGCGGGGTGTCGAGCGAGACGACCTGGTTCACCGGGTCGCCGACGAACCGGAACATCGAAAACGCGATCAGCCCGACCGTGATCATGACCACGACGGACTGCAGGAGGCGTCTCAGAATGAAAGCGAGCATGGGGGACGCCGGACACCGCCGCCGCTACCTTCCCGGCAGGGAAAGGCCCGGTGCAGGTGGCACCGGGCCTTTCGAAGCGCGATCAGGCAGCGAGCCTGCGGCTCACTCCTTGTTGGCCCAGTAGAACAGGAACTGGTTGTCGGCGCGCTGAACCACCTTGACCTTCTTCGACACGCCCCAGGAGAGGGCCTGCTGGTGCAGCGGGATGTAGCCGACTTCCTTGTTCTGGGCGATGTCGTAGGCCTTGAAGATCAGCTCGTCGCGCTTCTTGGCGTCGTTCTCGGCCAGGACCTGGTCGGCCAGGGTGTCCACCTCGGGATTGCAATAGCCCCCGAGGTTCGATTCGCCGCGGCCTTTGCCCTCGTCGGTCCGGCAGCCATACATGTTCTGCAGGATGTTCCAGCTGTCGAAGGAGCCGGGCGTCCAGCCGAGCAGGTAGAAGGACGTGTCGAACTTCGGCGCCAGCACCTTGGCGAAGTACTGCGCCTTGGGCTGTGCGTTGAGGTTCACCTTGATGCCGGAGCGGGCGAGCATGCCCACCACCGCCTGGCAGATCGCCTCGTCGGCGACGTAGCGGTCGTTCGGGCAGTCCATGCCGACCTCGAAGCCATTCGGGTAGCCGGCCTCGGCGAGCAGCTTCTTCGCCGCTTCGACATCATACGGGAAGCGCTGGAACTCGCTGGAGCGGGAGAACAGCAGCGGCGAGATCATGAGCGCGGACGGCGTCGCCATCCCGCGCATGACGCGGTCGCGGATCGCGTTGACGTCGATCGACTGGTAGAACGCCTTGCGGACGCGAACGTCCTTGAAGGGGTTCTTGCCCTTGACGTTCGAGTATTTCAGCTCGGCGTTGCGCTGGTCGAAGCCGAGGAAGATGGTGCGCAGCTCGGGGCCGGTCATCACCGCGGCGTTCGGGCTGGCGTTGACGCGGGCGATGTCCTGCACGGGCACCGGCTCCATCCAGTCGATCTCGCCGGACAGGAGCGCGGCGACGCGGGTGGCGTCGGATGCGATCGGGGTGAAGATCACCTCGGTCAAATTGTGCTCGGGCTTGCCCCACCATGCGGGGTTGGGCTTCCAGACGGTCTTCACGCCGGCCTGGTGGCTCTCGATCTTGAAGGGACCGGTGCCGTTGGCGTTGATCGCCGCATAGCCGGGCGTGGTGGCGCTGGGCGGCGTGGGCGCTGCGGCGTTGTTCGCCTCCGCCCACTTCTTGGACATGATGTACCAGGTATCCCACTCGTAGTGCAGGATCGGGTTGGGCTTCGTCAGGATGACGTCCACGGTGTGGTCGTCGACCTTCACGAACTTCGCATCGCTGGGGATGCGGGTCGTCATGTTCGAGCCGGTGGCGCGCACCCGGTCGGCCGAGAAGACGACGTCGTCGGCGACAAAGTCCTCGCCGTTCTGGAACTT
>CAZJCW010000140.1:0-11081 GCA_964544365.1 uncultured Alsobacter sp.
TAGTCGAAGCCGAACTCGTTGTTGGTGCCGTAGGTGATGTCGCAGCCATAGGCCTGCCGACGCTCCTCGTCGTCCATGCCATGGACGATGGTGCCGACGGTCAGGCCGAGGAACCGGTAGATCTGCCCCATCCACTCGGCGTCGCGGCGGGCGAGGTAGTCGTTGACGGTGACCACGTGCACGCCCTTGCCCGCGAGGGCGTTCAGATAGGTCGGCAGGGTAGCGACGAGCGTCTTGCCCTCGCCGGTCTTCATCTCGGCGATCGACCCCTCGTGAAGAACCATGCCGCCGATGAGCTGGACGTCGAAGTGACGCTGGCCGAGCGTACGCTTCGCCGCTTCGCGCACGGTCGCGAACGCCGGCACGAGCAGATCGTCCAGCGTCTTGCCCACCTGCAACTGGGCGCGGAATGCGTCCGTCCGGTCGCGCAGTTGCGTGTCCGTGAGACCGGCGACCTCCGCTTCCAGCGCATTGATGGCTGCGATCCTGGGCCGGTAAGCCTTGAGGCGGCGGTCGTTGGCCGAGCCGAAGACCTTCTTGGCAAGTGCGCCGAACATGTCGGGGAAACCTTTTCGCGTCTTGCGGCCCGCATCGGAGCCGCCTGTTCTGTCTCAATGGTGCGTGTCGAACGGGCTTATAGCGCCATCCGCGCCAGGACGCACGGGCCTTTGCGGGGCCTGCGTGACGCGTCCCGGAGCATGTCGTGCACCGGCACATGGGCATTCCGAGGCCGGCCTGCAACGGCGCCCGGCCTGCGCCGGCCCTATTCGATCAGCCGGTCCGCCCGGGCGATGAAGTCCGGTGGAAGCTCCAGCCGCAGACGGCGGGCGACCGCCGCGTTGATCGCCAGCTCAAACCGTGACGGCCGCTCGATCGGGATCTCGCCGGGTCTGGCGCCCTTCAGGATCTTCAGGGCGAGCTGCGTGGCTCCGACATAAAGGTCTGCCCGCGTCGGGCCGTATCCGATCAGGCAGCCCCGTTCCGCTGCATCCGGCCACTCGCAGATGGTGGCGATGCCCGCTTCGGTCGACAATTCCGAGATCCGGGGCGTATCGCGAAAGAAGACCGGGTTCGTGGTGACCACCATGCCCCGGACGCCCGAAGCCTTTACCGCCCTGACGGCCTCCTCGTAGTCGGGCGGTCCCGCGGCGGCTTGATATGTCACCTTCGTCCCGATGCGGGAGGCGGCCTCGCTCATGGCCTTTTCGACCAGCACATTGGCCGGGAAGCCCGCGAGGATCAGGGCCGCCACAGGCTGCGAGGTCCCGAAGATCTGTGTCAGCAGCTCCAGTCGCTTTGCGTCGAGTTCGGCGCCCGAGACGACGAAGCCGGTGACCGAGCCGCCTGGTCTCGACCACGATCGGGCAAAGCCGAGCCCCACCGGGTCGGCCCCGGCCGTGACGATCGGGACCGTCGGGGACGCCGCATGGACCGCCGCCAGGGACGCCGAAGACACTGCGATGACGACATCCGGCCGCTTGTTCACGATGTCGCGCGCGATCGACGGCAGCTCCTGCTGGTCGCCATGCCGGATGTCGACCGAGAGGTTGCGGCCCTGGACGAAGCCGCCCTTCTCCAGTTCCGGGGCGATCCATGCCCGAAAAGCCGCGTCAAGCGGTGTGAGCGAGAGCAAGGCCACGCGCACGTGCTGCGCCGAAGCCTGTTCCGGCACAGCCGCAAGGGACAGCGCGGCAACCAGCATCGTCGACAGCCGTGGCATGGCCACTCCGGATCGTTCCGGCTCCATGATGTTCCCGCCCGAGGCAACCGGTCAACTTTCAGAAGGGCGCGTTGCGTCCGGGCCACGGGGTCAATAGAAGGTGTTCCACCCGAAAGGCCGTGCGGGCCGATCGCCGAGCTACCGATCGCACCGGAGTGCCCCCTGATGCTGAGAAACCTTCTCCTGGCCGCCACTGCGGCGGTCCTGCTCGCCGGCACGCCGGCAGCCGTCCATGCCGCGCCCGACACCGTCGTCGCCAAGGTCGATGGCATGCCCATCACCGAGGGCGAACTGGCCCTGGCCGCCGAGGAACTCGCCGGCCAGATTCCGGCGCAGGCGACCGAGGCGCAGAAGCGCGACTTCCTGGTCAGCTTCGTCGCCGACATGAAGCTGATCTCGCGCGCCGCGAAGGAGGCCGGCGTCGAGAAGGCGCCGACATTCGAGAAGAAGCTCGCCTACATGCGCGAGAAGGTGCTCCTCGACGAGTACATCGCGGCGGAGACCAAGAAGCAGGTCACCCTGGACGCGATGAAGAAGCTCTACGACGAGAGCGTGAAGTCGGTGACGCCCGAGCAGGAGGCGCGGGCCCGCCACATCCTCGTGGAGACCGAGGACGAGGCGAAGGCCATTGCCAAGCGCGTGAAGGGTGGAGAGGACTTCGCCAAGGTCGCGGGCGAGGTGTCCAAGGATCCGGGCTCCGGCAAGGAGGGCGGCGACCTGGGGTGGTTCACCAAGGACCGCATGGTTCCCGAGTTTTCCGAGGCGGCCTTCAAGATGAAGCCCGGCGAGGTTTCCGACCCGGTCAAGAGCCAGTTCGGCTGGCACGTCATCAAGCTCGAGGAGACGCGGACCAAGCCGCTGCCGACCTTCGAGGAGGTCAAGGACCAGGTCGAGCAGTATCTCACCCGCAAGGTGCAGAACGACCTCGTCGTCGCGCTGCGGGCCAAGGGCAAGGTGGAGAGGCTCGACGCTCCCACCCCCGCCCCGGCCGCTCCGGCTCCGCCGGAGGTCAAGAAGCCCTGACGTTCGACCCTGCAGTCGTGACGGCTCCCGGGTGGAGCCGTCGCGTCCGTTCCGGCCAGGCCGGTTCCTCACAAGCCCCCGACTGCCAAGCCCCTTCCAGCACTGACGCGAGACTCGCCATGGCGACCGCCGTATCACCGCTTGCGCCTCCGTTCCCTGAGCTTCCGATCATCGAAGGCGTCCGGTTTGCCACCGCCGCCGCCGGGATCCGCTACAGGGATCGACGCGATGTGATGCTCGCCGTGCTGGATCCCGGAACGCAGGCGGCGGGGGTCTTCACGAAGTCGAAGTGCCCGTCCGCGCCGGTCGACTGGTGCCGGGACGCGCTCAGGGGCGGTGCCGTTCGCGGACTCGTGGTCAATTCCGGCAATGCCAACGCGTTCACCGGCCGTCTCGGCGCCGCGGCGGTGGCCCGAACGGCCGACATCGCCGCCCGTGCCATCGGCTGCACGCCGAGCGAAATCGTCATCGCCTCGACCGGCGTCATCGGGGAACCGCTCGACGCGTCGAAGTTCGAGGGCGTCCTCGACGCCTGCGTGGCCCGCGCCGCGCCCGGAGAGTGGATCGATACCGGTCGTGCGATCATGACCACGGACACCTTCCCCAAGGGGGCGGGCGCCGCGGTGGACATCGCCGGTGTCAGGGTTCATATCGCCGGCGTCGCCAAGGGCGCCGGCATGATCGCGCCGGACATGGCGACGATGCTGTCCTTCATCTTCACCGACGCCCCGATCGCGGCGGGCGCACTTCAGGCCATGCTGTCCTCCAGCGTGGAAACGACGTTCAACGCCATCACGGTGGACAGTGACACCTCGACCTCGGACACGCTGATCCTGTTCGCCACCGGAAAGGCGGCCGGGCGTGGCTGCCCGACGATCGAGGACGCCGGCGACCCGCGTCTCGCCGCATTCCGCGCCGCGCTTCACGGGGTCATCCTCGATCTTGCCCAGCAGGTGGTGAAGGACGGGGAGGGCGCGCGGCACTTCGTCGGCGTGACCGTCACGGGGGCTGAAAGCGACATCTCGGCGAAGCGCATCGCAAAGTCGATCGCCGACAGTCCGCTGGTTAAGACCGCCATCGCCGGCGAGGATGCGAACTGGGGTCGCGTGGTGGCGGCCGTGGGAAAGGCCGGCGAGCCTGCCGACCGCGACCGCCTCGCGATCTGGTTCGGCCCGCACCGCGTCGCGGTCGACGGTGCTCGGGACGCCACCTATGACGAAGCCACGGTCTCGGCCTACATGAAGGGCCAGGAGATCGATATCCGCGTGGACATCGGCCTCGGCTCGGGCCGGTTCACGGTCTGGACGTGCGATCTGACCAAAGAGTATGTCGAGATCAACGGCGACTACCGCAGCTGACGCCGGGCCGGGACATGAAGCTTCTTCTCGTCGTCGCCTGTGCATTGATCGATGGGGACGGCCGGGTCCTCATCGCCCAGCGGCCGCAGGGGAAGGCCATGGCGGGCCTTTGGGAGTTCCCCGGCGGGAAGATGGAGCCCGGCGAACGGCCGGAGGAGACGCTGATCCGCGAGCTGCACGAGGAACTCGGCATCACCGTGAAGGAGCCGTGCCTTGCGCCGTTGACCTTCGCCAGCTTCGCCTATGACGACTTCCACCTGATGATGCCGCTATGGGTCTGCCGGCGCTGGGAGGGCACCGTGATCGCCCGCGAGCACACGGCGCTGAAATGGGTTCGTCCGACGAAGCTTCGTGACTATCCCATGCCGCCGGCCGACGAGCCGCTGATCCCGCCGCTCATCGACCTCCTCGGCCCGGCTTGATCGATCCGATGCACGCCTCCCCGGGCCGGGGCTGGATGCTGTCGCGCATGCTCGCGTGTTCCATCCTGTGGTCGTCAGGCTTCCTGTTCATGAAGCTGGCGGTCGCGGTGTCGCCGTGGCTTGTCTCCGCGAGCCGCGCGAGCATCGCCGCCGCCGCGATCGCGGGCTGGCTTCTGCTGCGTGGTCGTTCGCCGCTTCCGCGGCCGGAAGAGCGGATGCCTTGGCTGGTCCTCGGAACGCTGAACGGCTGGTTGCCGAACGTCCTGACCGCCTACGCGGTGGCACAGATCGCTGCGGGCTTTGCCAGCATGATCCAGGCATCGGGGCCGATCATGGTGGCGATCATCTCGCATTTCGCCTTCGCAGAGGAGCGCCTGACGGCCCGCCGTGTCGCCGGCGTCGGTGTCGGCTTTCTGGGGATGGCCGTCCTGATCGGCCCTCCGGCCCTCGACTGGAACAGCGGCGGGGCCCTTGGCATCGGCGCGATGCTGTGGGTCTCGCTGTGCTACGCGCTGGGTAACGTTTTCGCGCGTAATCTCAAGCATATAGAGCCGGTCCGGCTGGCCCTGGGCCAGCAGACCGTCTCGGCGCTGGTGTCAGTCGTTCTCACCGGCGCCTTCGTCGGGGCGGCGGCGGTGCCTTCGTTCATCGACAACTGGGCGGCCCTGCTGGCGCTCGGACTGATCGGAACGGCACTTCCCATCACCATCTTCATGAGCCTGATCCAGCGGGCCGGGCCGACGAGAGCGGCGATGATCGGCTACCTGATGCCGGTCTGGGCCACGCTGCTCGCGATGATTTTCCTTGGGGAATCGGTTGGACTTCGCGAGGTCGCGGGGGGCGCGATCGTGCTCGCCGGGGTGTGGGTCGTCACGACGGCGCCACGGGAGTGAGCGCAGGACGGGGGGCGAGAAGCAGCCTCGACCTATGGACTTTCCGTGCGCAGGAGCGTCTCGAGATCGGCGCGAAGCTTCGCCGGTACCGGAGCGGGGACCTGGTTCGCCCGCTCGACGCAAACGTGGACGAAGCGACCCTGCGCTATGGCCAAGTCCTTGCCCTGCTTGAAAATTCCAATGGCGTAAACGATCGAGCTGGTGCCGATCCGGTCGACCGCGAGGCCGGCTTCCACGGTTTCGGGGAATGCGACGCTCTCGAAATAGGTGCAGTTGGTCTCGACGACGAGACTGACGGTCGCGCTGTGCTCGATGTCGAGATGGCCGCGTTCGATCAGCCACCGGTTCACGACCGTGTCGAACCACCCGTAGTAGACCACGTTGTTCACGTGGGCGTAGACGTCGTTGTCCGACCAGCGCGTCGGAATCGACAGGAAATGCCTGAAATCGTTGCGTTTCGCGCGTTCCGGCCGGGCCATCACCAGGCCTTCCGGTAGATCGCCAGCGCGTCCGCCTCCGTGAGGGGGCGCGGGTTGTTGACGAGCAGCCGCGTCTGCTTCATCGCATCCGCGGCCATGGCGGGAAGGGCGTCCTCCGGGATCCCGACATCGCGAAGACGCTCCGGAAGACCGCACGACGGCGACAGACCGGCAAGCGCGTCTGCGAAGGCTTCGGCCAAGACGTCGGCAGGCGTTCCAGACAGTCCAGGAAAGGCATCCGCCGCGATCTCCGCATAGGTCGACGCTGCCGCCGGCAGGTTGAAGCGGATGACGTGGGGCAGGACAAGGGCGTTGGAGAGCCCGTGCGGGATGTGGAAGCGGCCGCCGATCGGATAGGCCAGCGCGTGGACGGCGGCCACGGGGGAGTTGGCGAAAGCCTGGCCGGCCAGCATCGCCCCGAGCAGCATGTCGCCGCGGGCCGCGCGGTTGGAGCCGTCGTGGACGGCCGTCAACAGCGCACCGCCGAGGAGGCGCAGCGCCTCCCGGGCGAGATGGCGGGATAGGGCGTTGTTGTTGGGGCTGGCCGAGGCATAGGCCTCGATCGCGTGGACCATGGCGTCGATGCCGGTCGCGGCGGTGACGGGCGCCGGCAGCCCGAGCGTCAGGGCCGGGTCGAGGAGTGCGACGTCGGGCAGGAGGACAGGCGATACGACTCCCTTCTTCTCGTTCTCTCCGGTCGTGACGATGGAGATCGGCGTCACCTCGGAGCCGGTGCCCGCGGTCGTCGGGACGAGCACCAGAGGAAGGCGGGGTCCACGGGCGAGCCCGACGCCGTAGATCGCGCCGAGCGTCTCCCGACCCGGCGCCAGCAACGCGACCAGCTTGGCGACGTCCATCGGCGACCCCCCGCCGAAGCCGATCACGCCCGTGACGCCGGCCGCGGCGGCCTTCGCCGCGGCGGCGAGCACGACGGCCTCCGGCGGGTCGGCGACCACGGTATCGATGATCTCGACGGCGATGCCGGCGGAGGCGAGCGCCTCCAGTGCGCCTGTCGCGAGACCTGCGCCGAGCACGCCCCTGTCGGTCACGACCGCAACCCTGGTTCCGAGCCTTTGCAGGGCCACTTCGCCGATCGTTGCGACGGCGCCGTCGCCGAAGATGATCGAAGGCGTGGTGTTGAACGTGAAGCGTCCTGCCATCGGGCGGCTCCTGCAAGTCTGATCGACCGGACCCTAAACCATGCGGAGTTTCGACGGAAACCGGGGATCGTCCATGATGCCTGGCCTCTCCACGCGGTGTGCGAAGGCCGGTTGCCGCCCGTTCGACGCATGCGCGGAAGGCGTGCCGGCGCAGAGGACAGAGCGCCGGTGCGAGCCCGATCCGCCCCGCTGTCCCCGGGACTTCGCGGTCGAGCCGGAGTCAGATGATCCTGCGACCGGGCTCGGGTGTGACGATCGGGATGCCGCTGCCTTTTCTCTGGGCGCCGTAATAGGCCCAGAGCAGCTTCGCAGCGGCGCCGCGCCACGGCCGCCATCGGTCGGAGAAGGCGTCCAGTTCCCTGGCGCTCGGACGGGCATCCAGCGCGAAGCCCATGCGGACGGCTTCCTGCAGCGCGAGGTCACCGGCCGGAAACGCATCCGGGTGACCAAGGCAGAACAACAGGTAGATGTCGGCGGTCCACGGGCCTATGCCCTTGACGGTGACGAGGTGGGCGTGCGCCTCGTCGGCCGGCAGAGTGGCCAAGTCGTCCAGCGGCACCTCCCCGGACGCGATCGCGCTTGCGACGGCGCGCAGGGTGCGGATCTTCGGCGCCGAGAGGCCGCATCCGCGCAGGTCCTCGTCCGAGGCCGCGAGCACCGGACCGGCCTCCAGGTTCGGGAACCGGTCCTTGACACGCCGCCAGATGGCGGCGGCGCTGGCGGTCGAGAGCTGCTGCGCGACCACGATGCCGGCGAGCCCCTCGAAGCCCGGCTCGCGCTTGCGCAAGGGTGGCCGCCCGGCCACATCGAACAGGGCGCGCATCGCCGGATCGAGGCGCAGCACCTCGCCGAGGGCATGGTCGAGAGCAGCCTCGCAATCGATCAACACGGACTTCCGCACCCATGGCTGGCGCCTTGCCTTCGTCCGGCCTCCCGGAGCAAGACAGGGCAGACTGTTCGGGCGATCCTTCGGCACGCGGCCCCGCGCGCCGGCCAGGCCGCTCGCGACCAACAGGACAACGACCCGACTGACGATGCAACCCGTCTTCCGCTTCGCCCCGAGCCCGAACGGCTTCCTGCATCTCGGCCATGCCCTCTCGGCGCTGCTGAACGCGGATCTTTCCGCCCGCCTCGGCGGCCGGCTGCTGCTGCGGATCGAGGACATCGACCCGGAACGGTGCCGGCCGGAGTACGAGGCGGCGATCGGCGAGGACCTCGCGTGGCTGGGCCTGTCGTTCGACGGCCCGGCGATGCGCCAGTCGGGGGAGATGCAGGTCTATGCCGCGCGGATCGAGGCGCTGCGGGCCCGTGGCCTCGTGTATCGCTGCTTCTGCAGCCGGGCCCAGACGGCGCGCTTCGTGGCGGAACAGGAGGAAGGGGGCAGGCCCTGGCCACGCGATCCCGACGGCGCCCCGTTTCACGCCGGCCCGTGCGCCGAACTGCCGGAGGCGGAGGCTGCGGCACGCGCCGCGGCTGGCGCCCTCCATACGTGGCGGCTCCACATGGCGAGGGCCTGCGACGCCGCGGGCGGACCGCTCGACATCCCCCGCTGTGATGCGCGCGGAGAAGGCACGGGCGTATCGTCAGCCCGTCCGCAGGACTGGGGCGACGTGGTGCTCGCCCGTCGCGACGTGCCGACGAGCTATCATCTCGCCGTCGTGGTCGACGACGCAAGGCAGGGCGTGACCCATGTGGTGCGCGGCGAAGACCTGGCCCGCGCGACGGATGTCCATCGCCTGCTGCAGGCCTTGCTGGGTTTGCCGACGCCCGTCTACCACCATCATCGCCTGCTGCTGGGCGAGGATGGGCAGAAGCTCGCCAAGAGCACGCGGTCGACGGCGCTACGCGATCTCCGTGCGCAAGGCTGGACGCCGGCGGACGTGCGGCGGGCGGTGGGCCTCGTCGCGGAGTGAGCCTGCGGGCATCCCGCGAGACGCCCCGCGCGATGCCACTTCGTGATGCGGAAACGGCCACGCGCTTGGCCGACCGGCGGCAAGGTTGGCGTGTGGCCGGCGATGCGGGCGGTGGCCCCGGGTTCCCTTCCCGACCGGCTGCGCCCGTCGCCGGGGACGGCTGACTCAGCGGATCCCCAGGACGACGAGCCAGAACGCCGTCGACGCGATGGACAGGGCCGTCGAGAGGGTGATGGCGCTGGCGGCCACGCCGACGGCGGTTCGATAGCGCTCGGCGAAGAGGTAGGCGTTGAGGCCGCAGGGCGAGGCGGCGAACAGGACGGCGACGCCGGCCCAGACCGGCGGCATCGAGAAGACGTGGAAGGACAGGACGTAGACCAGCGCGGGATGCACGACGAGCTTCAGCGCCGTGATGGAGGCGGCGAGACGCGGCTCCTGCGCGAGGCCGTACCGCTTCAGGGCAATGCCCATGGCGAACAGCGCGCAGGGCGCGGCGGCGGCGGCCAGCATGTTGACCATGTCGGCGAAGGCGCCGCCGACCGGCAGTTCGAGAAGGCGCCAGCTCGCGCTCACGACAATGCCGATGATGAGGGGGTTGCCGGCCAACTGCCGGGCCAGCCGGCGCATGTTCGCGGCCGATCCCTCGGTCAGGAGGCTGGCGACGGCGACCATGATCGGCAGATGGATGGCGACGAGCAGGAACAACGGAACAGCCCCGGGCTGGCCGTAGGCCTCCAGGATCAGCGGCACGCCGACAAAGACGGTGTTGGCCTGCGCCGAGCAGAAGCCGGCCACGACGGCCTCCTGCCGCGTCGAGCCGAACAGGCGGATCGCCACGACGCTGCCGAGCGTCCAGACGATGGCGACGGCGACGAAATAGGCGCCCCAGTACCCCCATGGCTGTGCCTCCGGGAGTTCGGCCCCGGTGAGCGTGCGGAACACCAGGGCCGGGACGGCGATCGTGAAGACGAACTCCGACAGGCCCTCGCCGGTGCGGTCGGACACGAGGCCGGACAGGCGTGCCGCGAAGCCGAGCGCGATCAGGCCGAAGATCGGCAGGACGATGGAAAGAACGTGCAGCATGGCGGCCCCGGCGCGGACGGGCGCCTTCCGGCGGCGTTACCGCAAATCGTGCCGCAATTCCAGCAAGCGGCGTGCCGGGACCATGACGGCGAGGGTTGCGTCATGCCGTGCGAACCAGCTTCCCGGCCGGCGCGGCACTGGCCCTAGCGGACGCGCTCGGCGAGCCGCGTGGCGGTGGGGGCCTTGCGGATCAGCTCGTCGATCCGGTCCTTCTCGCGCCGGAAGGCCACGACCTGCCGTTCGTCGAGATCCCGGTTGCGCGGCACCTTCACGGCCAGCGGATCGACGAAGTTCTCGTTGATCATGACCTCGTAGTGCAGGTGCGGTCCGGTCGAAAGGCCGCTGTTGCCCAGGTAGCCGATGACCTGCCCCTGGCGCACGCGGACGCCCTCGCGGACCCCGCGCGCGAAGGCCGAGAGGTGGGAGTAGGTGGTGACGAAGTTGTAGGCGTGCTCGATCTCGATGCGGCGGCCGTAGCCGGAGTCCCATTCCGCGCTGCGGATCCGCCCGTCGCCGGCCGCGAAGATGGGCGTTCCGATGCGGTTGGCCCAGTCGATGCCGGTGTGCATCCGCGAGTAGCGCAGGATGGGGTGATAGCGCATGCCGAAGGTGGAGCGCAGCTGGCCGTCCGAGATGGGCTTGCGCACCAGGAACTTGCGGTTGGACTTGCCGCTCTCGTCGAAGAAGTCGACGACACCGTCCTCGGACGGGGCGAAGCGATAGTAGCGCCGCAGTGCGCCCGACACGGAAATGCTGGCGTAGAGCACTTCGGGCCGGCCATCGTTTTCCTCGTCCTCGCCGTAGAACACCTCGAAGCTGTCGCCACCCGACACGCGGCGCTGCAGGTCGAAGTCATAGAAGGCCACCTTGACGATCTGGTCGATCACCACCCGGGGAATGTCATGCTTGAAGCCGGTCTCGTAGAGGCTCTCGTAGAGCCGCAAGCCGGTGCCGCGATCCTCCTCGTCGTCCTCCTCGGCGTCGTCCGCCTTGGCCGCGGTCTCCTGCTGCGGAGGCGCCACCGGTACGA
>CAZJCW010000141.1:0-10990 GCA_964544365.1 uncultured Alsobacter sp.
CGAAGCGGATGCGGCCGAAGGCGATCTGGTAGATGTGCGTGATCCAGATCTCCGAGGCGCCCGCGGGGCCGCCGCCCGTCATGATCCAGGGAATGGTGAAGCTGTTGAGGTTCGTCACCAGCAGCAGCAGGACGGTGACGAGGGTAACGCCCTTCACGTGCGGCAGCGTGACGTGCCAGAAGCGCTGCAGCGCATTCGCGCCATCCACCTGCGCGGCGCGCAGGAGCTGCTCGGGCACGGTCTGCAGGCCGGCCAGCATCATGATCATGGCGAAGGGAAATTCCTTCCACACGTTCACGACGATGAGCGACGCCATCACGTTGTTGCGGTCGTCGAGGAAGTTGATGGGCCGCTCGGAGAACCCGAACTGCACCGACAGCGCGCCGATCACGCCGAAGTCGGAGTGGTAGATCCAGCGCCAGATGTAGGAGGCCGCCACGGCGCTGATGACGTAGGGCACCAGCAGCGTGCCGCGCAGCAGGCCGCGGCCGAGAAACGCACGATTGAGCGCAAGCGCCGCGCCGAACCCGATCACGAAGGCGAAGAACGTCGACCAGATCGTCCACACCCACGTGTTCCACGTCGCCTCGTGCACGCTCTCGGCGGTCAGGACGGTGCCGTAGTTCTTGAGGCCGACGAAGATCTTGTCCTCGAGGGCAAGGTTGGGCGGCGTCGAGAAGAAGGAGAGGTAGACCGTGTAGTAGACCGGGTAGGCGATGACGAGCAGCATCACCCCGATCGCAGGCAGCACGTACATGTAGTCGTGCCGGTGGTGCCAGATGCGCTGCAGAAGTCCGCGTCGCTTCGGCTTGAGCAGGGCGCGGTCGCGCGCTGCAGGCTCGGTCCTGGCGAGGGTCACGTCGCGTTCTCCGGTAGGGAAGCCGCCGGCGGACAGACGTCCGCCGGCGGCGTGGTTCGATCCGCGCGAGCGGCGGGCTCAGAGCTCGCTGAGGAGATCCTTGATCTTCTTGGCGGCGTCGTCGGATGCCTGTGCCACCGTCATCTTCTGGGTGAGCACGTTCTGCAGCATGTTCGGGACGATGATGTTCATGATCTCCGTCGCCTGCGGCACCACCGGGAACGGGATCCCGTTCGGCAGCATCGAGGTGGTGACGTCGAGGAACTTGATCGTCTCGATACGCTCCTTCATCCACTTCGTCCGGAAGCCGCGGACGTTGCCGGGGTTGGAGCTGACCCACGCCATCTTCGTCGACCACTCGGGTCCCGTGGCGAAGGCGATGATCGCCTTCGCCGCGTTCACGTCGAGGCCGCCGTCGACGAGGTCGGGGCGGAAGACATGCGCGTTCGAGCCGCCGAACACGATGGCGCGGCGGGCCGGACCTGCGGGGACGAGGCCGTAGCGCATGTTGGCGACCACTGCCTCAGCCGTCTTCTTGTCGTCGCCCGTCGCCTTCTTGGCGCGGTCGAGCATCACGGCGTACTCGCTCGGATGCGCGATCATCATGCCGAGGTTGCCGGAGATGAACGGATCCTGGTTCTCGTTCTGCGTGTTGGTCAGCGCCGAGACCGGGACCGACTTGTCGCGGACATACATGTCGTAGGACGCCTGAAGCGCCCGCCGCGAGCCCTCGTTGTTGACGAAGATCGACTTGTAGGTCGGGTTGGCCTCGGCCTCGTCCAGCGCACCGCCGCCGTATGCCCACAGCTGCGGCATGAAGCGGAACGGGGTGTTGCCGGCATTGACGCGGGCGACCATGCCGTAGCCGCTCTTGCCGGTCTTCTCCTTGATCTGCCGCGAGTAGGCGACGAGATCGTCCCAGGTCTTCGGCGGCGATTCCGGATCGAGCCCGGCGTCCTTGAAGAGGCCCGCGTTCCAGACGAGCGCCATGGTCTCGTTGTTGGTGGGCACGCCGTAGGTCTTGCCCTTCCAGGTGATGGACTTCAGCGCGCCGGGCCAGAAGTCCTCGCGGCTGTGGCCGACCATCTCTGGCCCGAACTCCATGAGCTGGTTCTTCGCCGCAAACTCGACGCCGGCGAGGATCGGCAGGCGCACGACCATCGGCGCGGCCTTGCCGATCGCGGCGGTCCGCAGCTTGTCGATCATCTCGTTGTAGTTGAGGTTGAGCGCGGTGACCTGGATGTTCGGATAGAGCGCCTTGAAGGCTTCCCAGAACTGCTTGTCGATGTCGTGCTCGATCTGCGGCGAGGCCTGCGTCGGGCCGAAGTACCAGTAGGTCAGGCGACCCTTGTAGTCCTTCGGGACAACCTTGTAGCACTCGGCCGCCGTGTCCGGGTTCTCGGTGCCGGCGATGCTCTTGATGTATTCGGGCGTCCACTTCGCCGGATCGACGCCGGTCCTGCTGCCCTGCGCGTAGGCTCTGCCCGACAGTCCGGCGGCCGCGGCGGCGCCGGCGGTCATCGCCATGAAAGTGCGGCGGTCGACGGGGCGCGCGAACGGCCCCTTGTCCTTGGACTTCGTCATGTGTTCCTCCGTTCCGTCTTGCGGCTTCGTTGTTGGCCGGCTTTGCCGGCAGTTGGGCCGGATGGACCGGCCGGTCGTTTCTGGTCGTTCGTTGCTCAGTCGAAGAAGGCCCTGTCATCCTCCGACAGATATCTGCGGGCCCGCTCCGGGTTGATCTCCACACCCATGCCGGGCGTGTCCCAGACCGTGATCATCCCGTCCTTCACGATCGGGTTCGGCAGCCCGTCGACGATGTCGTACCACCAGGCGGGATCGCCGGCCGGCAGTTCGAAGGCGATGAAGTTGGACGGCATGGTCGCGCTGACCTGGACGAGCGCTGCGAGACCCAGGAGACCGTTGCCGGTGCCGTGCGGCGCCATCATCACCCCGTGCAGGTCGGCGTATTCGGCGATCCACTTGATCTCGGCGAGGCCGCCGACGTCGCACGGATCCGGCCCGACGACGCGAACCGCCTGGCGCTCGATCAGGTCCTTGAAGTTCTGCCGGAGGTAGATCTGCTCGCCGGTGTGGATCGGTGTCGACGTCGACGCCGTGAGGTCCCGGTAGACGTCGGCGTTGACGTAGGGCACGTAGTCGCCGGTCAGCATGTCCTCGAGCCACATCAGGTGATGCTTCTCGACGGCCTTCGCGAAGCGGATGGCATCCTGCAGCACCCAGCCCGGCCCGCAATCCAGCGCAAGCCCGACCTTGTCGCCGAGCGCTTCCTTCATCGCCGCCACACAGTCCAGCGTGTAGGCGTAGCCGCGCTCCGTGATGAGACCGCGGTCGAGCGCGCCGTGGAAGGGGCTGGCATTGGCCTCGCCGTAGAAATAGTCGGGGAACTCGCGCTTCATCGGACTGTGGAACGAGATGCCCTGCTTCACGATGGTGAAGCCCTCGGGCAGCGCCATCATGCGTTTCATCTCGGCCGCATAGTCCTCCGGCCTGAAGCTGTTCATCGGCACGCGCAGGGCGCCGTTGTAGACGCGAACCTTGTCGCGCACCTTGCCGCCGAGGAGCTTGTGCACCGGGAGCCCGGCCGCCTTGCCGGCGATGTCCCACAGCGCCATTTCGATCACGCTGATGGCGCTGCCATAGGGCTTGAAGGCACCGCGCTGGCGGATCTTCAGCATGCATTTCTCGACGAGCGTGGGATCCTCGCCGACCAGCGCGTCACGGAACTGCAGGATGAACGGCTTGAGATAGGGCTTGTACTGCTCGACCTCGCCGTAGCCGCTGATGCCCTCGTCCGTCACGATGCGCACGATCGGGTTCTTGCCGATCACGGCACATTTCACGTCGACGATCTTCATCCCCGCGCTTCTCCCCATGGCGGCAGGCCTTTTTGGCCCGTCCGTGCTCACAGGCTGCCCGTTGCGATCCGTCGGGCCGTGCGGCCGCTCGCGGTCTCGGGGATGGATCGGCGGTCCCGCGCAGGGAATGCGCCGAAGATCGAACGAGGCTGCGGTTGACCGGCGGTCTTGCCGGGACGTCGAGATAGCCTGCTTGATGCGTGTCGTTAGGCGGATTAAGTCTGATGTATGCCAGTGTGTCAACGGCTCCTGACGAACGTACCTCAAGGCGAATGCGGCGACGCACGCTTGCCTCCGCTGCGTACGCTCGTGATGCAGCCACTCCGTCGCGGAGGGCCGGCCGGATGACCCAGCTTTCGCGCGGCGCCGTGAGGGATATCGTCGACGAGATCGGCTCCCGGATCGTCTCCGGGGCGCTGGAACAAGGCTCCATCCTGCCGAAGGAGGGCGACCTCGCTGCCGCCTACGGCGTGGGGCGCAGCACGTTGCGCGAGGCCGTCAAGGTCTTGTCCGGCAAGGGCCTCGTGCGCACGGTGCGGCGCTTCGGCAGCCAGGTCTGCACCTCCGAGGAGTGGAACTTCCTCGACCCGGACGTGCTGGGATGGTACGCGGCCGTTCCCTCGAACGTGCCGGGCCTGATCATGTCGATGATCGAGCTGCGCAGCGCAGTGGAGCCCGCCGCGGCGGCGCTGGCCGCCAGCCGCGTTTCAGAGCGTGAAGCAGCCGAGATCATGCGCCATGCCGAGGCTCTCCTCGAACGCACGCGCGCCGTCGACCCTGCGGCGGCGTTCGAACATGACGTGGCGTTTCACATCGCCATCCTGATGGCCACCCACAACATGCTGTTTCGCGGGCTGGCGTCCTCCTACGAGGTGCTGTTGCGCGCGCAGTACAAGGCGGCCGAGCCGCTGGTGTGGGGGGAGGCCCGTTACCGCCCGGACGACAACCACATCCTGCTCGCTCGCGCACTCATCGCGCGCGATCCGACGCGGGCGACGCGGGTCGCCCACGACATGATGAAGGTGATGCGCGACACGACGGATTTCATGGCCGAGAAGCTCGGCCTGCGGGCGCGTCCGCCCGTGGCGACGCCCGCCCGCCTGCTGGCGGCCGTTCCCGGCGCGAGGCCCGTCGGCTGAACCAGCGCAACCGCGCGGCAGGCCGGCCTTCCAGCGAAGCGAGCGGAACCAGGCCCGGCCTTGGCCGGACCTGGTCGAGCGCGCTCGATCAGTTCGCCGCGAAGTAGGCGTCCGCCCAGTTGCTGCCGACGCCCTCGGCGCCAACGGCATAGTTGCGCAGCTTCTTGTTGGCGATGACCACCTCCAGCGGCGACAGGAGATCGACGGACGGGATGTCACGGAACACGAGCTGCTGGAACTCGCGGAACAGGGCCTTGCGCTTGGCCGGGTCGATCTCGACGGCGGCGGCCTCGAGAAGGCGGTCGGCCTCGGCGCTCTCGTAGCGAGCGGAGTTCGAGAAGGGCAGGCCCGGCTTGAAGTTCTTGGACCAGTAGCCGCGCTGCACGCCGACGGTGGGATCGAACACGTTCGACAGGGACTCGATGATCATGTCGAACTGGCGATCGCCGTAGACCTGCTTCACATAGGCGGCGAACTCGCGCGGCTGGATGACCGCGTCGATGCCGACACGCCGCAGCGACTGGCGAACGAAGTCGGCGAGCCGGGCATCGATGAAGGGATTGATCAGCAGGCGCAGCTGAACGCGCGTGCCGTCCGCCTTCTTCGCGAGGCCAGCCTCGTCGAGCAGCTTCTCCGACCGGGCGGGGTCGAAGGCACGGGGCTTGATCGAGGGATCGAACCACGGCCCGAGCGCGACGCTGACCGGCGACGGCGACACTTTGGCCGCGCCGTAGAAGACGGTGTCGACCATCCGGTCGAGATCGAGCGCGTGAGCCACGGCCTCGCGCACCCGCTTGTCCTTCAGCACCTCGGTCTCGAGGTTGAAGAAGATCTGATGCTGTGCCCCGGAATAGGCGAAGTCCTTGCGCACCACGGCGAAGCGCGGGTCATTCTCGAAGCGCGGCAGATCGGCCAGCGGAACGGGGGCGCTGCTGCCGAGGTCGAGATCCCCGGCCTCGAACGCGGCTGCGCGGGCCGCCGCATCCGGCATGAACCGGATGACCACGCGGTCGAGATAAGGCTTGGGCTTGTCCCAGTAATTGGGATTGCGCTCGAGCACCGTGTGGCTGCCGCGCACCCACTCCTTGAGCACGAAGGGTCCGGTTCCGATGAGCAGCGGCGGACCCGGCGGCGTGGCGATGTCGACGCCTTCATAGAGATGCTTCGGCACGATGGGCGACTCGGACGGCCCCAGCGCCACCATCAGGAACGGCGCCGGCTTCGACAGGACCAGCTCGAGGGTGTTCGCGTCCGGCGTGTTCGCCTCGACGACATTGGCGAACGTGCTGCGGCCGCGCGGGTGGCCCTGCTTCAGGCGCAGGATCGAGAAGGCGGCATCGGCCGAGGTGAACGGCTTTCCGTCGTGCCAGGTCACGCCCTCGCGGAGCTTGAAGGTGTATTTCAGGCCGTCAGGCGACAATGTCCACGACGTGGCCAGTTGCGGCTTCGGGTTCAGGTCGAAGTCGTAGGTCACGAGGCCGTCGAAAATCTTGCCGGACGTGAGCGGCGTCGACGTGTTGTTGATCGACGACAGAGTCGGCGGTTCGTACTTCATGACGAACCGCAAGGTCCCGCCAGGGCGGGGCGCGTCGGCCTGGGCGAGAGCCGGGGCGGATGCAGCGGCGAGGCCGAGCGCCGCAGTCGACAGGATGAGGAAAGAACGTCTGCGCATGGTGGATCCGTCTCGATCGCTGGAAACAGTTGGCGATAATAACACCATGCGGCGATGCCGGCAGCAATCACTCATCCCGGAAAAGGCAAGATGGACATTTGCCATATACTGCGTGTGAAATGTTCGTTTACTGACGGGCCGTAACGCGGAAGATCCTTTCGCTGCGATGCGGGCCGACGAACCCGAGACGATCGATCGCCAACTCACCCGCGGCCTCGTCCAGGGACAGGACGGGCGCCTCGGACGATCCGTCACCCAGCGGCGGCACGGACACGAACGTGGCAGAGTTGCCGGTCGCGAGAACGCAACTCATGCGCGTAAGCCCGTTCGGATGACGGGCGAGGCTCGGATGGAACACGCTGTCCGGCGTGAGATGCTCGACGACCGCCGAGAGCACCCCGGGCACAATGTCGACAGGGAGAGGAAACCAGCGGAAGTCAGCCGTCCGCTCCAGCCCCTCGACGATCACGGCCCGCGAGGCCGAGCGCACGGGCGAGATATCGGGCCAGCGGACCGCAAGCGTGTCGCGCGCGGCGGCGGCGTTGGGTGCGGCCAGGACAAGGATTCGCACCCCCTCCCCCCGCGCAAGATAGGGCTCCAGGTGATTTCCGACGCCGGGGTGGGGCGAGGACAGCTCCACATAGCCATTGGAGAAGACGATGTGGGCGCTCGACTGGCCCAGCGGGACGGGACGCCCCTGCGGGTCGCGGCCCATCAGCGCGACGGGATCGGAGACGAGAAAGCCCTGAGAGCGCCATCCGGCGACCTCGGCGGCGAGATCCCGCACGACGACGCCGACGTGGTCGACCTGCAGCCCGGTGCTCCTGGCCGGGCCGGGCTGTCCATCGAGAGGAACGATCACGTCCTAGTACATCCTCGTGCGCGAATAAGGCTTCGCCAGAGCCCGCAGATCGTCTGGCAGGAGCGGGCGGAACGGCGGGTCCCAGGAGAACGGCTTCTTTTCGGTGTCGAAGATGTTGTCCAGCGGTCCGCCGATCGTGCGCACGAGCAGGAGGTACCCGGTGTCGGTGCCGGCCGGGCCGTGCTTCACGCCCTCGCGCCACCAGACATAGCCGCCCGGACCCATGCGGCCGCAATCGCCCCAGACATACTCGCCGTGCAGGACGTATAGCTCCTCCACCATCGAGTGGGTCCATTGCGGCTTCGCCATGCCAGGCGGCACGCGGTGAGGCGGGGACATGTAAAGGAACGTCGTCTCCTGCGTATACGGATCGGTGCGGAGCGGCTTGATCGCGACGCCCTTCGAAAGCTGGGGGTCGACGAGGCCGGGATCCCAGTCCATGGCCAGGGGATCGACATGGCGGACGAGCAGCGCCGGATCCCAAGGCTTTGCCGCCACGCCCGGGATCGGGTCCGGCCGGCCGTGCAGCATGGACAGAACGACCGCCCCATCCGGCGCCGACTGGGCACGGCGGGTGTAGCGGGCGGGAAGCGCGGCGTAGGACTGCGCGCCGTAGGCAACGCCGTCGATCTCCAGCGATCCTTCGAGGACGAGGAACTCCTCCAGAGCGTCGAGATGCTCGACACCGTCGGCGCGCCAGCCCTTCGGGTAGCGCACCAGAACGGTCGCGGCCGAGCCGTCGTCCTCGACGGAAAGAGTGCGCGTCTCGACCTCGGGCCGGGCCCCCGTCCAGAAGCCGGCGCGCCAGGGAATATCCTGCGCCTGGATGAAAAGGATGTGCGGTCGTGCCATGGCGTTCCGTCTGCGATGCCGATATCGATGGCAGGACTGTGGGGCAAGGGCGCGGCGCTGTCACGCACGGGTCGATGGCCCTGACGAGGGGAAGGTCGTGACGCAGGAGCCGATTGATCGCGCGCGGGCGCAGGCAGTGATGGAAGCCGCAGGGCTGGACGCGCTTGTGCTGTTCCAGCCGGAGCACATCGCGCATGCCACGGGCACGCATCCGGGTGTGGCGGCGCTGTTCCGACGGGCGGGAGCGGCATCGGCCCTGGTACCGGCCGACCCCACGCAGCGGATCGCGGCGGTGATGCCCGACCTGGCGTCGGGCGCGGTGCGGGCTACGGGCGCGCCGGTCGACGTCGTGTTTCACCCGATCTGGGTGGATACGGCACTGGCCGCCTTGCACGGCGCTGACGATCCGCTGTCGGCCGTGCTGCCGGCGGACACCCCCGCGGTCCGGCCGTCGACATTCGACGCGCGGGCGGCCTTCGCGCTGCTGGGCGACCAGTTGAAGCGGCTGGGCCTCGCGGGGGCGCGGCTCGGCGTCGACCTTGCGTTCGTCCCCGCTGCCGACTTCGCGGTGCTGCAGGCGGCGCTGCCCGGCGCCCGGCTGGTCGACGGCACGGACGCCATCCGACGGCTGCGGATGGTCAAGACGGCGACCGAGATCGCCAGATTGCGGCTCGCGGCGGAGATCGGCGAGGCCGGCTACGCCCGGGCTCTGGCGGCCGTTCGGCCCGATGCGGAGCGCGCGGCGCTGAGCCTCGCCTACGGGGAGGGCGTGCGGGCCGCCGCCGAGGCGCGCGGCGCGGTGATATCCGGTCACTGGGACTACATCTCGATCGGCCCCGACCCGTGGGGCGCCGGGCGGCCGGCGCGGGACGGAGACGTCGTGAAGTTCGACGTCGGCGTGCTGGTCGGCGGCTACTCGTCCGATTTCGCGCGGACCGTGTCCCTGGGCTCGCCGGTGCGGGCTGCCCGCGAGTTGCACGACGCATTGCTGGAGGGACTGGAGGCTGGCCTCGCGGCGCTGAAGCCGGGCGTCCGGCTGGCAGACATCCATGCGCTGATGCTGGCGACGGTGCGCAGGGCCGGCGTTCCGTCCTACGCGCGCGGGCATTTCGGACACGGGCTGGGCAACGATCCGTTCGGCGAGCAGTGGCCCTTCATCGCGGCCGACAGCGACGTGATCGCGGAGCCGGGCATGGTGCTGGCCGTGGAGGCGCCGCTCTATGTCGACGGGCTGGGCGGGTTCATCATCGAGGATCAGGTTCTCGTCACGCCCGGCGGTACCGAGATCATGACGACAAGCCCGCGGGAGTTTCTGCGGGTGTGAGGGCGATTGCCTCCGCATGGTGGCAAGCGACGTCATGGCCCGGGGCGAGAGTCCGAGGCAGCGGAACCTCGCTGCGGCAGCGTTCGGTCGCGAAGGGGCAACGCGGGTTGAAGCGGCAGCCGGACGGAACGTCCTGCGGGCTCGGCAGATCGCCGGACAGCGGCGCGGCGTGCCGGCGGCGCGCGGGATCGGGCACCGCGGCGATGAGCGCCTGCGTATACGGGTGAAGCGGCCTGCGCCATAACGCCTCGACGGGCGCGCTCTCGACGATGCGGCCGAGATACATCACCAGGACGCGGTCGGCGAAAAAGCGCACGACGGAGAGGTCGTGCGAGATGAACAGGTACGACAGCCCGAACTCGTCCTTCAGGCGCACCATCAGGTTGAGGATCTGCGCCTGGATCGAGAGGTCCAGCGCGGAGACAGGTTCGTCGCAGATGACGAGCTCCGGCTGCAGGATCAACGCCCGGGCGATGCCGATGCGCTGGCGCTGGCCGCCAGAGAACTCGTGCGGGTAGCGGCCTGCGGCATCGGCCGGCAGCCCGACCGCCTCGATCATTCGCGCGACTCGAGCGCGCCGGTCAGAGCGGTCGCCGACGGCGTGGACCGCCAGCGGCGCTGCAAGGATGTCGCCGACCTGATGGCGCGGATTGAGCGAGCCGAACGGATCCTGGAAGATCATCTGCATCCGGCGGCGGAACGGAGCGAGGGCCCGGTCCGTCAGTCCGGCCAGGTCGACGCCGTCGAAGCGAACGGAACCGGACGTGACCGGCGCGAGCCGGAGGATCGCCTTGCCGAGGGTGGACTTGCCGCAGCCGGATTCGCCGACCAGGCCGACGCTCTCTCCGCGTTCGACGGAGAAAGTCACGCCGTCCACCGCGCGCAGCAGGCCGGTCGCCGTTCGATAGTGGGTATGGAGGTCCTCGATCCGCAGCAGGCTCAAGACACCGCCTCCGGCGCGTTGACCACGGGACAGGCCGCGACCCTGTCCTCGCCGACGGGCACGAGGGGCGGCCGGGCGTCGCGGCAGGACGCGCGCATATGCGGACAGCGGGGTGCGAAGGCACAGCCCGCCTCGTCAACCGCACTGGCGATGTTGCCGGGGATTTCCGGGAGAGGGCCGGACCGGTAGCCGCGTCCGCCGCCGACACGCGGCGAGGCCGCGAGGAGGCCCGCGGTGTAGGGATGTCGCGGGTCGGCGAAGATCGGCCCGGGAGGAGCCTCCTCGACCTTGCTGCCGGCGTACATGACGACGACCCGGTCGGCCCACTGGCCGACCACGCCGAGGTCGTGCGTGATCAGGATGAGGCCCATCGAGAGGTCGCGGCGCAGACCGTCCAGAAGATCGAGCACCTGCGCCTGGATGGTGACGTCGAGTGCCGTCGTCGGCTCGTCGGCGATGAGCA
>CAZJCW010000142.1:0-10728 GCA_964544365.1 uncultured Alsobacter sp.
CGCGCCGACGTGCTGGTGCAGATCAACCGGAACATCGCCGAAGGCCTGCGCGCCCGCGCCGAAGCGGCGTAGGCCGCGGCCCCTCGTCCCGCCAACCCGACGCCGGGCAGCTTCCCCTCAGGGAGCTTGGCATGCGCATCCGCAGATGCCTTCTCGCAGCCCTGGTCCTGGCCGGACTGTCCGGTGCGGGACACCCGGCATCTGCCGGTTCCGGCGACAACAAGAGGCCGCCCGTCGCCTATCTGTGGGATCCCGCGATCTTCCCGCTCGACGAGAACGGGCACGTCCTGGTCGACAAGGACTACAAGCCGATCTACCGCACGGCTGATCCCGGCATCCCGGCCTACGACCGGCCCTCGGGCCGCGTCGTGGGGCGGATCGGGCCCGCCTGCACCGGGCCGGCGTGCGACACTCTCGACATCGTGCTGGTACGGCCCGGACGACCCACCCTCGTCGTGCCGCAGGACGAGTGGGGATACGAGGTCCGCGGTCTTGTCTCCGACGATCCCGTACGCGTCGAGGGCGAGCGGGCCTGGGCGAGGGTGAAGCCCCTCGAAGGGAAGGCGGAGGACGCCGTCTGGGTTTCGGTCCGCAAGGCCGATGTCCACGCCCACACGGACCTCGCCACCGCCGTGAGGAGGCCCGACACGTGGTGCACCGCGCCTGGTCGATGCCGGCCCTTCAAAGCGGCTGAGAGGAGCGCCTTCAAGGCCGCCGAGACGGCGCGCGAGGGCCTGTGCGCCTCGGTCTATTCGATCCAGGGTGTCGTCACCAAGGGGTCGCGCCGATATTATGCGGTCGAGCACCGCAAGGATCAGGGCGACCCGGATGCCCCGCCATTGCCGCGGGGCCTGCCGACCAGGGGCTTCGTGCCGGTGCTCGACCGCTCCGGCGCCGACATCGGCTATTTCTATCCCCGCGGCTGCTGAGCCTCAGAGAAAGTTCACCAGCGACAGCTTGGACACCATCGACGCTGTCTGGTAGCTCGCCTGCAATTGGGTCTGGAGGCTGAGCAGCATCGCCGCAGCCTCCTCCAGCGATACGCCCTCGATGTCGCCCAGCTGCGTCTGGTAGAGGTTCTTGGCCGCCGTGTTGCGTTCCTTGGCCGTGTTGATCTCGACCGCCGCGAGCGCCAGCTCCTCCTGGATGAACTGGACCCGCGGCGCGCCGGAGGCCTCGGACAGCCCGCTCCCCAGCCGAAGCCTGACCGCGTCGTACCTCTTGGGCGACAGGGGATCGTTGGCCGGGAAGCTTTCCGCGGCCATCACCCCCATGTGAGCCAGCACGGACCGCAGCGCGGCTTCGTCGGCCTGCGCCCCGACCGCGACCGGGTCGCCGTCGTCGAGCCGCGCGAGAGACGTCTGGCGCGGGGTGGCGGTGGAGTCGCCGACATACCAGTCGACCGTCCCGGCGATGGCGCCGTCGAAGAAATCCTTGGACGCCTTCAGGGCGGAGGCCGCGGACAGGGCGGTTCCGGACAGTTCTGTCAGCGCCGCCGACATGGCCGTCTGGAAATTGGCCGCCGTCGCGGCCGGGCTGGCTCCGATCGCGAAGCTCGCGGACGGCGCGCCCGTTCCTCCGGCGGCGAACGCCGTGAGCGAGACCTTCTCCGTGCTGCCGTCGGGCAGCGAGACCGTCAGCGAATAGACCGCGCCTGGCACAGGCTGGGTCGAGAAATCGAACGTCCCCGATCCCGACACGGTGAGACCGCCGGCGCCGGGCTTCGTCACGGTGACGACGGCGCCGGCCAGGCCCACGCTCAGGCCGCCGAGGCCGCCGGCGAGATCCGCCGTCTTTCGATCGGCAATGGCCTGCCTCAGCCCGATGAGGGGTGGCGCCCCATCGAGGATCGTATCCGCGCTGGCCACGGGGCGAACGTCCGTCGAGCGGCCGGAGAAGAGGTAGCGGTCACCCACGCTCTGGTTGAGAAGATCCACGGCGTCGCGGAAACGGTTGGTCAGCAGGATCTGCCCCTGGGTCGATCCGCCGCTGCGCAGCGCATAGCTGTCCAGCGTGAGCTCGGACGCCGCATCCCTGCGGCTCTTGTCGAGCGCCGTCAGCGTCTGGTCCATCACCTTGAGGCGCAGCGAAGCGTCCTGGGCGACCGACGCGTAGCCGTCGAGGAGCGACATCCGGGAGCGCAAGTCCAGCGACTGCAGACGGTCACCGCCGAGCCCGGTCCAGTCGTTCGCCTTCTGCCCGGTCGACATCTGCCGCTGCAGGTCTTCCATCGTGCCCTTGAGGGACGCGAAGCGGTCTGCGTTGCGCCGGGCGGCAAGGGATTCCAGCGAATAACTGCCTGAAAACGTGTTCGAGATGGTGCTCATGGCCTACCCTCCCCTCAGATCCGCAGCAACACATCAAGCATGTCGCGCACCGCGCTCATGATGCGTGCATTGGCCGAATAGGCGTTCTGGATCTGCACGAGCTGGCTCAGTTCCTGATCGACGCTGACCCCGCTCGCATCGCCGTAACGCGCCTCGATCGAGGCCTGGACGATCTTCTGCCCTTCGTCGAGCCGCGATGCGGATGCGGCTTTCTCCGCCTGGCCGTCGACGAGGCGGCGGGCGAAGGCGGATAGGGTGCCGGTGAAGGCCGCGGAGGTGCCGGCCGCGGGTGCAAAGCTCTGTAAACTCTGAGTTATTCGCTGCAGAAGCAATGCGGGCCGCGTCGAGTCTCCGGCCGGGGTCTGCGGCGACGTCGAGAAGACGACCAGCCGACTGGGATCGGCGACGACAGACGGGTTCACGACGAGCCGTCCGGCAAGACCGGTCTTCTGCGAGCCCGTCTGGAAGGAGCCGGTGAACGGCGTACCGGGGTTGTTGCCATCCACGAAGAGCGGAAGTTCCGGACCGTTGCCGACCAGAGCCGTGTTCGTGATCGAGGCGGAGAGGCCCGTGACCGAGGTTCCGGGCGTGCCGTCGTTCAGGATCCGGAGCGTGCTGCCCGCCGGGTTGGAGACGGTGAACCCGGCCCCGAGCGCCGCATCCAGCGCCGCCGCGGCGGCCGCCATGCCACCGCCGAAGGGCACCGCGATCTCGATGTCGTTGGGATCGGGCGTCGCATTGGCGGGAAGCGTTCCGCCAGCGTCGACGCGGACGATGGAATAGGTGCGCGCCGTTCCGCCGACGGTGGCGTTGAGCGTGACGACGTTTCCGGGCTGCAGCCCGGTCAGATCAACGTCGAAGCCGGTGAAGGCGCCCGCCGTGGCGGCCGTTCCGGCCTGCGAGCGGTTGGAGAGCGACGAGGCGAGGCCGGCGGCCAGTTCGTCGAGCTGCTTCTGGGCGTCCACCAGCGACCGGTCGCGCAGCTCGAGAAGGCCGGCGATCTCGCCCGACCGGATCGAGTTCAGGGCGATGGCGTCCACGGTGGATCCGCCGAAGGTCACGGTGATCGTGCCCACTCCCCGGTCCGCGCCGTTCGTGTAGACGGAACCGGCGCTCAGGGTTCCCCGGGCATCGAAGGACAGCGTCGCCGACTGGCCGCCGCTGTAGAGGTTGAGCCCGCCCTGGGTCGACAGGGTCACGGTCCCGTTCGCGTTCTCCTGCACGCGGACGTCGATGAGCGCCGCGAGTTCGTTGATCTGCGCGTCGCGCTGGTCGAGCAGTGCCGGCTCACGACCGAGCGTTTCGCCGACGCGGCGGTCCGACGCCGCGATGTCCTTGAGCAGTTCGTTGACGCGGGTGACCGCGGACCCGATGGACTGCTCCGCCTGGGTGCGCAGGTCCTGGATGCCTGCCGAGGCCCTGACGATGCTGGTCGACAGGGAGCGCGCAGCCGACACGACGCTGGCGCGGGCCGTGGACGACGCAGGATCGTTCGCGAGATCCTGGATCGACTGCGTGAAGCTGTCCAGGACGGACGTCAGCGCCGTCGACGAGCCGGGCTTTCCGAAGAGAGCCTGCAACTGGTCGGTGACGCGCGCCCGGATCGCGGTATAGCCAGAACCGGACGTCTCCGTGCGCAACTCGCGCTGGAGGATCTCGTCGAGCGCACGCTGCACGCCCTCGACGCGAACGCCCGCACCTTCTCCAGCGACGGCCGTCTCCTTGAGGATCGCCTGGCGGCGGCTGTAGCCGGGCGTGTCGACGTTGGAGACGTTGTTGGAGATGACCTGGATCTGCGCCTGCGTGGTGCGCAGGCCGGACAGGGCATTGTTGAGGGCGCTACCGAGACTCATGAACTACACCGTCGGCCCTTCAGCCGGATACGAATTCACCGGATGATGTTGAGGACGTCCTGCAGCATCTGCTGCGAGGTCGAAACGACGCGGGTATTGGCCGAGTAGGCCTGCTGCGTGACGATCATCTTGGCGAACTCGTCAGCAATGTCGGTGTTGGACCCCTCGACCGTTCCGGAGAGGATGGACGTGGAGGCCGTCGCGAGCAGCGGCGGGCCCGACTCCAGCGTCTCCTCGAAGGTGCCGCCGTCGCGACGCTTGAGCATGTTGTCGGCGTTGAACTGCGCCACGGCGATCTGCGCGATCGAGCTGGTCTGACCGTTGGAATAGACCGCCTGGACGCGACCGGCGTCGTTGATGGCCAGCCTGAGGAGCGTGCCAGCCGCGAAGCCGTCCTGGTTCAGCGTCGTCGGCTTGTACTGGCCGCTGATGTCGGCGAACTGCGTCAGTCCGCCCGCACCGGGAGAAAACGCGATGGTGCCGAGGTTCGTCCCGTCGATCGTCATGTTGGTGATGTTGAGGGAGGTCGCGGACGACAACTGCCCCGACGCATTGAAGGTGAAGTTGGCCCCGGCGTTGGTCCACTTCACCTGCGCTCCGGTCGCGGCGGAATTGTTCATGTAGAACAGTTCCCACGTGTCCGTGCCGCCGCTCGCCACACTGGCGGACTTGCCCCACCGCAATTGGGCGGTGATCGCGTTGCCGAGCGGATCGAACATCGTCACGCTGCCGCCGGAGATCGTCTGGTTCAGGAAGGAGGTCTCCTCGTTCGCCTGCACGGTGCCTGCGTTGCCGCGCGGATCGACGGCAAAGCCGGTCGCGGTCAGCAGTTCGGAGTTGGGCACGGCAGGATCGGAGTTGGCCGTGCTCGGTTCGGCGGGCAGGTTGGCGCGATACACGACGGTGGTCGTCGCCTTGGCCGGAACCTGGTCGTTGGTGAAGCGCAGCACGTCCGGCGCACCGCCGATGATCGTGTCGGTGAGCGGATCGACCTGGTAGCCGACGAGATAATTGCCGGCCCCGTTGACGAGGAAGCCGTTCTTGTCGCTCTCGAAGTCGCCCCGACGCGTATAGAGGTTCGAGGCGGTGAAGGTCGGCAGACCGCCGACATAGTCGGCACGGTCCCGGACCACGATGTAGCCCTCGCCGCCCAGCGCGACGTTGGTGCCGACGCCGGTGGCATTGAGCGGACCGTCCAGGGTGTTGGTTCCCCGCGAGAAAGCCGAAACCGAGCCGCTGGCCTGGTTGCGCAGCGGCATGTTCGGAACCAGATCCTCGAAGCTCGTGTCGACGCGCTTGAAGCCCGTCGTCTGCGAGTTGGCGATGTTTCCGGAGATGTTTTCGAGCGCATAGGACTGCGCCCGCAGCCCCGCAACTGCCGTGATCATTGCCCCGAAGATACCCATGCGGCGAACCTTTCCTCGTTCGGCGGACCGTCGACGCCTGAACGCCGTGGTCGCAAGATTTCGAGGGTTCAACCGCAAGACGCATGCCACTGAAATTTTCCTTGAAAAACAATGCGTTAATCTGTCATTCATCACGCTCACCATGGCCATTTCCACCACGTGCCGCGCCGGCCCCGGCAGAAATTGCCGGGGCCATACGTCATCGAAGGCTCATCGCACGACGTTGAGCGTCTCCTGAAGCAGCTGCTGGCTCGCCGAGATGACCCGCGTGTTCGCGGCATAGGCCTGCTGGGTCACGATCATCTTCGAGAACTCCTCGGCGATGTCGGTATTGGAGCCTTCGAGCGACCCCGACACGACCGACGCGCCTCCCGTGCTCCACAGGGGATCCCCGGACTCCGCCGACGCCAGGAAGGCACCGCCCCCGGCCCGCTGCAGCATCTCGGGGGCATTGAACGTCGCGACGGCGATCTGGGCGATGCCCTGGCTCTGGCCGTTGGTGTAGCGCGCCATGACCCGGGCATCCTCGCTGATGTAGAGGCTGTCGAACTCGCCCATCATGCTGCCGTTCTGCGTGATGCGGTCGACCTTCGCCTGTCCGTCCGTGTCGGCGAACTGCGTCAGCCGGCCCGCAAGGTCGAAGCTGATCGTGCTTCCGAGACCCAGGCTGGACAGGTCCACCGGGAAGGCCGCGACGGGCGCGGTCATGGCGCCGCTGGTGTTGAAGGTGAACGCTGCGGCCCGCGACCAGTCGGATGCGGCGACCGAGGCGGCGGGTCCCGTCGCCGCGTAGAGGCCCCAGGTCGAGCCGGTTCCGTTTTCGCCGGTCTTCGCCCAGCGCAGGCTGACGTCGACCGGATTGCCGATGCTGTCGTACATCGTGACGGTGGGACCGGCGATCGAATTGCCGGCGAAGGATTCGGAACTCGGGACGGACGCCGGCGTAACGGAGGCAGGCAGGCCCGCGCCCGCCGTCCAGATGTCGGACCCGGCGACGCCAGGGACGTAGCGCGCCGTCTGCGGCGTCGTCGGGAGATTGCCGGAGAAGGAGACCGTGGTCGTCGGTTGCGCGGCGATGCGGCCGGCCTCGATCCTGATGATGTCGGGAACCCCGTTCGTCACGGCCCCGGTCTCCGGGTCGAGCGCGTTGCCGACGAGATAGTGGCCGGCGCCGTTCACGAGGAAGCCATTCCGGTCGAGCGTGAAGTCCCCGCGCCGCGTGTACAGGTTGGTGCCCGGGAAACTGGGGACGCCGCCCCGGCTCTCCATGGGCTCGCGCACGGTCGCGAAGCCTTCGCTGTTGATGCCGAAATGGGTCGGCACGCGGGTCTCCGTCAACGCTCCCGCAATCGTGTTGGTGCTGCGCGAGAAAGCGGATACGGATCCGCCCCTTTGCATCCGCAGTGGCGCGGGCGAGACCATGTCCTCGAAACTGGTGTCCACGCGCTTGTAGCCGGTGGTTTGCGAGTTCGCGATGTTCGAGGAGATGTTCCCGAGCGCAAAGGACTGGGCCTGCATGCCGGTGACGGCGTTCACGAGGGCATTGAAGATACTCATGGCTGCATCCCTTCTGGATGAAGCGCGCGGGCTTCGCCGGCGCAGAAAATGAACAAAGCAACGCCATGGCACCCGCAAGCGGGGTGCCAGAAAAAGTGTCAATCTTTTCAATAACTACAGCCTGGGATTGCGGAAGATTGTGCCGGTTGCAGGTTTATCCGCGGACAGGCTTTGCCGGGTCGTCGCGGCTGAACAGGATCGAGGCCACGTCGGTGATCGTCGGCGGCGGTTCCGCCGAGAAGGGCAGCGGGCGGCACACCGCGATGGCCGACAGCCCGACACGGGCGGTCAGCAACCCGTTCAGCACCCCCTCCCCCAGCCGCGCCGAGAGCTTCGCGGCGATGCCGTGGCCGAGGACCTGCTGGACCATGCCCTCGCCGACGGCCATGCCGCCCGTGACGGCGAGGTGGGCGCCGACCGCCCGCACGAGCCGCATGAAGCCGATGAATCCGGGCCGCCCGCCATAGATCGCGGAGATCCGGCGGACCAGGCGCAACGCCTGCGCCGCGACGAAGACGAGGTCGACGATGGCCCTGGGCGAGATCGCCGTGACCAGCGACACCCGGCGCGCGGCAGCCGTCACCGCCGCGCGGGCCTCGCGGTCGAGCGTCGCCATGAGCTCGCGCTCTGCGACGCGCACGAGGTCGGCCCCGTCGATGACGTCGTTGTCGGTTTCCGCGAGGCGCGCCCGCGCGCGGGCGGTATCCGGGCGGTTGGCGTAAAGCGACTGCAGTTCCGCCAGAATGGCGCGGCCTTCGCGCCGATCGTCGCTCGCGAGGACCGCCTCGGCACGGGCCTTGAGCCGTGCGATGGAGCGCGCGCGCAGGATGCCGGCGATCTCGCGACCGGCCAGGACTGTCGCCGCCAGGACGGCGAGCCCCGTGAGCGCCAGGGCGACACCGCCCGCGACGGGACTGCGCACGAGCATGTCGGCAATGAAAGCCTCGAGCCCGGCGCCGAGCCAGAGGAGCAGCAATCCGCCGAGCGCGCCGGCCAGGAGACCGCCCCAGCCCAGCAGCCGACGGCCGAGGCCAAGCTCGGCCTTGTGCTCCGCGACGGCCTCCTGTCGCTCCTCCTCGCGCAGGAAGGCGGCCTCGGAATCCGTCTCGGTCAGCACGATGGAATCGGGCGCCGGGGCCTGCTCCTCGGCGGAACGGATTCCCGGGTTATCGAGACGGAACGCGCGGGGAGCCTTGCTCATGGATGGAGATCCCTCATGCGAGCCGGTTCCCGAGCAGGAACTCGAGCGCGCGGTCGAGGCGGATGTGCGGCAGTGGCCCGGGCCCGCCATCGCTTCCCTTCCCGGCCAGCGGCGGCCGGAATCGAACGAACCGGAGCCCTGCCCCGTCCTGTCCGGCCTGCGCCAGCGCCACGGCGGGATCCGCCGGCAGCTCGCCGGGGAAGATCGCCGCCTCGGTCAGCCCGTCGAAGACATCTCGGCCGATGGTTTCGCCCTTGAGCGGAATGCCGGCGATGGCATCGATGTCCTGCCGCCGCTCCGTCAGCCGGACTTCGCGCGTGGCGCGAACACTGGCCAGCGCGACCACGTCGACCTGGGCGCCCAGGCTCGTGGCACGCGCCTTGGCCCGGTCCACCAGCAGGCCAAGCACCGCTTCAAGGCGGTCGTGGCTTGTATGGTGCAAGTGATCCGCCTTGGTCGCCGCAAAAAGCACCCGGTCGATGCGCGGGCGCAGCAGGGCCGAGATCATCGTGTTGCGCCCGGTCCGGAACGCGCCGAGCACGTCGTCCAGCGCGCGCTGCAGGTCGGCGACGGCGAAGGCCCCCGCGTTCAGCGCGGCCATCACGTCGACGAGGACGACCTGCCGGTCGAGCCGCGCGAAGTGATCGCGGAAGAACGGCTTCACCACATGCTCGCGATAGGCCTCGTATCGCCGCTCCATCATCGCGGCCAGGGAGCCCCGCCGGACGGTCGCGCCCTCGGACAGGTCGAGGGGCGCGAAAGTCAGCGCCGGCGAGCCTTCGAGCTCGCCGGGCATCAGGAACCGGCCCGGCGGCAAGGCCGAGAAGGACAGGGGCTCGGCCCGCGCCGCCGCCAGCGCCGCGCGGAACCGCTCGGACAGCTCGCGGGCCGTGGCTTCGTCGGCATCGCCGTCCGCCGGCGCCTCGGCAAGCCGGGCCAGGAAGGCCGCGGACGGTCCGGCGCGCTCCGGCAGCCGCGCGGAGGCCACCGCCTCGCGAGACCACGTCGCGTAGTCCTTGTCGAGGAGCGAGAGGTCCAGGAGCCACTCGCCGGGATAATCGACGATGTCGAGCGTCAGCGACCGCGGACCCGAGGTCCAGGAGGTCTTCGATTCGTATTCGATGACCAGCCGGAGCTCGGAAATGCGCCGGGTCGATTCCGGCCATGCGCGGTCAGGCCCAGCCGACAGCGCCGCGATGTGATCCTCGTAGGCGAAACGGGGCACGGCGTCGTCTGGCTGTTCCGCCAGCGTCGCCTTGCGGACCCGTCCCTCGGCGGCGGCGCGGAACACCGGCAGGCGCGCCTGCCGCGTCAGGGCATGCACGAGGGCCGTGATGAACACGGTCTTCCCGGACCGGGACAGCCCCGTGACGCCGAGGCGCAGCGTCGGATGGGCGATGTCGGCCACGCTGTCCGCCAGCGCCCGGGCGGCGATCCGCAGGTCGAATGTGATGTCGCTGAAGGACGGCAAAGGCGGGACTCTGGGCTCACGCTCCCCCGAATGTGGGGGCGCGTGCGTCGTTTGTCGATGCGGCGCCGGTCAGTCCGCGTCGCCGCCCGGCGTCACGAAGCGGTCGAGCCGTCCGCCGCCGAAGGCGATCTCGGACCAGTCGTCGACGGCGAAGTCGAGAACGGCCATGCCGGACGTCGGAAACTTGGTCCTCAGTCGCGCCAGCGCGTAGCGGTCGCCATGGCCGATGAGATCGCGCGAGAGCTGCGACATGCCGGGATTGTGCCCGACGATGGCAAGGGTGCGGACGGACGCCGGGGCCTTGCGCGCCAGGTGCAGCAGCGTCGCCGCGCTGGCATCGTAGATCGCGTCCTCGAAACGGACCGGCACCTCGCCCAGGGCCGGGGCGGCGCGCTCCCAGGTCTGCCGGGTCCGCAGGGACGGCGAGACCAGCGCGAGGTCGGGCAGGATCAGTTCGTCGGCCAGGTAGCGCCCCGCCGCCGCGGCATCGGCCAGCCCTCGCTCGGCCAGCGCCCGGTCGAAATCCGGCGCCGCCCCGTGCGGAACGGCCTTGGCGTGGCGGAAGATGACGAGGCGCTTCATGTCACCGCCCCTCCCGCCGGGCCATGAAGGCGATGCGCTCGAACAGGTGGACGTCCTGCTCGTTCTTCAGCAGGGCGCCGTGCAGCGGCGGGATGAGCTTCTTCGGGTCGCGCTCGCGCAGGGTCTCGGGGCCGATGTCCTCGTTGAGGAGGAGCTTCAGCCAGTCGAGCAGCTCGCTGGTCGAGGGCTTCTTGCGCAGGCCGGGCACGTCGCGCACCTCGAAGAAGATCCGCAGGGCCTCCGCGACGAGCCGCTTCTTGATCCCGGGGAAATGCACGTCGACGATCTTCTCCATCGTCTCCGGGTCGGGGAAGCGGATGTAGTGGAAGAA
>CAZJCW010000143.1:0-10722 GCA_964544365.1 uncultured Alsobacter sp.
AGAGCAATCGCGAACAACACACGCTGGCGAATGCCGCCCGACATCGGGTGGGTATACTCGTCGCGCCGATTCTCGGCCGAGGGAATGCGCACGCGCTGGAGCATCTCCAGCGCGACGGCCCGTGCCTTTTCCGCCGAGACGTCGCGGTGGCGGGCCACCACCTCGGCGATCTGGTCGCCGATGGTGAAGGCCGGGTTGAGCGACGTCATCGGCTCCTGGAAGATCATCGTCATCCGGTCGCCGCGCAGATCGGCCCGCTCTCGCGCATCGAGCGTCAGCAGATCCTTGCCCTCGAAGAGGACGCGGCCCGCGGAGACGTTGAGGGGCGGCGTGGCCAGCAGCCCCATGACCGCCAGCGACGTGATGCTCTTGCCGCATCCCGACTCGCCGACGAGGCACAGCGTCCGGCCGGGCGCGATCGCGAACGACACGTCGTCCACGAGGCTGGTGGACCCTGCCCGGCTCGATACGCGGATCGACAGGTTCTCGACCGCAAGCGTCGGAGCCAGCGCGTCGGCCTTGTCGGGCGAGGAGTGGTTGGAAGCGAAGATTGAATTCACAGGGTCAGATCGTAGTCGCCTGTCCCCGTCCTTCAAGGGAAATGACGTTTATTTTACATCTGAAACGATTTCGCCCGGGACGATGGGCCCCGGGCGCCGGCTTTTGTTAACGCAAGACTTACGAAAGGCTTACTCGGCGGTGGCGCCGGCAGCCTTGATGACCGGGGTCCAGCGGGCTACTTCCTCGGCGACGAAGCCCTTGAGCCAGGCCTGCGTCTGCTGGTTCTTGTCCGGGAGGACGCCGCCCAGTTCGAGAAGACGCTTGCGGGTGTTCTCGTCGGCGAGCGCCTTCTGGAGTGCGTCGTTGAGCTTTGCCGTGATATCGGCCGGGGTTCCCTTGGGGGCGAACACGGCGTTCCAGGCGCTGACCTGATAATCCGGCAGGCCCGCCTCGCGCGTGGTCGGGACGTCCGGCAGGGCCGGCGAGCGCTCCGGGGTGGCGATGGCGTAGGCCTTGATGGACCCCGCCTTCACCTGGGAGACGACGTTGACGATCTGGTCGGTCATGAAGTCGACCTGCCCGGAGACGAGGTCGTTCATCGCGGGGCCTGTGCCGCGGTAGGGCACCTGCGACGGCTTGATTCCGAGCTGGTTGTTCAGCAGCAGCGCCGTCGTGTGAGACACGCTGCCGACGCCGGCATGAGCAAGGTTCAGCTTGTCGCCCTGGGCCTTCGCGAGGGTGATGAACTCCTTCAGATCCTTTGCCGCCATGTCCTTCTTGGCGACGATGAGGATCGGCGTGCCCGCCGCCATGCCGATGGCCTCGAAATCCTTGGTCGGGTCGTACTTCAGCTTCGGATAGAGCGCCGGGGCCGCGCCGTGCGTGCCCATGTGGCCCAGCATGATCGTGTAGCCGTCCGGCGCCGCGGTGGCGACGCGGGTCGTGCCCGTCGTTCCGCCAGCGCCGGCGACGTTCTCGATGACGATCTGCTGGCCCAGCGATCGAGACATCTGCTCGGTGACGATGCGCGCGATGATATCGGTCGGTCCGCCGGCGGCGAACGGGACGACCATCGTGATGGGCTTGGCCGGGTAACCCTGCGCGAGCGAAGAGCCGGCGGTCAGGACGAGCGCGGCCGCGGCCGCGAAGAGGGTCTTCATCTCATTCTCCCACAGTTCCAATGATTAAGTTCCCGGTCTGGTGCCGGTTCGAGCTCGATCGCCGCTAGATAGGAACCCGCGACGGCCAGAAAAGGATGCCGAAGCGTTATTCGACGAAAACTTCGTCGCGGCTCTTCCGAATGGACGGCAGCAGCGCAATCACGAGCAGCACAACAGCCACCAGAAGGAGGCCGGCAGACACCGGCCTGTCGATGAAGGTGGAGAAACTGCCGCGCGACAGGATGAGCGCCTGCCGAAGCTTCTCTTCCATCAGCTTGCCGAGCACGAAGCCGAGGAGCATGGGCGCCGGTTCGAAGCCCAGCTTGTACAGCACGTATCCGACGAGGCCGAAAAAGGCCGTCGCCATCACGTCGCTGGGGTTGTTGTTGATCGAGTAGATGCCGATGCAACAGAAGATCATGATCGCCGGGAACATCAGGCGATACGGAACCTTGAGCAGCTTCACCCACAGTCCGACCAGCGGCAGGTTGATGACCAGCAACATCAGGTTGCCGATCCACATCGAGGCAATCATGCCCCAGAACAGGGTCGGATTTTTCTCCATCACCTGCGGGCCGGGAATGATGCCGTGGATGGTCATGGCCCCGACCATCAGCGCCATCACGGCATTCGGCGGGATGCCGAGGGTGAGCAACGGGATGAACGCCGTCTGCGCGCCAGCGTTGTTGGCCGCCTCCGGTCCCGCCACGCCCTCGATGGCGCCGCGCCCGAAACGAGAGGGATCCTTCGCCAGCTTCTTCTCGGTGGTGTAGGAGGCGAACGGCCCCAGCACGGCGCCGTTCCCCGGGAGGATCCCGAGCATCGCCCCGAGACCGGTGCCGCGCAGGATCGGCATGATGGACTGCTTCATGTCCGCCATCGACGGCAGCAGTCGGCCGATGGACGACTTCACGACGTCGCGCGCCTCGGGGTTCTCGATGTTGCGCAGGATTTCGGCAAAGCCGAACAGGCCCATGGCGAGGATGGCGAAGTCGATGCCATCCGCGATGCCGGAGAGGCCGAGCGTGAGCCGCTCCTGCCCCGTCTCCAGGTCTGTGCCCACGGTCGACAGCAGAAGGCCGAGCAGGATCATCGCGATCGCCTTGACGATCGAGCCGCGCGCCAGCACCACGGCGAAGACGAGCCCGAGCACCATCAGCGAGAAATACTCGGCAGGGCCGAAGATCAACGCGAGCTTGGTCAGAGGAACGCCCAGCGCCGCAATCACCAGCGTCGCGAAAGAACCGGCGATGAAGGAGGAAATGGCAGCCATGCCGAGGGCGATGCCGGCGCGGCCCTGCTTGGCCATCTGGTGCCCGTCCAGCACCGTCACCACCGAGGTCGCTTCGCCGGGGATGTTGACGAGGATCGCGGTGGTCGAACCGCCGTACTGCGCGCCGTAGTAGATGCCGGCGAGCATGATCAGCGCGCCGGTCGGGTCGAGCCCGAAGGTGATCGGCAGCAGAATGGCGATGGTGGCGATGGGCCCGACGCCGGGCAGCACCCCGATCAGCGTGCCGACGAGGCAGCCGATGAAGCACAGCGCCAGGTTCTGCAGGCTCAGCGCGGTGGCGAAACCGAGGGCGAGATTTCCAAAAAGATCCATCGTCGCCTCACAGGAACGCGACGACGGGGATCGGGAGACCCAGCGCCACCTTGAAGAGAAGAATGCAGAAGGTCGTCATGGCAACGGCGAAGATCACCGTCTCCTTCCAGCGCGCCTCCTCGGAGGCGAAGGAGCCGATGATCATGGCCAGCGGCCCGGCGAAGGCGAGCCCGAGAGTGCGGATGGTGAGCGCGAAGACGACGACCCCGCCGAGGATGAAGATCGGCCCGCGCAGATGCCAGCGCGTCAGGGCCTCGCCGTCCTCAAAGAAGGCCGAAGCCGCCAGCACGAGCCCCGAGAGCCCGACCAGCACGGCCAGGGCGCGGGGCAGCATGCCGGGTCCCATCGACCGCAGCGTCCCCATCGGAAGCTCCGCCGACTGCCAGACCGCGAAAGCGGCCACGAGCATCAGGAAAACGCCCGCCGCCACATCCTGCGGAGCGCGAACCCGCAGGCCGCGGGATCCCGCGGTTCCGTCATCGGACATGCTCATGCCGACCTCCCCTGAACGCCGATACCACAGGCGCCGAGCGCCTTTTTGTTGTTGTCGCGTTCTTGTTGCCTTAGAGACTGCGACAGATCAAGCCTTCACCCACAGTGAAGGTCATGTTCCGCATCGGCGGGTCGAAAGAAGCAGTATGGGCAGCAACAGGGTCCACCGCATCGCCGTGATTGCAGGCGACGGGATCGGCAAGGAAGTCGTACCTGAAGGACTGCGCGTCCTGGAGGCCGCCGCCGCCCGGCACGGCTTCGAACTGCAGCTGGACACGTTCGACTTTGCTTCCTGCGATTATTACGCCCGCCACGGCCGGATGATGCCGGAGGACTGGAAAGAGCAGATCGGCTCGCACGACGCGATTTTCTTCGGCGCCGTCGGCTGGCCGGCGCTGGTGCCGGACCATGTGTCCCTGTGGGGGTCTCTCCTCCAGTTCCGGCGCGAGTTCGACCAGTACGTCAACCTGCGGCCGGTCAGGCTGATGCCGGGCGTGCCCAGTCCCTTGGCCGGCCGCAAGCCGGGCGACATCGACTTTTACGTCGTGCGCGAAAACACCGAAGGAGAGTATTCCTCTATCGGCGGGCGAATGTTCGCGGGCACGGACCGCGAATTCGTCGTGCAGGAATCGGTGATGACACGCACCGGCGTCGATCGGATTCTGCGCTTTGCCTTCGAACTTGCGCAACGCCGGCCGAGGAAGCACCTCACCTCGGCCACGAAGTCCAACGGCATCTCGATCACAATGCCGTATTGGGACGAACGGGTCGAGGAGATGGCGAAGGCCTATCCGGATGTGAGCTGGGACAAGTTCCACATCGACATCCTGACGGCGCATTTCGTGCTGCATCCCGACTGGTTCGACGTGGTCGTCGCCTCGAACCTGTTCGGCGACATCCTGTCAGACCTCGGTCCGGCCTGCACCGGCACCATCGGCATCGCACCATCCGGCAACATCAATCCCGAGCGAACCTTCCCCTCGCTGTTCGAGCCCGTGCATGGCTCCGCGCCCGATATCGCCGGCAAGGGCATCGCCAATCCGGTCGCGCAGATCTGGTCGGCCGCGATGATGCTGGAGCACCTCGGGGAAGCTGAAGCTGCCCGCAACATCGAGGCGGCCATCGAACGGGTGCTTCGCGAGCCTGCGCTGCGAACGCGGGACCTCGCCGGACAAGCCGACACCGAGACCTGCGGCAAGGCTGTGGTCCAGGCCCTGGGATGATGAGAATGCTCGCCGTTTCCTTTCCCCCTGAAGATGGTCCACGCGCATGGAACTGACGCCGCAATTCATGATCTCGGTCCTGCAGATCATCTGGATCGACATCCTGCTCTCGGGGGACAACGCGGTCGTCATCGCCCTTGCCTGCCGCTCCCTTCCACCCCGTCAGCGCCGCGTCGGCATCGTTCTCGGCGCGGGTGTCGCGGTGGGATTGCGGATCATCTTCGCGCTGCTGATCACGCAGCTCCTCGCCATGCCGTTCCTCAAGCTGGTCGGCGGGCTCCTGCTCCTGTGGATCGCGATCAAGCTGATCGCCGGCGAGGAAGAGGAGGAGACGAACGTCGAACCGAGCGAGACGCTGTGGAAGGCTGTGCGGACGATCGCCATCGCCGACGCCGTGATGAGCCTCGACAACGTCGTCGCCATCGCTGCAGCGTCGCACGGCAATGTCTGGCTCTTCGTCTTCGGCCTGCTCTTCTCGATCCCGCTGATCGTGATGGGCGCCACCCTCGTGATGACCCTGCTCGCGCGCTTCCCGATCCTCATTTGGGCCGGCGCGGTTCTGCTGGGATGGGTCGCCGGTCACATGCTCGCCACCGATCCATGGCTCGTGGAGCGGTATGGCCAGGCCACCATGAAGTCGCTGGAGACCCCCGCTGCCATCGCGGCCGGCCTGCTGGTGCTCGCGGTCGGCTTCTTCATGCGGCGGCGAAACACGGCAGCCGCGGGACACGACAAGGCATGAACCTCGCCACGCGGAAGGCCGGTGACGGCGCGTGAGTTCATCGGAGATCGTCCGGGCCGAAACGATCACGCGTGAGGGCCTCCTGCTCGGGGCGCGCCTCACCGTGCCGCTGTGGCCGGGCATCGGCGTGTTCGCCATGGCCTACGGCACGGCCGCCGTGCAGAAGGGCCTCTCGGTCTTCGAGGCGACACTGGCGAGCGGCCTTGTCTTCGCTGGCGCGGCGCAACTCGTCGCACTTGAGATGTGGGCCGACACATGGACGGCCGGCGCGATCCTGCTGGTCGCAGTGGTGACGTTCACGGTGAATGCCCGCATCATTCTCATGGGGGCATCGCTGCAGCCCTGGATTGCGCCGCTCCCCGGCCGGGTCGTCTGGCCGAGCCTCGCCCTGCTCACCGACGCCAACTGGGTGATCACCGAACGCTACCGCGCCGAAGGCGGACGCGACGGGGGCGTGATGATCGGCGCCGGGCTGATGCTGTGGGTCGTCTGGATCGTGACGACGCTCCCCGGCGCGATGCTGGGGCGGCTGGTGCAGGACCCCGCGCGCTTCGCCATAGACCTCGTGCTCCCCGTTTTCTTCAGCGCCATGGCGGTTCCGCTGTGGAAGGGCCACCGCGACACGGCCGCATGGACGATGGCGGGCATCGTGTCGGTCGCCACATGGTGGCTAGTGCCCGGCTACCTTTTCATGGTGACCGGAGCATTGGCCGGCGCGATCACGGGCGCCTTGCTCGGGCTACGCGACGATGGGTGAGTCCATCTTCTCCGTCTCGCCTGGAACGCTTGCCGCCCTGCTCGCGATGACGGCCGCGACCTATCTCTGCCGCTCGCTCGGCGTCTGGCTGATGGCACGCGTGCCGCTGAACAAGCCGATCCGCGACGGCCTCGCCGCCCTGCCCGGGTCCATCGTCGTCGCTGTCGTCCTGCCGTTGGCCGTGAAGGCAGGTCCGACCGGCATCCTCGCTCTAGCAGCGGCCATCGGCGTCATGCTCGTGAGACGCAACGAACTGCTGGCCATGCTGGTCGGACTGGGCGCTGCAGCCGCAGCTCGGGCGGCCGGCTTCTAGAGCATCGCCCGCCCAAGTGGACACCGGTGGGCGCATGGCGTGACGCTGAACCGGAAGCGATGAGCAATCCAACCGATACGGTCAGGCCGAACGCGCTCCGGGTCTCTTGAGGAAGAGGCCCGCTACCGCGACAGCCGGTCCTTGATCTTCCGGATCAGGAGGTCGCGGACGGCCCGGTAGGCATCGAGCATCTGCTCGCGCGAACCCTGCACGAGCGTGGCGTCGGGCGTCGGCCAGTACTCGACCTCGACGGCGCTGGTCCGGGTGATCTCCAGCGCACGGTGGTGCGCCTCCGGACTGAGCGAGACGATGAGGTCGAAGTTCAGGCCTTCCCAGTCCTCGAGTTCCTCGAGCGTGCGCACACGGTGCTTGCTGGCATCGATGCCGATCTCGTCGAGCACGGTGACCATGAAGGGATCGACGTCGCCCTTCCGGACCCCGGCCGACTGCACATAGACCGACTTGCCGAAGAAATGCCGCGCGATGGCCTCGGCCATCGGCGAGCGGACCGCATTGTAGGCGCAGGCGAACAGAACCGCACCGACGCGCTTCCCGGAACCCTGCCCGTCCATCGCTCAACGCCGCCCGCTGCCGGGCCGGGCCCGGCGCGGCCACTGGAGCGGGACGCGCTCGACCACCAAGGGCTCAGCCTTTCCAGTGCAGGGCCATGATCAGCGTGAACAGCCGCCGCGCCGTGTCGAAATCGATCTCGACCTTGCCGTTGAGGCGCTCCATCAGGATCGTAGCGGCCTCGTTGTGGAGCCCGCGCCGACCCATGTCGATGGCCTCGATCTGGGCGGCGCTCGCCGTGCGAATGGCCGCGTAGTAGCTTTCGCAGACGAGAAAATAGTCCTTCACGACGCTGCGGAACGGCGCCAGCGACAGGATGTGCGTGATGATCTGCGAGCCGGAATGGTCGCGAACGTCCAGTGCCAGCTTGCTCGACACCATCGACAGATGCAGCGCATAGGGCCCGCCATCGTGGTTGGGCAAGGCAAAGCTGTTGGATTCGATCAGGTCGTACACGGCAACGGCCCGCTCGTGCTCCTGCTCGGGCATGCCACGACCGATCGACACCTCGTCGAGCGTCACCGCCACCAGGCGACGCCGCGCGCGATCCCCTGCGGAGGGCCGGTCGTTCATCCGCTCACCCCAGGTTCAGCCTGACGGCGACGGAGCGCGCGTGCGCCTCGAGCCCTTCGGCGCGTCCCAGCGCAATGGCGGCCGGGCCAATCGCGCGCAGCGCTTCCGGCGAGCACTTGAGGATCGACGTCCGCTTCATGAAGTCGAGCACGCCAAGACCTGATGAGAAACGCGCCGAGCGCGCCGTCGGCAGAACATGGTTCGGCCCGCCGACATAGTCGCCGACCGCCTCCGGCGTATGGCTGCCGAGGAAGATGGCGCCCGCGTTGCGGATGCCTGCGGCGAGAGCCTCGGCATCCTCGGCCTCGATCTCCAGATGCTCGGGTGCGAGCCGATCGACGATCGGAATGGCCTCCGTCAGCGACGGCACCAGGACGATCGCCCCGAAGTCGCGCCAGCTGGCGCCAGCGATGTCCGCACGCGGCAGCGTCTTCAGCCGACCTTCGACGGCCGTCGCGACGGCATCGGCGAGCGACGCGCTGTCGGTGACGAGGATCGACTGGGCCGCGGTGTCGTGCTCGGCCTGGGCCAGCAGATCCGCGGCCACCCAGTCGGCATTGGCCGTCCCGTCCGCCAGCACGACCACCTCGGAGGGACCGGCGATCATGTCGATGCCGACCTGGCCGAACACCCGCCTCTTCGCTGCCGCGACATAGGCGTTGCCGGGTCCCACGATCTTGGCGACCGGCGCAATTGTCGCCGTACCGTAGGCCAGCGCGGCGATGGCCTGCGCCCCGCCGACCCGGTAGATCTCGTCCACGCCGGCGATGCGCGCGGCGGCGAGCACCAGCGGGTTCAGCACGCCGTCGGGCGTCGGAACCACCATGACGATGCGCGGCACGCCGGCCACCCGCGCCGGGACAGCATTCATCAGCACCGACGAGGGATAGCTCGCCGTACCGCCCGGCACATAGAGGCCAGCCGCCTCGACGGCTGTCCAGCGGTGCCCCATCTCGACGCCGATGGCATCGACGAAGCGGTCATCCGCCGGCATCTGGCGGATATGGAACGCCTTGATGCGCTCGTGGGCGAGGGACAGCGCCGCCAGCGCCTCCTGCCCGCAGGCCGCAACCGCCGCATCGACCTCGGCCGTGCCGATCCGCAGGCCCGACGCGTCCAGCGCAAGCCGGTCGAAGCGCCGCGTGTAGTCGACGAGCGCTGCGTCGCCACGCGCGATCACATCCTCGATGATCGCCTTCGCCGCCGCGTCGACGTCCTCCGATACCTCGCGTTTCATGGCGAGAAGCGCCGAGAAGTCACGGGGGAAGGACGGCGAGCGGGCGTCGAGGCGCAGGGCCATGGCGGGCAGGACTCTTCAGCTTTCGGTTTCGTGGGTGGGCGCCGCCGCCGTCTCCCAGACGGGACCGAGGTCGCTCATCTGGCATTCCAGGCATTCCACGTCGAGGCGAATGGCCCCACCGCCGGAGAATACGAGCGTCACGGCGCCCGAGGGCTCGTCCGTAGCCTCGAACGTGACGGCCAGGAGGTTGAGGACGGCGTCTTCCGCGCCGGCCCGGACGCGGGTCTGCCGCACGCGCAGCACGCGCTCGAAATGCAGCCCCGTTCGCCGCCGGCGCCGATGGCCGGTTGCCGCGCCCTCCCAGTCGAACCGGTTGCACACCAGCGCGAAACGCTTCTCGCGCGGCAGCCAGGCGATGTCCGCGATCTTGACCACCGCATCCTGCAGGTGCGCCGACACGACCGCGAGATCTTCCTGGTCGAGGGCAACGAGCTTCAGCGTGTCCGCGGGCGATGTCGGCGTGGAGGGTGTCGGCGTCTTCATGGGGCCAAGGCTCCTGTCGCCGTTCGTGTAGCCGGGGCAGGCCGGGAGCGCAACGTCCGGCCCGTCGCGGCCCTGGGGCAGCGGTCGTCCTACTTCTCGCCGGACAGACGCTCGATCTGCGCGCCGCAGGCCCCGAGCTTGCGTTCCAGCTGCTCGAAGCCCCGGTCGAGGTGATACACGCGATGCACCACGGTCTCGCCTTCGGCAGCGAGCGCCGCGATGACGAGCGAGACGGAGGCCCGCAGGTCCGTGGCCATCACGGGAGCGCCCTTCAGGGCCGGCACGCCCTCGACGACGGCGAGATCGCCGTCCAGCCGGATGCGCGCGCCGAGGCGGGCGAGCTCCTGCACATGCATGAAGCGGTTCTCGAAGATCGTCTCCCGGATGCGGGACGTGCCCTTCGCCATGGTCATGAGCGCCATGAACTGGGCCTGCAGGTCGGTCGGGAAGCCGGGGAACGGCTCCGTCGTCACGTCGACCGGCATGATCCCTCCGCCGTTGCGGCGCACGCGGATACCGTCGTTCGTGTCGGTGATCTCGGTCCCGGTCCTGGACAGGACGTCGAGCGCGGCCTGCAGCAGGTTGGCCCGGGTGCCGTCGAGCGTCACGTCGCCACCGGCCATGGCAACCGCCATGGCGTAGGTGCCGGTCTCGATGCGGTCCGGCAGCACGCGGTGACGCGCGCCGTGCAGCGAGGTCACGCCCTCGACCACGATCCGTTCCGTGCCCGCGCCCTCGATCCGCGCGCCCATCTTGACAAGACAGTCGGCGAGGTCGACCACCTCGGGCTCGCGGGCCGCATTCTCGATCACGGTGGTGCCGCGCGCCAAAACAGCGCCCATGAGCGCCGTGTGGGTGCCCCCGACCGTGACCTTGGGGAACACGATCTCGCCGCCGCGCAGGCCATCTGGCGCGCTCGCGACGGCATAGCCGGCATCGATCTCGATCAAGGCGCCAAGCTTCTCGAGAGCCATGATGAGCAGGTCCACCGGCCGCGTGCCG
>CAZJCW010000144.1:0-10420 GCA_964544365.1 uncultured Alsobacter sp.
AGGCCCTTGTGCAGGGACAGGATCTCGCCGATCTGCCGGTCGATCGTGTAGGACGGGTTGAGCGACGTCATCGGCTCCTGGAACACCATGGTCACGGCATTGCCGCGCACGGTGCGCAACTCGTCCTCGGATGCCTGCAGAAGGTCGCGGCCCTTGAACAGCACCTCGCCGGACGGGTGGGACGCCGGCGGATAGGTCAGCAGCTTCAGGATCGACAGCGCGCTGACCGACTTGCCCGACCCCGACTCGCCGACGAGCGCGACGGTCTCGCCGGGGCCGATGTCGAACGACACGCGGTCAACGGCCAGCGTCTCGCGGCCGCCCTGGCGGAAGGCGACGGAGAGGTCGCGGACGGAGAGCAGGGGTGCGGTCATCCGAACGTCTTCCGCGGGTCGAAGGCATCCCTGACCGCCTCGCCGATGAAGATCAGCAGCGACAGCATCACGGCGATCACCGTGAAGCCTGTGAGGCCAAGCCACGGCGCCGAGACGTTGCTCTTGCCCTGCAGCAGCTGTTCACCCAGCGAGGGCGAGCCCGGCGGCAGGCCGAAGCCGAGGAAGTCCAGCGAGGTGAGCGTGGTGATCGACCCGTTCAGGATGAAGGGCAGGAAGGTCATGGTCGCAACCATGGCGTTGGGCAGCACGTGCTTCACCATGATCCGGGCGTCGGAGAGCCCCAGCGCCCGGGCCGCGCGGACATAGTCGAAGTTGCGGGCGCGCAGGAACTCCGCCCGCACGACATGCACCAGCGCCACCCAGGAGAACAGCAGCAGGATGAACAGCAGCGTGAAGAACGACGGCTGGAAGAAGTTCGACAGGATCATCAGCAGGTAGAGCGAGGGGATCGCCGACCAGATCTCGATGATGCGCTGGAAGTAGAGGTCGATCCGCCCGCCGAAATAGCCCTGCACCGCTCCCGCCAGGATGCCGATGACCGAGGATATGCCGGCCAGGATCAGGCCGAAGAGCACGGAGATGCGGAATCCGTAGATGATGCGCGCCAGCACGTCGCGCCCGCCGTCGTCCGTCCCGAGCCAGTTCCATTCGAGATCGCGGCACCCCTTGCCGCCCTTCTTCTCGGCGATGGGGCGGCAGATGTCCTCCTTCAGCATCCATGTCGGCGGCGATGGGGCAGCCGTGGGGAGGTCGAGGTTGATGGTGTTGGAGGCGAAGCGGATCGGCGGCCAGAGCGCCCAGCCGTTCTCCGCGATCTCCTTCTCGATGACGGGATCGCGATAGTCGGTCTGCGCGAGGAATCCGCCGAACTTCTCCTCGGGGTAATTCACCGCGACGGGAAACAGCGTCTCGCCCTTGTAGCGGACGATGATCGGCCGGTCGTTGGCGATGAATTCCGCGCACAGGCAGAGCACGAACAGGACCATGAAGATCCAGAACGACCAGTAGCCGCGCCGGTTCGCCTTGAAGTTGGCAAGCCGCCGCTCCGACAGCGGCGTCAGCCGCAGCCACCCCTGCCGCGGCAGCGGCGGCGCCTTGCCCGTCGGGGCGATGTCGGAGCGTTCGAGCACGGCGGTCACGTCAGACCTCGCGCGTCTCGAAATCGATGCGGGGATCGATCCAGGTGTAGGTGAGGTCCGACAGCAGGTTCACGACGAGACCGAGCAGCGAGAAGATGTAGAGGGTCGCGAACACCACGGAATAGTCGCGGTTGACGATCGATTCGAAGGAGAGAAGCCCCAGCCCGTCCAGGGAAAACACCGTCTCGATGAGCAGCGAACCGGTGAAGAACGCGCTGATGAAGGCACCGGGAAATCCGGCGATCACGATCAGCATCGCATTGCGGAAGACATGGCCGTAGAGGACCTGCCGTTCGCTCAGGCCCTTCATCCGCGCCGTCAGGACGTACTGCTTGCGGATCTCGTCGAGGAACGAGTTCTTGGTCAGCAGCGTCGAGGTCGCGAAGGCGCCCAGCGCCATCGACAGGATCGGCAGGAAGAGGTGGCGGGCATAGTCGGCCACCTGCGCGTACCAGGGCAGCTGCGCAAAGTTCTCGGACGTCAGCCCGCGCAGGGGGAAGAACGGGAAGAACGACGACCCTTCGCCGAACATGACGATCAGAAGAATGGCGAAGAGGAAGCCGGGGATCGCATAGCCGATGATGACCACGCCGGACGTCCACGTGTCGAAGGGCGAACCGTCCTTGACCGCCTTGCGGATGCCGAGCGGGATCGAGATGGCGTAGGACAGCAGCGTCATCCACAGGCCGAGCGAGATCGAGACGGGCAGCTTCTCCTTGATGAGCTGAAGGACCGGCACGTCGCGGAAGTAGCTCTTGCCGAAATCGAACCGAAGGTAGTTCCAGAGCATCACGACGAAACGCTCGGCCGGCGGCCGGTCGAAGCCGAACTGCGCCTCGAGCTGCTTGATGAAGGCGGGGTCGAGCCCCTGCGCGCCGCGATACTTGGACGTTGTCTCCGCCGCGTTGCCGCCCGGCTGCATCTGCTGCCCGCCGGCGAAGTCGCCGCCCGCGCCGCCGGCGATGCGCGACGTCGCGGAGGCATCGTTGCCCTGCAGCTGAGCGAGCACGCGCTCGACCGGTCCGCCCGGAGCGAACTGAACGATCACGAAGGAGATCAGCATGATCCCGAACAGGGTCGGGATCATCAGGAGCACGCGGCGAGCGATATAGGCGAACATCAAGCCTTTCCGATTCGCTTGGCCTTCGCCTCGTCATACCACCATGTGGCCGGCGCGCCGCGATCATATCGCGGCTTGGTCGCGGGACGGCCGAACATGTCCCAGTAGGCGAGCCAGTGCTCGGCCTTGAACCACATGGGAATCCAGTAGCGCCCGGCGCGCAGGACCCGGTCGAGCGCCCGGCACGCGGTGACGAGCTCGGCGCGCGAACCGGCGGTCAGGGCGGTGTTGACGAGGCTGTCGACGGCCTCGTCGCGCACGCCGGCGATGTTCGCCGAGCCCTCCACCGTCGCGGTGCGGGAGCCGAACATGCTGCGCAGGCCCTCGTCGGGCGTCTGGCCCATGCTGGAGCGCCGCGTGATGATGTCGAAGTCGAAGGCGTCGACCCTGCGCTGGTACTGGGCCGCATCGACGATGCGATAGCGCGCCTCGATGCCGACCAGCTTGAGGTTCTTGATCAGGGAGGCCGTGTGCGGCTGCAGCGCCCCGGAGAAGTCGAGGAACTCGATCTCGAAGGCCTTGCCCGACGGCAGCCGCAGGACATTGCCGTCCCGCTTGCAGCCGGCCTCCCGGAGCAGGGCGTCGGCCCGGCGCAGCAAGGCGCGGTCCTGCCCGCTGCCATCGCTGACCGGCGGCACGAAGGGCGGGCCGAACACCTCGTCCGGCACCTTGCCGCGCAACGGCTCGAGCAGCTTCAGCTCCTCCGGCGAGGGCGGCCCGGCCGCCTTCATGTCCGAGTTCTCGAAGAAGGACGCGGTGCGCCGGTAGGATCCGAACATCAGGTTCGTGTTGGTCCACTCGAAGTCGAACAGGTTGTTCAGCGCATCGCGCACGCGCCGGTCGGCGAACTGCTCGCGCCGGGTGTTGAACCACCAGCCCTGCGTTCCCGACGGCGTCTCGTCGGGGATCGTCTCGCGTTTCACCCGGCCCTCGCGGACGGCGGGAAAATCGTAGCTGTTGGCCCAGTCCCGCGAGGTGAACTCCTCGCGGAAGGTGAAGGTGCCCGCCTTGAAGCCTTCCAGCGCCACCTGCCGGTCGCGGTAGTACTCGTAGCGGATCCGGTCGAAGTTGTTCACGCCGGCCGTCACCGGCAGGTCCTTGCCCCAGTAGTCGGCAACCCGCGTGAACTCGATGAAGCGCCCCTGCTCCAGCCGGCCGACGCGATAGGGCCCGGATCCGAGCGGCGCATCGAGCGTCGCCTCGTCGAACGGCCGCGCGGTGTAGTAGGCCTTCGAGAAGATGGGCAGCCCCGCCACCAGCAGAGGCAGGTTGCGCGAGCGGGCCTTGTCGTAGCGCACGGTGACGGTGCGGGCGTCGACCGCCTCCGCGCCCTCGACGAAGCGAAGCGCCTGGCCGAAGGCCGGGTGCCCCTTCTCCTTCAGCAGCATGATGGAGAAGGCCACGTCCTGAGCCGTGAGCGGCGATCCGTCGTGGAACCGCGCCTGCGGCCTGATCCGCCAGCTGTGCGACAGGCCGTCCGGCGCGGCGCTGACCGCTTCCGCGACGAGGCCGTACATGGCGTCGGGCTCGTCGAGGGCGCGCGCCATCAGGCTGTCGAAGGTGAGCGGCATGCCGGCCGCGCCGTCACCCTTCAGTACGAAGATGTTGAGCGTGTTGAAGGTATCGAAGGCCTGGTTCCCGGTGGTCGACGAGATCTGCAGCGCGACGGTGCCAGCCTTCGGCGCAGCCGGATCGACATAGTCGAAGCGGGCGAAATCGGCCGGGTACTTCAGGTCGCCGAAGCCGGAGAGCCCGTGGAACCAGCCGCCCGCCTGGGCGCGCGCCGCGCGCGGCAGCAGCGGCGCGGCCACGGCCGCCGCCCCGACGGCCAGAAAGGCCCGCCGCGTGTAGTCTCCCGAGCGGTTCCACCCACGACCTGACGTCACGCATTCCTCCTGTGCGAGTCGGCGCCGCGCCCGGCGGCCATGATCCCGGTTGATCGGACGTCCAGCCCCGCTACCGCCCCGATCCGGTCCGGGCCGCCTTCTCGGCGTCCCACCACCAGATCGTCGGGAAACCGGGCGAGGCGTATCTCGGCATCGGGTCGGGATGGCCGAAGCGGTTCCAGCGCACGGTGCGGGTGAAGTTGTAGGTCCATTGCGGCACGACGAGGTGGTGCGCCAGGAGCACCCGGTCGAGCGCCTTCGTCGCGGCGATGAGTTCGTCGCGGTCGCGCGCGAAGACGATGCGGTCCACCAGCGCATCGACGCCGGGATCGCGCAGGCCGAGCACGTTGCGGGAACCGGGCAGTTCAGCGGCGCGCGAGCCCCAGAACTCGCGCTGCTCGTTGCCGGGGGACAGCGACTGCGGCCATACCTCCGTCGTCACGTCGAAGTCGAAGTCGCGGATCCGGTTCTCGTACTGGGAGGGATCGACCACCCGCAGCGACACGCCGATGCCCAGCCGCTCCAGCGACGGCTTGTAGAACAGCACGTAGCGCTCGGTGGACGGATCGAAACCGAGGAACTCGACGGTGAGCGCCTCGCCCGTCTTCGCGTTGACGCGCTTGCCGTTGCGGATCTCCCAGCCGGCCTCCTTGAGGAGGCGGTCGGCCTCGCGCAGGTTCTCGCGCACCGCGGTCGGGTTTCCGCCCACGGGATTCGTGTAGACGGTCGTGAACACCTCGGCGGGGATCTTGTCGCGCACGCTCTCGAGGATGTCCTTCTCCTTGCCCTCCGGCAGGCCGGACGAGGCGAGCTCGGTGCCCTCGAAGTAGCTGTCGATGCGCTGGTAGGAGCCGAAGAAGATCTGCTTGTTCATCTCCTCGAAGTCGAAGGCGAAATTGAACGCCCGGCGCACGCGCGCGTCCTGGAACTTCGCCCGCCGCAGGTTGAAGGCGAAGCCCTGCATGCGCCCGGTGGCGCGCTCGGCGAACTCCTCGCGCACCACGCGGCCGTCCTTCACGGCGGGAAAATCGTAGGCGGTGGCCCAGTTCTTGGCGCTGTTCTCGACGCGGAAGTCGTACTGGTCGCCCTTGAACGCCTCCACGAGCACCGTGCTGTCGCGGAAATACTCGAATCGCACCTCGTCGAAATTGTTCGTGCCGACCTGGACCGGCAGGTCCTTGCCCCAGTAGTCCTTGACCCGCTCGTAGGACGCGCTGCGCTGGGCGTCGAACGCCTTGAGACGGTAGGGGCCGGATCCGAGCGGCGGCTCGAGCGTCGTCTGCCGGACGTCGCGCTTGCGGCCGTCGGGGCCCGTGCCCTCCCACCAGTGCCGGGGAAGGATGGTGAGCTGGCCGACGATCTGCGGCAGTTCGCGGTTGCCGGCCTGGTCGAAGGTGAAGGTCACCTCGCGGTCGCCGGTCTTCTCCGCCTTGAGCACGTGCTGGTAGTAGAAGGCGGCGTTCGGGCTGACGGCCTTGTAGGTCTCGAAGGAAAAGACCACGTCCTCCGGCGTCACCGGCTTGCCGTCATGCCACCGAGCCTCCGCCCGCAGGCGGTAGGTCACGGAGGAGAAGTCGGGCGGATGGCGCATCGCCTCCGCCAGCAGGCCGTAGGCGGTGGACACCTCGTCGAGGGACTGCTCGGTCAATTGCTCGTAGACGAGGCCGACGCCCGCCTCGATCTGGCCCTTCACACCGGCAACGACGGGGTTGAAATTGTCGAAGGCCCCCTGGCGCGCGAGCCGCGCCGTGCCGGCCTTCGGCGCAGCCGGATTGACGTAGTCGAAGCGCTTGAAGTCGGCCGGGTACTTCGGCTCGCCCATCAGCGACAGGGCATGGCGCCATTCCCCCTGCTGCGCCGCGGCGGGACCCGGCGTCGCCAGTCCCAGAACGCAGGCCAGCGCGAGTCCGAGAGAGAGGGGGCGGAAACGGGTGGGCGGCATGTCGGCTCTCCGATGCCCCTGGCCGGGCTCACCTGCACGGGGGGCGCCTGCAGTTGCACGGGGATTATGTCGCTTTTTCGCCGTCGGGCCAGCGCCGGACACCGGCGCCGGACACGAAAAAGGCCGGGCAATGCCCGGCCTTGGAACAACTTCGCGAGAGGGGCCCCTCAGGGCTTGGGAAGCTCGGCCGGCGTATCGGCGAGGCTGCGCAGATAGGCGAGCACGTCGGCGCGGCGATCGGGCTCCTTCAGGCCGGCATAGGCCATGGCGGTGCCGGGCATGTAGCCCTTCGGGTTGGCGATGAACTGGTCGAGCGCGTCGAACGTCCACTTCTCGCCCTTGCCGGTGCGTTCCTGCATGGCGGCGGAGTACTTGAAGCCCTCGTGCGCGCCCTTCGTGGCATTCACGATGTTCCACAGGCCGGGGCCGATCTTGTTCGGGCCGCCCTTCTCGAAGGCGTGGCAGGACGTGCAGGCCTTCGCCGCGGCCTGGCCCTTGGCGACATCGGCCTTCGCCATGCGTGCCGGCAGCGGCTCCACCGCAGCGGCGGCCGGACCCGCGGCAGCCGCGGGAGCCTCCTCGGCGCCCGGCAGCGCATAACCGGCGACGATGGTGTGGGGACGGGCGAAGATGATGTCGGCGACGATGCCGAGCCCCATCAGGAAGAGCAGGCTGCCGAGCACGGCGCCGGCGATCTTGTTGAACTCGAAGGAATCCATCCCGAACATCAGTCTCTCCGACCCCGATCGCCCGACGGCATGCCCTGAGCCTGGGCCTGCCCCCGCACCTGCGCCGTCACGGCCTCGAGAACCGTGCGCAGGTACCGCCGGGCGGCGGATGATTACCCGCTTTGCCGCGCCCTTGGCAACTCGTATAAGCACGGTCGCCATTGATACTTTTTGCCGCCCGTGCGGCAGGATAGCCGCCGATGTCCGATCCCGTCGTCCTCGTTCCCGCCCGCATGGCATCCGTCCGCCTGCCCGGCAAGCCGCTCGCCGACATCCTCGGTGAACCCATGATCGTCCACGTCTGGCGCCGCGCGGTGGAGGCGGGACTGGGCCCGGTCGTGGTGGCGACGGACGAGCCAGGCATCGTCGCCGCCATCGAGGCGGTGGGCGGCATCGCCGTGATGACCCGCTCCGATCACCCGTCCGGCTCCGACCGGATCTTCGAGGCCATCGAGGCCTTCGACCCCGAGGGACGGCACGACGTGGTCGTGAACGTGCAGGGCGACCTGCCCACGATCGATCCGGCGGCGGTGCAGGCCTCGATCCTGCCGCTCGCCAACCCGGCGGTGGACATCGCGACCATCGCGGCGGAAATCACCCGGGTGGAGGAGCGGACGGATCCCAACGTCGTCAAGATCATCGGCAGCCCGACGCTGCCGGGCCAGATGCGGGCGATCTGCTTCACCCGCGCGACGGCGCCCTCGGGAGACGGGCCGCTCTATCACCACATCGGTCTCTATGCCTATCGGCGCAAGGCGCTGACCCGCTTCGTCTCGCTGCCGCCGTCCCATCTCGAGAAGCGCGAGCGGCTCGAGCAGCTGCGCGCCATCGAGGATGGCATGCGCATCGACGTCGCGCTGGTGAACGACGTCCCGCTCGGCGTCGATACGCCGCACGACCTCGACAGGGCCCGCGCCATCCTGGCCGCGCGCCGCAAAGGACACTGAGATGCCCGACAGACCGAAGGTGATCGCCTACCAGGGCGAGCCCGGAGCCAATTCCCACATTGCCTGCCTCGACGTGTACCCGGGATGGGAGCCCCTGCCCTGCGCCACGTTCGAGGACGCCTTCGCCGCCATCCGGGACGGCGTGGCGGGACTGGGCATGATCCCCATCGAGAACTCGATCGCCGGGCGCGTCGCCGACATCCACCATTTCCTGCCGGCGTCGGGGCTGCACATCATCGGCGAGTACTTCCTTCCGATCCATTTCCAGTTGCTGGCCATCAAGGGCGCGACGCTGGCGACGATCCAGTCGGTCTACAGCCACGTTCACGCCCTCGGGCAGTGCCGCAAGATCATCCGCAAACTGGGCGCGAAGCCGGTGATCACCGGCGACACGGCCGGCTCGGCGCGCGAGGTGCGAGACTGGAACGACCCGACCCGCGCCTCGCTGGCCACGACGCTGGCCGGCGAGATCTATGGCCTGGAGACGCTGGCCACCGACGTGGAGGACGAGGCGCACAACACGACGCGCTTCGTCGTGCTGTCGAAGACGCCGGCCTGGGCCGCGCAGGACAGTGGCCCCACGGTCACGACGTTCCTGTTCCGGGTGCGCAACGTGCCGGCCGCGCTCTACAAGGCGCTCGGCGGCTTCGCGACGAACGGCGTCAACATGACGAAGCTCGAGAGCTACATGGTGGACGGCGAGTTCTCGGCCACGCAGTTCCTCGCCGACGTCGACGGGCACCCGGAGGACCGGCCCCTGCGGCTGGCGCTCGAGGAACTCGCCTTTTTCTCCAAGGAAGTGCGAATCCTCGGCGTCTACCCGGCCCATCCCTATCGCGTGGAGAGCCAGAAGGCCGCGGAGTAGGGGCGAGGCCCTACGCGCCCTCGCCGTCGAAGGCCCAGGCCCGCATGATGCCGTTGGCGATGGCGATGGGCGGCGGGCAGCCGATCCCGTCGGGGTGGTTGCCTTCCAGCATGCTGCGGACCTCGGTGCGCGAGAACCAGCGCGCATCCTCCAGCTCGTTCGAATCGACGACGAGATCGTCGCTCGTGGCCTCGGCGATGCACCCGATCATCAGCGAGGCCGGGAACGGCCAGGGCTGGGACGCGACATAGCGAACACTGCCGGTGGCGATGCCCGCCTCCTCGAAAAGCTCGCGGCGCACGGCGTCTTCCAGTGTCTCGCCGGGCTCGATGAAGCCGGCCAGACACGAATAGGAGCCCTTCACGAAGCGGGCCTGCCGTCCCAGCACGCAGCGCTCGCCACGCACGGCGAGCATGATCGCGACGGGGTCGGTGCGGGGAAAATGCTGCGCACCGCAGGCCGTGCACTCGCGCCGCCACCCGGCCGCCGCGACGGCGGAGGGCTGGCCGCAGACGGAGCAGAAGCGGTGGCGCTGGTGCCAGAAGAGCAGGCTCTTGGCCTGCGCCATCCGGCCGAGCGTATCGGGCGGCAGCAGGCCCTGGACGGCCAGCGTGCGCAGGTCGATCCGGGCCAGATCGGCCCTGCCCTGGTCAGAATCGGCCGCCGGCGCGTCGAGCACCGTCGCGAAGACGGGGGTCCCGCCCTCGATTCCGAGAAAGGCGGTCTCGCGGGCCTGGCCGAGGTCATCGGCCTCCGCGAACGAGAACAGGGGATCGAGCGCGTTGTCGCGCCGCCGCAGGACCGGCACCTCCCCGGCCATGACGATCGTCCGGGCGAGGGGCGAGGCGCGGTAGCCCGCCATGCGCTCGGCGTCGTCCCGGTGTTCGGCGAGCCGGTCGAGCGTGTTGACGGCATAGCCGAGACGGGCGGAGCGTTCGCTCCTCGTGGGAATGGACATGGCGATGGCCTTCAGAGGTGGCCCAGGCCGGCGGCGATGCGGGACTTCAGCGCATCGAGTTCGGCGGGCGCATAGGGAATCGGCGGAGCGAATCCGAAGACGGGCTTCGGCCAGGCCTCGTCCGCCTCGAACCGGGCAATGACATGGACATGAAGCTGCGGGACGAGGTTTCCGATGGCCGCCACGTTGAGCTTGTCCGGCGAAAACACCGTGCGCATCAGGCGCGACACGGCCGAAATCTCCCGCCAGAGCACCGGCTGCTCGGGCTCCGGCAGGTCGATCGTCTCGCGCAGGTCCGGCCGCCGGGGGACCAGCAGCAGCCAGGGAAAGCGGCTGTTATTCATCAAGAGCACCCGCGACAGCTGGAGGTCGCCGACGACGACCGTCTCGCGCGCGAGTTGTGGGTGAAGGACGAAGGAGGGAGGCTGTTGCTCGGACAT
>CAZJCW010000144.1:10430-10660 GCA_964544365.1 uncultured Alsobacter sp.
GGGCGAACGCTAGTCGACCGTGCGGCGGATGGCGAGAGCCTTGGGCTGCATGGCTGGCAGATTGCGCCATGCTGCCATGCAGGCGGGGCTGAGGGCCGAGGCGACCGCATCGCGACGGCCCGACGCGTCATCCTGCCGTGATGCGGCTACCGCGGGGTCCGCGCTTGTTTTCGGGGCTCCGATGTCCGATATAGGAGCCGGGAGGTTGGCGGTGGACGTTCCACTCGCCA
>CAZJCW010000145.1:0-10608 GCA_964544365.1 uncultured Alsobacter sp.
AAGCAGCCGACCCATTCGCCCGTCGCGAGCTTCGGGAGGTACCGCTTGCGCTGCGTCTCGTCGCCATAGGCGTAGATCGGGTACATCACCAGCGAGGACTGGACGCTCATCATCGAGCGGTAGCCGGAATCGATGCGCTCGATTTCCCGCGCGACGAGGCCGTAGGAGACGTAGTTGGCGCCGGCGCAGCCATAGTCGTCGGGTAGCGTCACGCCGAGCAGGCCGAGTTCGCCCATCTCGTTGAAGATCGAGCGGTCGGTCTTCTCGTCGGCATAGGCCTCGATGACACGCGGCAGGAGCTTTTCCTGCGCGTAGGCACGGGCGGTGTCGCGGATGAGGCGCTCGTCCTCGGTGAGCTGGTCCTCGAGAAGGAACGCATCGTCCCACTTGAAGGAGGCGGGGGCAGGCTTGTCCTTGGCCTTGGCGGCGACGGTCATGGCGGTCTCCTCAATCGATCAGCTGGTCGAGGCCCCGGCGCAGGCCGGGCTGCTCGCGGACGCGGCGGATGGCGAGCAGGGTCCCCGCCACATAGGGCGCGGCGGACGAGCCTGCATCGTGGCGGATGACGAGGCGCTCGTCGGGCATGCCGAACAGGGCCTCGCAGGACAGGATGTAACCGGGCATGCGAACGGAATGGACCTGCACGGCCCCCACCGTGCCGCCGCGCGTCTCGCGCGTCCCGGTCAGCTCGGCGACCGGCCTGGCGGACGACGGGCCGCGGATGGCGCTGAGCCGCTCGGCCAGTTCCCGGCCGGTGCCGGACGGGGTGTCCGCCTTGCTGCCGGGCGCGTAGTCGATGACCTCGACATCGGGCACGTACTTCGCCGCCATCAGCGCAAACTTGCCCATCAGCGTGGCGGTGATGGAGTAGTTGCCGGAGGCGAACACCGAGACGCCCTTCGCCCGGGCGGCGGCGTCGATCTCGGCGTATTCGGCGGCCGTGAGGCCGGACGTGCCGACCACGACGGCCACGCCGGCAGCGACGGCCTCCAGCGCGTGCGCCTTCACGACGTGGGGCTTGGTGTAGTCGACCACGACGTCGCAGGGCGTGCGCAAAGCCTCGGCCAGCGTCGCCGATACGGGCACGCCGGCCGGCCCGGCGCCAACGGCCTCGCCCGCGTCACGGCCGGCGGCGTTCCGGGCGACGGCGCCCACGAGGGTCATGTCCTCGGCCGCCAGCACCCCGCGGGCGACGGCGCTTCCCGTCCAGCCGGTGACGCCGGCGACGATGACCCGGATGGACATGCTCACTCCCCGATGTCGAACGTCACGCCCTGCGCCAGCGGCAGGGTCGTGCCGTAGTTGATCGTATTCGTGGCGCGACGCATATAGGCCTTCCACGCATCGGAGCCGGCTTCCCGGCCGCCGCCCGTGTCCTTCTCGCCGCCGAAGGCTCCGCCGATTTCCGCACCGGACGGGCCGATGTTGACATTGGCGATGCCGCAGTCCGAGCCGGACACGGACAGGAACCGCTCCGCCTCGCGCATGTCGAGCGTGAAGATGGAGGACGACAGCCCCGCGCCGACGGCGTTGTGCATGGCGATGGCGTCGTCGAACGCGCTGTAGCGCATGACGTACAGGATGGGCGCGAAGGTTTCGCGCAGCACCGGGCCGGCGTGGGCCGGCATCTCGACCAGCGCCGGGGCGGCATAGTAGGCGTCGTCCCAGCGCGCCGCGTGCTCGCGCACGCCGCCATGGATCTCGCCACCGGCCGCGCGGGCCTCTCCGAGCGCGCGCTCCATGCCGTCGAACGCCGCCTTGTCGATCAACGGACCGACCAGCACGCCGTCCTCCCGCGGATCGCCGACCTTGACGCTCGCATAGACGGCCTTCAGCCGCGGCACGAGCGCGTCGTAGACGCTGTCGTGGACGAACAGGCGCCGCAGCGTGGTGCACCGCTGGCCGGCCGTGCCCATCGCGGCGAAGGCGATGCCGCGCAGCGCGAGGTCGAGGTCGGCGCTCGGCGCGACGATGGCCGCGTTGTTGCCGCCGAGTTCCAGGATCGAGCGGCCGAACCGGGCCGCGACGCGCGGGCCGACCTGCCGGCCCATGGCCGTGGACCCCGTGGCCGACAGGACGGGCACGCGGTGGTCGTCGACGAGCACCTCGCCGATGGCGCGGCCGCCGATCAGCACGCTCGACAACCCGGCCGGCACGCCGCCGAAGCGCGCGGCGGCCCGGTCGACGATGGCCTGCACGGCCAGCGCCGTCAGCGGGGTCTTCTCGGAGGGCTTCCAGACGACGGGATCGCCGCAGACGAAGGCCAGCGCCGCATTCCAGGACCAGACGGCGACGGGGAAGTTGAAGGCGGAAATGACGCCGACCACCCCCACCGGATGCCACGTCTCCATCATGCGGTGGTCCGGCCGCTCGGTGGCGATCGTCAGGCCGAACAGCTGGCGCGACAGGCCGACGGCGTAGTCGCAGATGTCGATCATCTCCTGGACTTCGCCGAGGCCCTCGGCGTTGATCTTGCCGACTTCCAGGGTCACGAGACGGCCGAGGTCGGCCTTGGCGGCGCGCAGCTCCTCGCCGAGGAGGCGGACGAATTCGCCGCGACGGGGCGCGGGCACGGCCCGCCAGACCTGAAACGCGGCGGCAGCGGCGTCGATCGCGGCGGTCGCGCCGGCCGGCGTCGTCTCGCGCAGCGTGGCGATGACCTCGCCGGTGATCGGCGAACGTGCCGGCAAGCCGCCGGGCGCATAAACCGCATCGTCCACACCGAGGCGCCGCAGCAGCGCCAGCGCCTCGTCCCGAACCGATCCCGTCATCGTGTCCTCCGTCGCGCGTTTCACCGGCGCCGGTGGCGGACCACGGCACGGCCATCGAGGTTCCCGCTTTCGCTCGCCCGCCGCAACCGATATGTTCTCAGGACTTCATGAGGAATGATCATGAACCTGATGGGTCCGCGCCGCCTCGTTCCATCGCTGTCCGCGCTCCAGGCCTTCGAGGCGGCCGCCCGCCACGGCAGCTTCACCCGCGCGGCGGAAGAGCTCGACCTGACGCAGAGCGCCGTCAGCCGGCAGGTGGCGATGCTGGAGGACTCGCTCGGCGTGCGGCTGTTCGAGCGGGTGCGCCAGCGCGTGACGCTCACCCCGGCGGGCGCCGGCTATGCCACCGACGTCCGGGAGGCCCTCTCGCGCCTCGCCGCCGCGACCTTGTCGGCGATGACCGCCCGCGGCGCCGGCGGCGTGCTGGCGCTGGCGATCCTGCCGACGTTCGGCACGCGATGGCTGATTCCGCGCCTGCCGCGCTTCTTCGCGCGGCATCCGGACGTCACGATCAATTTCGCGACCCGCATCGTCCCGTTCGACTTCGCGCTGGAGGGGCTCGACGCGGCGATCCACTTCGGCGACCCGCAGTGGCCGGGGGCCGACCTTCATCCCCTCATGGGGGAGACCATCGTGCCGGTCGCCAGCCCCGACCTCGTCAGCGCCGCCGGACTGCGGCAACCCGCGGACCTCCTGCGGGTGCCGCTGCTCCAGCAGGCGACGCGACCGCGTGCCTGGACGGAATGGCTGCAGGCGATGGACCTGCCGGCGGACCGGGCCGTGATGGGGCCCAGCTTCGAGCAGTTCGCCATGGTGGCGCAGGCCGCCGTGGCCGGACTCGGCGCCGCCGTCGTGCCGCGCTTCCTGATCGAGGACGAACTGGCGAGCGGCCGGCTGGTGGTTCCGTTCGACCGGGCCATCGAGAGCCGCCAGAGCTATTGGCTCGTGCATCCGACCGGAAAGCGCGACAGGCCCGCCGTCGCCGCCTTCCGGGACTGGCTGCTCGCCGAGTGCGGCCGGCCCGGCCCGGCCGCCGCGACGGCCTGAGGGCGGCGGCGCGCTCCCGCCGACGCTGCCCGGGTGGTTCCACCCTGACCTGCGCAGGGACCGGCTTGAAACGCGCGCGCTCCTGCCCGATCATGCAACATCGTCATGAAGACCGGATCCAGCGCGTGACCCTTTCCGCCGACGTCGTCATTGCCGGGGGTGCCGCCATCGGCTCCTCCACCGCCTATCACCTCGCCGCCGACCCGGCCTTCACGGGGCGGGTCATCGTCGTCGAGAAGGACCCGACATACCGCTTCTCGGCGTCCGCCCTCTCGGCGGCCTCGATCCGGCAGCAGTTCTCCAGCCCCGTGAACATCCGCATCTCGCTCTTCGGGATCGCGTTCATGCGGGCGATCGGGGACATCCTCGCCGTCGGCGACGAGCGGCCCGCGATCGACCTGCACGAGGGCGGCTACCTCTATCTCGGGGGGCCGGAGGGCGCTCCCGTGCTGGCGGAGAACCAGGCGCTGCAGGCAAGCGAGGGCGCGGACATCCTCTACATGGAGCCGGACGCACTGGCGCAACGGTTTCCGTGGCTCAACCTCGACGGCATCGTCGCCGGCACATGGGGCCGGAGCGGCGAAGGCTGGTACGACGGCTGGGGACTGATGCAGGCCTTCCGCAAGAAGGCGCGCAGCCTCGGCGTGACCTATGTCGACGGCGAGGTCGTCGGCGTGGAGCGCGAGAACGGCCGGGCGACGGCGGTGGTCCTGGCGGACGGCTCGCGCATCGCCTGCGGCGCGCTCGTCAACGCGGCCGGGGCGTCCGGCGGTCGGCGGCTGGCCGCGGCGGCCGGCATCGAGATCCCGGTCTACGCCCGCAAGCGATGCGTCTTCACCTTCCATTGCCGCGGCGACGTTGCGCGCGCCCCGCTGCTGATCGACGTGTCGGGATGCTGGTTCCGGCCGGAGGGTCGCCCGGGAGCGGACGGGCAGCTGTTCATCTGCGGCGGCGGCCCCGGCCGGCCCGAGCACGGCGACGCGGAGGACTTCGAGGTGGAGTGGGATCTCTTCGAGGAGACCTACTGGCCGACGCTGGCGGCGCGGGTTCCCGCCTTCGAGGAGATCCGGCCCGGGCGAGCCTGGGCCGGCCACTACGACATGAACGAACTCGACCACAACGCCATCGTGGGGCGCGCTGGCGGGACGCAGAACATCTACCTCGCCAACGGCTTCTCGGGGCACGGACTCCAGCAGTCCCCGGCGGTGGGCCGGGGACTGGCGGAGCTGATCGTGCACGGTCGCTTCACGACGCTCGACCTGACGGACCTCGGCCACGACCGTGTCGTGGCCAACCGGCCCCTGCTCGAGCGCAACGTGATCTGACGCAGGCGCGCCTCAGTAGCAGACGCGGACGCGGCGCACCCGCACATAGCCCCAGCCGTCGACCACGCGGCGGCGGACGATGCGGCACTCGCCCCAATCGTCCTCGGCCCAGCCGGAATAGGCCTGCCTGTAGTAGGTCGGGCGGGCATAGTACCGCGGCGGTGGCGGGGGCGCGTAGTAGCCCGGCGCGTAGCCGTAGCCGCCGCCATAGGCATAGGACGGCTGCGCCGACGCGGCGAGCGCCCCGAGGGCCAGTCCGCCGATGATGCCGGCCGCGATCGCTCCGCCGGCATTGTTGCGACGGCCGTAGTAGCCGCCATGATAGCCGCGGCCGTAATGGGCGCCGCCGTAACCGCCATGGCCGCCCCAGCCGCCGCGACGCCACTGGGCTTCGGCCGGCTGGGCGCTGGCGATGATCATGCCGCCCATGGCGACGGCACCCGCGAGGGTTCCGATGAGGGTCTTCTTCGACATCACGCACTCCCTTGGCGTCTCCGGCGTTGCTCCCGCCGACCGCGCCTGTTGGGGTCTACAGTGATGTTTTCAACCTGAACGCGAACCGAACGTTCCGTTCATGATGGTGGCGAAACGGGGGCAGGGGCCGCCTTGCGACAGGCTTCACCGGAGCGAGAACGTTCCCCGGCACCGGCCGTTGCGCCCGTCGCACCGGATCTCGCCGCCGGCGGGCGCGGCACGAACGCCGGGAGCGGGCCCGCGAGGCCGGCGAGCGGCCTCGCCGGTACTCTGCGCCTCGTTCGGTCCGCCCGGATCGACGAGGCCGTCGGCGCAGTAGCGCCCGGTGACGGCTCCGCTCCGGTCGTAGGTCTGGATGCAGGACTGCGCCGCACGCGCGGAGCCTGGCGGCCACGAAGCCACCAGGGCGAGCGCGGTCGCCAGCAGTCCGGCACGGCCGTATCGCGCCATGGCGGAGCCGTCACCCCGGGAAGGTGTAGGCGGTCTTCACCGTGGTGTAGAACTCCCGCGCATAGGCGCCCTGCTCGCGAGAGCCATAGCTCGAGCCCTTCCGGCCGCCGAAGGGGACGTGGTAGTCGACGCCGGCGGTCGGCAGGTTGACCATCACCATGCCGGCCTCGCTGTTGCGCTTGAAGTGCGAGGCGAACTTCAGGCTCGACGTGCAGATGCCGGACGACAGGCCGAACTCGGTGTCGTTGGCGACGGCGAGCGCCTCGTCGTAGTCCTTCACGCGGATCACGTTGGCGACGGGGCCGAACACCTCCTCGCGCGAGATGCGCATGGCGTTGGTGGTGTTCGTGATCAGCGCCGGCTGCATGTAGAAGCCGGGCGTCTCGCGGTTGAGCAGCTCCCCGCCCCAGTGCAGGGTGCCGCCCTCCTCCTTGGCGATGGCGACGTATTTCAGGTCCTGGTCGAGCTGCGACTGGTCGACCACGGGCCCGATGTGGGTGCCCGCCTTCAGCGCGTCGTCGATGACGAGGCCCTTCAGGCGCTCCGTCATCGCCTCGACGAAGCGGTCGTGGATCCCGGCCTGGACGATGAGGCGCGACGAGGCCGTGCAACGCTGGCCGGTGGAGAAGAAGGCGCCGTTGACGGCGCATTCAACGGCGGTCTTCAGGTCGGCGTCGTCCAGCACCACGAGCGGGTTCTTGCCGCCCATCTCGAGCTGCACCTTCTTCATCGGTGTCGCGGCGACGCAGGCCGCGGCGACGCGGCGACCGGTCGAGACCGACCCGGTGAAGGTGACGGCGGTGACGTCCCTGTTCTCGAGGATCGCCTGTCCGACTTCCGAGCCGCGGCCCATGACGAGGTTCAGGACGCCCTTCGGGCAGCCGGCGCGATGGATGATGTCGACGAGTGCCCAGGCCGAACCGGGACCGAGGTCGGCCGGCTTGAACACCACCGTGTTGCCGTAGGCCAGCGCGGGCGCGATCTTCCAGGCCGGGATGGCGATCGGGAAGTTCCACGGCGTGATCATGCCGACGACGCCGACGGGCTCGCGCGTCATGTCGACGTCCACGCCGGGCCGGATCGAGGCGAGCTTCTCGCCGGAGAGGCGCAGGCACTCGCCGGCGAAGAAGGCGAAGATCTGGCCGGCGCGGGTGGCCTCGCCGATGCCCTCGGGAAGCGTCTTGCCCTCCTCGCGGGAGAGCAGGCGGCCGAGCTCGTCCTTGCGGGCGAGGATCTCGTCCGACGCCTTCTTCAGGATCTCGTAGCGCTCCTGGGGCGTCGAGCGCGACCAGGCGGGGAACGCAGCCTTGGCCGCGGCGATGGCATCGTCGGCCTGGGCGCGCGAGGCGCGGGCATAGTGGCCCACGACGTCGTTCGTGTTGGACGGGTTGACGTTGGCGTTGGCGGAGGCGCCCTCGACCCATTCGCCGGCGATGAGGTTCTTGAAGTTGTCGGACATGGCAGCGGTTCCGTGACGGACTGGAAGAAGTGCGGGTTTCAGATCAGCCCGCGGCGGGCGAGATTGCGCATGAGGTGCGAGGCGCCGAACGTCCACGGCGGGCATTCGGTCGACAGGCGGATGCGGTTGACCAGCGCGCCGAGCTTCGGCGTCGCGATGGTGACGATGTCGCCGACCTTGTGCGTGAAGCCCTTGCCGGGCGTGTCGCGGTCCTCGATCGGCGCGAACAGCGTGCCGGTGTAGAGCACCGCGCCGTCGGGGTACTGGTGGTGCCGGCCGAGCATCTGCGCGGCAAGGTCCGTGAAGTCGCGGCTGATCCGCGACAGGCTGGAGGACCCGTTCAGGACATAGCCGTCCGGCCCGTGGACCGCCAGGCTGAGCTCGGCGCGGCGCAGCTCGTCGATGGAGAAGGTGGCGTCGAAGAAGCGCACGAACGGGCCGAGCGTGGCCGAGGCGTTGTTGTCCTTTGCCTTGCCGAGCAGGAGGGCCGAGCGCCCCTCGACGTCGCGCAGGTTGACGTCGTTGCCGAGCGTCGCGCCGACGATGGCTCCGGTCGAGGCGACGACGAGCACGACCTCGGGTTCGGGGTTGTTCCACGTCGAGACCGGGTGGATGCCCGCATCGGCGCCGGTGCCGACGCTCGCCATGGGCGGGGCCTTGGTGAAGATCTCGGCGTCCGGGCCGATGCCGACCTCGAGATACTGGCTCCACGCCCCCTGCGCGATCAGCACCTCCTTGAGGCGCATCGCCTCGGGCGAACCGGGCTTGAGGCGCGACAGGTCGTCGCCGACCAGCGCCGTGATCTCCTGCCGGATCGACGCGGCGGCGTTGTAGTCGCCGCGGGCGCGTTCCTCGATCACCCGCTCCAGCATGGAGATCGCGAAGGTGACGCCGGCCGCCTTCACGGCCTGCAGGTCGACGGGCGACATCAGCCAGGGCCGATCCTCGTCGCGGCCGTCCGGCGGCGTGTTGCCGAGGATGTCGTCGAGGCTGCCGACGTCCTCGCCGTCCGCCTCGGCGAGCGCGCGGGCGGGATCGTCCTGCTCGCAGAGATCGCGCATGGTCGCGAAGCTCCGCGAGATGTCGACGACGCGCACGGCGCCTCCGGTCCCGCGAATCGCGACGACCGAGGGGCCCCCGGCGTCAGGCCGCCAGATCCGCCCGGCGAGGGCTCCGGCCGCGCCGTCGGCGGGCAAGGTCGATGCTGCATCGAGTGCGATTTGGCTCACGGCGTCGTCTCCCCTAGGGCCGGGTGCTGAGGGCTCTCCCGGCCCCTGCAGGCAGGCGTTCTAGCACCGTGTCCGCGCGGGTGCGAGCGGCAGGCCCGCGAGGCTGCCTTGCACGCCGTTCAGGCGATGCCGTTCACCGCCAGCAGCGCCTTCATCCGGGCGGCGGCGCGGTCGGGATCGACGAGGAGCCGGGCCTGCGCCGCGAGGCGGAAGACATCGGCGTAGTGCAGCACGCCGCGCGCCGATTCCACGCCGCCGACCATGCGGAAGTGGTCCTGGAAGCCGTTGAGCCACGCCATGAACACGACGCCGGCCTTGTAGAACTGCGTCGGCGCCTCGAAGATCCGCCGCGACAGAGGCACCGTCGGGCCGAGGATGGCGTGATAGCCGTCGAGGTCGCCCGCGGCGAGCCGGTCGAGCGCCGCCGCCGCCGCGGGGGCGATGGGATCGAAGATGCCCAGCAGGCCGTGCGAGACATGCCGGCCGTCGCCGGCGATCAGTTCGGCGTAGTTGAAGTCGTCGCCGGTGTACATCTTGACCCCGGCGGGGAGCATGGCGCGCATCCGCGTCTCGTGCGAGGCCTCCAGCAGCGAGATCTTGATGCCGTCGACCTTGTCGGCATGGCGTTCGATCAGCGACAGGCAGGTGGCCATCGCCTCGTCGACATCGCGCGAGCCCCAGTACCCGGCGAGCTGCGGGTCGAACATGTCACCGAGCCAGTGGAGGATCACCTTGTCCTTCGCCTGGGCGACGAGCCGGCCATAGACCGCGAGATAGTCGTCCCGCCCCGCCGCGAGGCGGCACAGCGCGCGGCTCGCCATCAGGATGATGCGGCCGCCATGCGCCTCGACGTGCTCCATCTGCTCCTCGTAGGCGCGGATGACGTCGTCGAGCGTCCGGGCGGCGGACGGATCGAGCTGGTCCGTCCCGGCGCCGCAGGCGAGAGCGGCCCCCGGGATCGTCCGCGCCTCGGCCAGCGAGCGCGCGATCAGCTCCTTCGCCCCGCCCCAGTCGAGCCCCATGCCGCGCTGGGACGTGTCCATCGCCTCGGCCACCGAGAACCCGAGGCCCCACAGGTGCCGCCGGAAGGCGAGCGTGGCATCCCAGTCGACGGCCGGCGTCCGCCACGGATCGGTGAGCGCGACCGGATCGGCGACGACGTGGGCGGCCGCCAGGACGACGCGCGGGAAGCCGCCCTGATGGGACAGCGGATAGGGCGAGGCCTCGCCCACGGTGAAAGTCGCCAGCGAGCCGTCGGCCGACGGCAAAACAAGGCTGGGCATGCTCGTCTCCTGCGCGTTGTCCCCAAATGCCCGCCGACCTGCGACGGTTTGGATGTTGCGGCCCGCTTGACAGGCCTTCACCCTTGAGTCACTTTCCGCATTAGAACGTTCCAAAGTCAAGCAGTAACCACTTCGTTCTTCCATTAAGGCAGATAGAACAAGCGGTTATGAAAGAGCCTGGATTTTTCCAGACCAACGACTTGGACCGTTCCAAAGGATAGCCGCGCAACGCGGTCGGGGTGAGGGACACGAGGATGGGCGACCCGAGGACCGGCAACAGCCGGCCGACGACGATCGTCGACATCGCGCGCGCCGCCGGCGTGTCGAAGTCGACCGTGTCGCTCGTCCTGAAGGGCTCGGCCCTCGTCAGGACCGAGACGCGCGAGCGCGTCGAAGCGGTCATCCAGCGGTTCGGCTACGTCTACAACCGCGGCGCCGCGAACCTGCGCACCGCCACCTCCAGCTTCGTCGGCATGGTCATCAGCGACCTGACCAACCCCTTCTTCGCCGAGCTTGCGGTGGGGATCGAGGAGGCGCTGTACCAGCTCGGCTTCGTCCCGATCCTGGCCA